>NZ_CP157316.1:0-420305 GCF_034555895.2 Mycobacterium europaeum
ATCCGCACGTGGGCATTTCAGTATCGGTTGCGGATCAACCTCGATTACGAGCGCCGCTTGATTGATGCCGGTCCCCGCCGGGCGGCCTAAACGGTTAGATTCGACATCACCATGACAGGTATCGAGGCAGAAACTCCGGCCCGCAGCGCATTTCGGCGAGGGCTGCTGGCATCGGGTATTGGTGTGGGCGGCTTAGTGCCCAGCCATAACCGTCAGGTGGCCGCCGAGATGTTCCGCACAGTCACCCGTGCCGAGCCAGGCGTGTGCGATGGCTGGATGGGCCGAGTGCTGGCCGGTGAGGACACGGTGGAGGTGCTGGCGGGGGCGTGGGCGGCCGCAGAAACCTTCGGCTGGGAGATCCGCCGTCTCGGCGTGCTGGGCGCCGATTTCCGCCCACTGGTCTTCGATGGCCTATTTTTGCAGCTGCCGATCGGGTCGGTGGATGCGCTGCGCGCCGCGTACGCCACGGTGCTGATCCGTGAAGCCAGCTACAGCCAAGCCGACGCGTTGGTGACTTCGACGGCCAAGCCGACCGATCCCTTCGACGCGGACATGCATACCTATGTGTGCGGGCTGCTGCATTTCCGCACGCAACGCTGGACCGATGTGTTGCGCCTGTTCCCGATCGACAAGCGTTGGTATCGGGCCGAATACGAGTGCGCGGCCACAGCGATGGCCACCACAGCGCTGGCATCACTTGGGGTGTTTGAAGATGCGTTTCGCCGCGGCGAGAGGGCCGCCGGCGATGACCGCGTGCCGCAGGCAGCCACCGTGACGCTCTACACCCAGGCGATGTGTCTTCGCCATCTGGGCCGCGAGGACGAGGCGGCCCAGCTGCTGCGCCGCGTGTATTCACGCGATCCGAAGTTCACCCCGGCCCGCGAAGCGATGGATGACCCCAGCCGGCGCCTGGTGCTCACCGACCCCGAAACCATTGAGGCTCGCACCGACCCGTGGGATCCCGACAGCGCCCCGAGTCGGCTAGAGACTGAGACGGCCCGTGATGCTGAGAAGGCGTCGGAATATTTGGCTGAGGGGCAAGCCGAGCTCGATGCCATGCTGGGCATGGAGACGGCCAAGCGCGAAATCAAACGCATCCGCTCCACCACGAAGGTCAATCTGGCCCGCTCTAAGGTGGGGCTGAGGGTGCCTGTGACCTCGCGGCACACCCTGCTGCTGGGCCCACCTGGGACCGGAAAGACCTCGGTGGCACGGTCTTTCACCAAACAACTGTGCGGGCTGAAGGTGTTGCGCAAGCCGCTGGTGGTGGAGACCAGCCGCGCCAAACTGTTGGGCCGCTACATGGCTGATGCGGAAAAGAACACCGAAGAAATGCTCGAGGGCGCCCTGGGTGGGGCGGTGTTTTTCGACGAGATGCACACCCTGCATGAACGTGGCTACTCCACCGGCGACCCCTACGGCAACGCCATCATCAACACGCTGCTGCTGTACATGGAGAATCACCGCGACGAGCTCGTAGTGTTCGGGGCGGGCTACGCCAAAGCCACCGAACGGATGTTGGAAGTCAATCAAGGTCTGCGCCGGCGGTTTTCGACCGTGATCGAGTTCCACAGCTACACCCCGCCAGAGCTGATCGAGCTGACCAAACTGATGGTGGGTGAAGACGAAGACGTGACTACCGATGAAGCCGTTGAGGTGCTGCGCCCAGACTTCGAGAGGTTCTATGCCGAAGAAACCCTCACTGCCGAAGGCGATTTGATCCGCGGCATCGACGTGCTGGGCAATGCCGGGTTCGTGCGTAACGTGGTCGAAAAAGCCCGCGATCACCGCAACGATCGCCTCGATACTGCCGAGCTCGATGACCTGCTGGCCAGCGACGACGTCGAAGTCACCGACGAGCAGCTGCTGCGGCTGCGCGAACTGACCCGCGAGGATTTAGCCGAAGGGCTGCGCGCCGCGGTCTCTGAAAAGCGCTCCGAGTAAGCCCGTGAAGCCGCGCAGCCGTCTTAGTGCGAACGACAGTGCGTTACTCGAGGCGCTGGTTCCGGTGGGCATCCTGGTGTCGCCCGACGAGATGATGAAGCTGGTGCCCATCGACGCCAGGGTCGTCGATGGGCACGTCGGCCCGTCCGCGGAATCCCTGACCGCCCAGCATGATCTCGTCTTCTGGTTCGATGCGGCCACAGGCTCGTTGCCGATCAACCGGATGGCCACGCTCAACTTGCATGCAGTGTCGAACTTTTCAATCAGGACCGTCCCACTGCTGCGCGGCGCCGTGCTGATCACGGGTATGTGCGCCGGTCACCCCGCGGGGCTGAGTTCGGCTCAGATCAAGGCTCTGCGCAACGAACACGAACCGGCGTGGCTCGCGGGATGGCTCATGCATATCCGCATTGAACAAGACACGCGGCGACGCCGACGTCATCGTTGAGCCCTTGCCCCGGGCGGCGTCACGGCCGGGCTGGCTGGCTACAGATAACTTGTCGGTCGTCTCTGCGACGATGACTGAGTATGGACACCATCGTGATAGCCACCGGAATGCCGTTTTTGCTGGCGTTCCTCGATCAGCACATCAATGAGGTTGTGCGGCTGTGGGAATCGTGGGTCGACTCTGGCGAATTGGTGCCGGCACGCTACGAACACAGTCAACGCGACGCGGTCATGCGGTTGCGTCCTGCCGTGCTGGGCGCCGTGGAATTTGTACCGAATGAGCCCGGCGGACGGCTTTTCCAGGACCGCGTGTTGTATACCCTGCCCGCCTTGGTCAGGGCCGATCAATCTGCGGATTTGGCCCCTGAACATTCCCACTACTGGACGCTGCAAATGAAGGGATTCGCGGCCACGCCGGAGCCGCTTGCCAAGGGCCGCACCGGTTTGGTGCTGGGGCATTGGGAGTTGGGCCGGCTTTAACGGGAACGCGTTGAGCGTCCCTTGGCCGGGCTGCTGTCTTCGGCGAGGTCGGCTTGGTCAGGTTGAGGGCGACTTGCACGCGGCTGACCGGTCGCGCCGGACCCAGGACCGGCGGGACTGTTGGTGGGCGGCGGCTTGGGGCTGGTGGCGCCGGCGCGGCCCGCGACGGGCGTTGTGGGGGGTTGGGCGGGGTTGCGGGCGGGGCTGGCGTGAGGTGCTTGGGTGGCTGTGCCGGTGGCGGTGGGCTGGGCGCTCCCGCCGGGGTTGTGGTCACGGCGCTGGTGGTGGACGACACGAGTGGCGACTGCGGCGCCGGCGACGACTTCGGGTGCCGCGACGGCGGCGCCGGCTTCTCCGGCCATCACCGCCCCGTCAACAGCAGCCGAGGAAGTTGCCGCAGCGGGTGTTTCGGACGTGGCCGTAGCACCCGGTGTCGAGGCGGGGGTCGGCGCTGTTGGTGTGTGATGGCGGGCGCGGCCGGGCGAGGGTGGTCGTCCGCCGGGTGGTCGACCGTTGACCGGGGTGCCAGTGAGGGGCTGGTCGGGCTCATCAGGGGCATCGGTGGGGTCGTCGCCGGCGGTTTTGGACCAGGGGGCGCGTGAGTTGAGCTCGCGGGCTCGGTCGTAGGCGTCTTGCCCGCGTTGGTAGCCCTCGCGGCTTCGGTGGCCGAGATCGCTGATGGCCTGGGTGAAGTCGTGGCGGGTGTGGTCGCCGAGTTCACGTTTGAGCCACCAGAACACGCCGATCGCGACCGCGGAGACGATGGCGATCATGAAGAGTCGGGCCAGCGGGTGGCTCATGCCGACCTGATCGGCGTAGCCGCCGCGGGCACCCATTTTCAGGACGATCATCGCGGCCATGGAGATGTAGGTGGTGTAGGCGAACACCAGGGCGGCGTGTTTGAAGAACATCTTGATACGCCGGGCGGCGCGCCGCCGCGGGTGGCCATGAATCATGGCGGGCGCGGCGACCACGATGGACAACAGCGCGTTGACGAAGGCCGCGCAGCACACCATGACGTAGCTGTAGGTGACGTAGCAGACGAAGAAGGCGAAGACCGCCCCGAGCAGGCCATAGCAGCTGCCTAGGGCGAGGTTGGCGCCGCTGAGGTGTTGGGCGAACGACAGGGCCTGTGGTGCCCCGCAGGACGCCATGGCGTGGGCGGGACCGGCGAGGTCGCTGCCGTCGTGAGGGGTGAGCATGGCGGCGGTGTAGGCACCCCCGCAGGTGCCGATGTCATCGACGGTGGTGCCGAAGTTCATCAGCTGCAACGGCATCCGCACCGTGGCGTCGGCGATGAGGCCGGTCAGGTGTTGCAGCTGGGCTTGACCGCCCCCGGTGGTGATGGAGCCATTGTTGAACGCCGCCTGGGAGACGCTGAATCCGAGGTTTCGGCCTTGGGTGAGCAGCCCGTTTTCGTTGTAGAGGTCAGACAGTGGGTCATGCGTGAGCACGATGCCCAGGACGCCAACAGCGATGGTGGACAGCATGATTCCCGATCCGAAGCCTTTGCGGCCGTGCCACAGGATGTGGTATGCGCCGACGCCGAGGCCCAGCATCAGGCAGATGGGAAAGACCCACAGATCGGCCAGGATGACTCGGATGGTCTCGAAGATGGGACGAAACCAGGTGGCCAGCCACAATAGCCAGGTGTTGGACATGGCGAACCGCAGCAGCCACAGCGACATGGCGATCATGAAAATGTAGATGCCGGCCTGGGCTTGCAGCAGTTCCACGATCAGCTCATGGTCGAGTCCGACTGTGACGGCGTTGGCCAGCCAGCGAGCCCAGCTCGACGGGTCGACGCTCAGACCCGGGCCAGCTTTGGTGATGGCCTCGCTGGTGCTGACCACCGACAGGTAGTAGCTGCCCACGGGCACACCGTGGCTGTCGGTCACACCAGTCCAGTTGAGCGCACCGGCCAGGGTGGAGGCAGCCGCCGGTGGCGCGCCGGCGAGCGCGGCCGCTGCCAGGGTGTGGGTGAGGAGCCAGAAGGTGGTGAAGCGGCGCAGCCGGGGTCGGATGGCCATCTGGTAGCCCAGGTATTCGGCGGCGCGTTGGCTGAATGTGGTTGGCGCGGTGGTCATGCCGCGCGCCCGGGGGTGGTGTCGTAGGCGTGGTGCACGGCGGTGTCGGGTTCGCTGGCGACCCAGATGGGGGATTTGCGGCGGAACTCGTCGACGAAGAATCCGTAACCTTGCCGCCCAGCCCGGTTCGGGCCGGTCTCGGCGGTGGGGCGGTCGTCGAGCTCGTCGAAGGAGGTGGGGTCGCGCATCTCTTCGGGCGAGGGCTGGGCGAGGAAGAATTCTTCGATGTCGGGGTAGTCGTCAAGGCGGATGCCGACTTTGGCGGCGACTTGGCGTGCCAGTTCTTCGTTTTCGAAGGGCATGATGAGCTGCTGGGTGATGAATTCATCACCCATGAGGGCTAGGTCTTTGATGGGGTTTTGGGTGATGATCAACAACCCCGTGTAGTGCTTGCGAGCGCGGCGACTGATCAGGTGTGCGTCGTCGGCGCCGGCGCGCGAGTTGAGTAGCCCGGCGGCCTCTTCGAGGACGATGAGGCCAAAGCGGGTGCTGTCGGCGAAGAATGTCACTCGAGCTAGCCGCACGAGCATGCCGTAGATGGCTACCGAGGCGCGCTTGCGGTCGGAGAGTCGCTCGTAGAGGTGGGGGGTGTTCATTTCGTCGGCGGTGGGAAGATCGAGGCTGCCGGTGAGCCAAATCGTGACGTCGAGTGTGGCCAGGTCGGGAACGGGCAGCGTGGGGTCGAAGATGGCTCTTGTGAAGTCGTGGGTGGCCCACGATTGTAGGGCGGCGCCGATGGGTGCGAGGTCGTCGGCGAGTCGGATGACCTGGGGGGCGCGGTCATCGGGCCCGGTGGTGGGGGCTTGGATGTGGCTGATGTATTTCATGAGCGCGGCGGTACTGGTGATGCCCAGGGCTGCCGCGACGTCGGCTTGCAAGATGGCGCGTAGGCGGCGAACCGCGACGCTGTGCGGGTCCAGGCTCATCATCGGAATCATGTAGTCGAGCCAGTAGCCGCCAGCGAGACCAGGGGGAAAGACACGCAGTGGGTCGCAGCTGAACTGGTTGCCGGCCATGTCGATGACCGCCTTGTTGGCGACGTCGACGAGGGCTTTTTGCCATTCGGTACCGGGGTCGACGATGAATGCTTGTGCGCCGCGCTGGATTTCGCCGCGGGTGATGCGTTTGGCGGCATAGGATTTTCCGTATCCCAGCGCCCCGCTGCACACCAGGCAGGGGTTGCGGTTGCGGCGTGCGGCGGCGGGCAGGTCGAGCAGCACCGCACTGTTGAGGGCGTTGTTTCTGTTGAATCCCAACAGGATTCCGGTGCTGTTGCCGACCATGGAGGAGGTGAACGGCACGAACCGTGACCACTTCTTGGTGGTGGTGGGTTGGGTGAATTGGTCGACGGTGGTTTTGTGGGTGGGTGCAGCGGGGTTGAAGGCCGCCCACAGTTTGGTTTGGGCGCCGCGATAGTGGCGGATGGCGATTTGGCCGGAGGCGGTGAGTTCTTCGCGTAGGCGTTTGATGCTGTAGTCCAGCGTTTCGTGGTCGGGCGCCCCGACGGCGATGAGAAAGGCGGCGTGCAGGGGGCGTTCGTCGATGTTGGCTTCGAGCTGGCGGCGGTATTCGGCGAGTTGGCGCAAGGTGGCGATGAGTTCGGCGTCGCCGTTGCGGACGTCGCGGCGCTGGGTGAATTGGTCGTCGATGTTGCCTTTGGCGCGGTCGTTGCGCACGAATTCCATTTCGCGGCTTAGCGTGACGAGGTTGACGGCGAAGTCGAAGGTGGCGCCGGTGTCGAGGTCGTCGAGGGCTTGGAGAAATTCCGAGCCGGGAAACACGATGCCGGCCTTGGGCATATCCACGACGGGCAGGATGGCTTGATAGCTGTCGGGATAGGTGCCTTCGGGGCTGGACACCCGCAGGGTTTTGCTCCACGAGGGGATACGGCGGATGCCGGCGCTCCAGGCCCCCATCGCCGCCGCGGCCAGGGCGACGATGGGGGCGGCCAGCGCGGGTCCGAGCGCGGTGCCGCCAGCGGCGCCCGCCAGGGCCAGGGCGGCGGCGATGAGGCGCAGCGGCAGTACGCGCCCACCGTGGTGGTGTTGGTCGCCGTCGTCGAACACTGCGGCCGGCAGCGCGGTGGTGTCGAGCTGGCTGGTGGTGTCGCGCCGTGGCAGGGGGCTGTTGAACACTCCCCGCCAGGCGTTGTGGCGCCAAAACCAGGCGATCATGTTCGCGCTGACGGGTTGTGGACCGAATTCTTCGGGCAGGGCGGTGATGATGTCGTGGGCGAGGCGTTGGTAGGCGGCCACCGAGTCGTCGGAGTCTTTGTCGCGGCCGATCACCCAGTCGCGCAGTTTGGTGGCTTGGCCAACAGGGCTGTGCCCGGCCCGGCCGGCGTCGACGGGCATCGCCAGCCAATAGATGCGGTTGCGGGGGGTTTGTTCGGCGATGACGGGCGCCATCTGCTGGCAGGCGTTGATCCAGGGGGGTTTGTCGAGGTGACCGTCGAGCATGGCGCGTAACAGTTGGCGCTGGTTTTGCGGCACCGAGAGCCCGAAGATCCAAGTGCCGGCGGGGATTTCACGGGCGAGGGTTTGGTGTCGGTCTGCCACCCCGATTCGGCGTTTGGTGGATTGCAGGTAGTAGGGCAATCCACTGATCAGGTAGTGGGCGTATACGCCGTGGCTGGTGAAGCTTAGGTTGCCGATGACGGTTCGTGGCGGCGCGAGCAGCGGATCGGTGGAGCTGCTGGCCAGGGCCGGGCGCAGGGCCCGCCAGGCGCTGGCCACCCGAAAGCGCAAGGTGGGCCGGCCGCGGGGCATGAGGGCTGCGGTGCCGCCGGCGGCGCCGGTCGCCAACAGCCCGCAGATCAAGATGGACCGAGCGTGCCCGGAATCCAGTGCCAGGATGGTGAATACGGCGGTCAGGGCGGTGCCCCCGTAGAGGCTGATCGCCACCCACAGCCGCAGCGGCTTCTTGAACAAGATGTCGGTGTAGACGGGGGTGTCGTGGACGCCTTTGAACAGCTGGGCTGATTCGGTCACGGGCTTTCCTCAAGCGTTGTGCCTGCCGACCGCGGAGCGGCTCGGCACTGAAAGGCAGCGTGGCGGTTCGGGTTACTGGCCGAATTGTCCGGTGGTGATGCCGGTGCGGTCGACGGTGTGCTTAGTCGAGACGTAGATGGCGTAGCCCGAGCCGACGATGACGGCGACGATGACCGCGGTCAGCGCCCAGCCCACGGTGGCGCCGATGCGCCCGCCGAAGAAGGAGCCGGCAGCGCGTGCGCCGCCGGCGAGCAGGATGAACACAACCAGCACACCCACACCGATGGTGTAGAGGGAGTGGCTGCCCGAAACCAAGTCGGTGGCTGCCAGAAACGTTGGGGCCGAAGCGATACTCATGTCAGATTTCCTTTCGTGGTTAGTGAGGTCACAAGGGCTTGCAGAAGGGGGCCGACGGTGATGGCGTGGCCGGGTCCGGCGGCCAGCATGAGTGCGCCGCCGGCGAGGGCGACAAGGAGCAGAGCGGTGAGGATCAGCGCGCGCAGCTCGCGGTGCATGAGTCGAAGCAGCCGCAACAGCAGTGTGACGGAGACGATCGCGGTGGGAATGTGCTCAAGGCTCATGGGGTCCTCTAGCGCGGCGCGGCGGCGGTCGGGATGACGGGGGTCAGTTCGGCGCCATCGGCGAGCAGGGGCGCATAGTCGAGGCTTGAGACGCTCCAGCGGCCGCTGGTGACGGTCAACACGATGGGGTAGTCCAGCTGCAGCGGGGCGTATTGGCTGGTGACTGCGTTGACGGTCGCGAGCACGTGCACGGTGGTGCCCTCGGCGGGCACATCGTGGTCACCGAGGCTGTGGTTGGCGATGAGTTTGATGACTTGGGCGGATCGATAGTCGGCCGCGGGCAGCAGCCCGGAACTGGTGGTGACGTAGCGTTCCAGCCCGCCAGCCCCGGTCAAGAAGCTGGTGATGAATCCGGTGACAGTGGCGAACGCTGGTGAGGTGTCAGCGACCGCGGTGGAGTATCCCAGCGGGGCGTCAGCACCAGCGCCGGGCCCGTTGACCCGGGCCGGTAGCGCGCTGGCCCGCAGGCCGTAGTTGCTGTAGACGACGGGCAGCCGATAGTAGGCGGTGCGGGGGGTGGCGGCTTCAAAGGCCCGCTCGGAGACAGTGATCACCACGCTCCACTGTTGGGTGGTGCCGACGTCGCTGACCAAGGTGACCGCAGAGACCGCGGGGGAGGTCACGATGAGCGCGGGGGTGGTGGGCAGCTTGATCGGGTCGCGCAGTGACCAGCAGTCGTGCAGCACCTGTTGGTGGGATGCGGTGGCGGTGAGCCAACGGGTGACGCAGTCTTGGGCGTAGGAGCCGACCAGGGCGGTGCGGTTGACGGCGCTGCGCGCGGGCCCGGCGACGTCGATGGGGTTGTCGAAGATCCAGCCCCAGATGGTGGCGATGGCCACCACACTGCACGATCCGAGGCCGACGATGAGGCCGGCGCGGCGCAGCGCGTTGTGGGTGCCGTCGAGGCGTTTGCGCCAGGTGTTGGTGAGCATGGTGGGCGAGACCTTTACTGGGGCGGGTGGCCGAAGATTTTGATCGACGACACGGCGAAGGTGTTGTCGGCGGGGTCGGTGTGGCTGGGGTCAGCGGGCAGCCCGGGCAGTGCGGGAGTGCTGGTCGGCGTGGGGTCAGCGGGTGCCGCCGGGGGACCCAGCACCTCGCCGAGCACCCCGCCGCCGGGGGCGGGGCTGGTGGTGGTGTCGGCCGGTGCGCGCCCGGTTTCTTGGACGAGCATGATGATGCGCGATGCCAGCACGCCGCGGTTGGGCATGGGTTTGGTGGCTTCGCCGTGCACGCTGCCGGTCTCTTGGGGCACCGCGGTGGGTGGGGCGTCGTTGAAGCTCCATTGCACACGGGTGAGCACGCGGTGTTGGTGCCATTGGTCGGCGCCGGAGGCGTCGGCCCCGACCCAGCCGGGGGTCAGGGAGACGGCGGTGACGACCATGGTGCGGCCGAGATTGATGGTCAGGAATTGGCCGATGTTGCCGCCGGTGACACACACCCAGGCTTGGGTCGGGTCGGCGCCGGCCACGGATTGCGCGGCTGTCGAGCCGGGTAGGCATCCCACCGCTGTGGCGGTATAGGGGATGGTGGAGTCCTGGTTGTCGGGGGCCGCGGTGGTGCTCGACGGCGCGGCGAGAACACTGAGACGAGTGCTGGGCTGGGGTGGCTCACTGGTGTGTGGGTCGCTGCGCATGGCCAGCAGAGCGCCGCTGACAACCAGGGTGGCCGCTACGGTGGCGGCGCCGAAGCCGACAGCGATTCTCTTGTTGTAGCGCGGGCTGCGTGCGGATTCTTCAGCACTACCTGCGGCGTCGTCTGTGTCGCTGCTGGCGGTGAGCTGGTCGACCAATTCCGAACCTGGCAGCGGTGTTTCGTCGCCATCGGGTGCCGCGCTGGTGCCCAGATCATGGTTGTCAGCGCCGTGGGTGTCGGGCTGATCATCGCAGTCGCTGGGCCCGTCGAGATCAATGGGTGGGTCCTCGCTGGGCCGCCGCACATCAACGTGGTCGGCACCGTCGTAGGTGGTGTCGTCGACGTCGATGGGGTCCCCGGCTGGTGCCGCATTGAGTGTGAGCGCTGGGTCGTGGTCGTCGCCGGGCGCGCAGCGCGGTTGACCCTCCAACTGCGCGGGCTGCTCACCCTTGATGGCGCTCAGGTCGTCTCCGTAGATGTCGGCGAGGAAACCTTCGGTCGCCGCGATCGTGTGATCGCGCTGGTGGTCGATCGGGGTTTTGCTCATGACACGCTCCGCGGCGCCAGGGCGGGCCGGTGGCGGCGGGCCGGGACAGCTGCTGAGGACATCTGCGTTGGCGTGCCCCGGACCGGGTGGGGTTGTGTCCGGGCCGAGACGGCCAGGTATCCCGGGGCAGGGTGCGAGCACCGGGCCTTGCGTCGCCGACGCGCGATGCTCACCAGGGCAGCAGCGGTCACGCCCGCGATCACCGCACTAGCAAACAGATGCTGGGTCACGAAGATCACCGCCGTCATCACGGTGAAAACGGCTCCCATGATGGCGATGAAAGCGACGCCGAAAACCACGCGCATCCACTGACCTCCTGTCCTTACGGGTCAGCCTAAGGGGTGCAGTAACGGATATTCCACGGCCGTAGCGAAATAACTTGATCGGTTGTTACCGTCTTTTGTGTGAACGCATTCCCAGCAGACGGAGTAAGGCGGCTGCTCTTTTTCGTCGAGGACCGTCTGGCGCAGCTGCGCTGGACGCGCGAGGACCTCGCCGCCGCGGGCGGCCCAGCCCCGTCAACGTTGTATAAAGCCGCCGAACGTGACGGTGGGCTGGCGCCCAAGACGCTGGCACGCCTGGATGTGGCGCTGGGGTGGCAAGAAGGTTCCGCCCAGCGGGTGCTGGCCGGCGAGAGCCCCGCAGTTCGCATATCAGAGCAGATCAACCTGTGTGCAGCGGCGATCAACGCGGCGCGTCGCGACGCCGAATGCGGCGGCGTCTCGCGCTGCGCGAGCGAGTTGAAAAACTTTTTGATGGACGTCGCGCAGCGCCTTGACGACTTTTACACTGAGCCTGTACGAGCCGTGGGGGATGCTGCTGATGCCAGTGCCTGCTGATCGGTTCGACGAGATCCGCCGCAAGTGGATCGCCCGTAACCAACGCACGTTTATATTCCAGAAAAGGCGCTCAGAAATTCTCGCGCGCCAAATACGAGACCGTGATACCGCAGCCACCGGTGCGCGGGTTGATCCCGCCGACGATGATGTTATTCACCCTTGGTATGCGCGCCCGATTAAAACGTCGTACGCAATGTTCGATGCGATCATTCTTATGTCGGCAGCGGTATTGGCGCCGCTGGGCTGGCCGGTGGGCAAGGCCATGTCGGTGCGTGTGGTCCAGCTAATTCCCGGTGAGCTACGCTCGTACCCGATCGCCGCGTTCATGTGGGCGGCGGTAGTGGTTGGTCTGCCGCTGCCGCTGCTCTATGAGCCCGGTGATTCCTTGGTGTCAGCGGCTGTGGCGCCGTGGCTGGTGGCCCAAATCCCGGCCGCGCTGCTCACCGCCGGCATCTACGGCATTTTGGAAGGCTGGTTGGCCGTGGACGGGGCCCGAGATTGGTGGCCGATGCGCCCAGCCGAGGAGGTCGACGACATCGATTTCGGCTTCCTACAGCCCGATGATCTCACCGGGCCAGGGGTGTTTCCCACCCGCCGCGATGCGCCACCCGGTGACCCGAGCCCGATCTGGAGGTTCTAGCGATGTATCGCCCGCCGTCTTCGCCGTACTGCGGATTCAGCCGTGACAGCTCGACCCAGCAGCTTTCGGTTGCCGAGGGTGCCTGCCATCTGCTGGTCTCTGCCCCTACCGAAACCGGCAAGACCCGCGGAGTCTTAGCGCCGGCGGCGGTGTTGTGGGGCGGGCCTGCGGTATGCGTGTCACCTAAAGATGACCTGCTGTGGCTGGTATGCCAACGCCGTTGGGGCCCAAAACAAGTGATCGACTTGCGCCCGGACTACTCGCCGGTCTACCCGGCCGATGCGCAGGTGCGCTCGTTTGACCCGACCGCGCTGATCAGCACACCAGACCAGGCGGTGACTGCGGCCAACACCATGATGCAGATGTCGGCGGTCGGGCTGGGCTCGAGCATTGATCAGGTCTCTGATGCTGGGATCTGGGAAGCCAACACCGAGGGCCCGCTGGCCGCGATGCTGTACGCGGCCTCCCCTCGTGGGCACGGCAAAGGCATCGAATGGGTGCTGCTGGCCGTGGACAACTTGGAAAAAGACGACAAGGACCCCGACGCGCCGGGCTGGCACAGCGCCGCGCGTCAGGTGGCCAGCCAGCCGCTGTTTCGCAACGCGCTGATGCGCACGCTGGCCATGGAGCCCAAGCAGCGCGACAGTATCGCGCTGACCATGCGCAAGGCGGTCACCCCGTGGATGCGGCTGGGGCTGCGCGGGGACACCGCACCGTGTTTCGACGATGCGTTTCTGTCTGACCCGGATGCGACGTTGTTCATCCTGGCCCCCGCCGAAGGGTCGATCGCCGGCGCGGCCGTCACACTGCTCGACCACCTGGTGCGCAGCTGGCGCGGCAAAACCGCGCGCAAGGAAATGCTGCACCGGCTGCTGATGGTGATTGACGAGGCTACCAACGTGGCGCCGATGCCCGCGCTGCGCCGCTATGTCTCAGAAGGGCGCGGGCTTGGCGTCAATCTGGTGCTCGCCGTGCAGGCGTCCTGCCAGTTCGACACCGTCTATGGCAGCGCTTATGCCCGCGAGCTGCGCGCCACCTTCCCGGCCGCGCTGATCATGTACGGCGCTGACGAGATGGAAATGTTGCAGCGCGGCGAACAGTGGTCACGTGAGACCACCCGCCGCCAGGAAAGCTTCGATCAGGCCACCGGCGGGAAAACGTTGTCCTCTCAGCTAGGTCCCAGCCTTGACTACCGGCGACTGCTTCCGCAAAACCGGGGCCAAGCCCGGCTGCTGCGCCGCGGAACGGCAGGCATCACCACCGAGCTGCCCGACTGGCCTGACTTCCTCACCAAATACGACCGCGCAGTGAAAACGCTGCTGCAGGCTGACCGGGCCGCCGTGGATAAGCCCAGCACCATGTGGGAATGGATTGTGGCACGCCACCGCCGCGCCGCCGAAGCGATCGCCCAGTGAACGCCGAGCAGTTACGCGAGCATCTCGTCGCGGTTTTGGCTGACGCGAATCAACCGATGTCGACCACCCAAGCCCGCCTGGCTGTTACCGAGGTGTGCCGCCCGCGTGGCCGCCCCGTGGTGGCCGAAGAGGTCTATCGCGCGCTGGTGATTTTGGCGCGGCGCGGTGTCGTGCGCCGCGTCGCAGACCAGCCTGGCCGTATCACCCACTGGGAACTGACCCCCCACCACCTACGGCGTCCTCGTCAGGTCGCGGCGGTGTTGTCATCGACTGAAAGCCGTGGCGAAAGTGAATGATTCGCGTAAGTTCCCGTGGCTTGGCGGCCTGCTGGCGGCCGTGCTGATCGCTGTGGCGCTAATCGCGGTGGTTGTCCAGGGCACATGGCAGGTGGTCAACGATTTCGCCACCCATGTCGCCGACACCATCTACCAGCCCTGAACCAGTCCGACAGTTGGGAGGCTGCGGTGATCACATCGCATGGCCGCGCAGCAGACAGTCGCGCGCGGCCCAACTGCGTTGCCCGGCAGTCGAAATGACGACGCCGCTGCCGTCGCCTTCGGATACGGCACCGCCACATGTCTGCCGGGCCCGCGGGTGCGATGTCGACATCGAGCCGCGGCTATTCATGTGCGCACATCACTGGTCTCTTGTGCCTCCTGCGCTGCGTGAGTCGATCCGATCGACCTATCGGCCCGGGCAGGAAGTCGACAAACAGCCCAGTGCGCAATACCTGGCCTTTGCTGCCGCCGCGATCGCCGACGTCGCACACAAAGAGAGCCGTCAGCGCCGGCCAGGCCGTCGCACACCGTCAAAACCGGTGCAGCTGGCCCTGTTCGACATCGCAGCTGGTTCTTAAGCCCATGCTATCGAGAGCCTCACCCCTCGGGGGGAAGCGATATTCCAGAGCTATCAGCGTCGATGAGAACGCTTTTGAGTGCTGGGTGGCGCAATCTTCCTGTGAATTGGCGGTATTCGATGTCTACGACTACCGTCGGGCGTACCCAGCGGGCGCCGCGTAGCTCTGGTATCGGTGCGGCGAACGGTGTGAGGGGTTGCTGCAGGTCGCTGAGGCGCTCCATTAGGCTGGCCCGCGTGCGCGGCGTCATGCCGGCGCCCACGTGCCCGCAGTAGCGCAACTCGCCGTTGGTGTCGTAGGCCCCGACCAGCAGTGCGCCCAGACCGCCGCGGTGGGTACCGGCGCTCGGGATGAACCCGCCGACCACCATGGGCCTTCGTTGGCGGACAACGTGTTTGATCCATGCAGCCGAGCGTCGGCCGGGCTGGTAGGTGGAGTGGGCGTGCTTGAGGACGTAGCCTTCCAAGCCCAGGCCCCGCATAATCTCGGCCATCGCGTCAGTGCCGATACCTGTCCAGTACGGAGAGATGACGATGGGTGGTTTGTGCAGGCGCAGGTCGTCGAGCATCCTGCGGCGCTGCAGGTAGGTGTGCCCGGTGAGGTCATGGCCGTCGAGGTAGATGATGTCGAAAACACAGAACGTCAGCGGCACGGAGGCGAGTAGGCGGGGGCCCGGGCGCGGGGCGCGTAGGCGGCGCTGAATCAGCTGAAAATTTGGTCGAGCGTGGTGATCGAAGGCGACGAGCTCACCATCGAGGATGGCAGTCCGCCCTTCAAGGCCCGCTGAGAGCGCGTCGACGATCTCCGGGAAGCAGGTGGTGAGGTTGGTGGCCTGGCGACTGAATAACTCGACCCGCTCGGCGCATCGCGCAAGCAGCCTGATGCCGTCCCACTTGGCCTCGAAACAGTATCCAGTGGTGTCGGCAGGGGGCGGTGCGGCGCTGGCCAGCATGGGGGCTGGGGGCAAGGGAATGCGCTGCACCACACCATTATGCGTCCGCGGCCTGGCGGGACCCTACGGCGTGGACTGGCGGTCGTCGTTGTCGAAGGTGGCTGCCACGGCGTCGATGACCGGCTTGGCGGTCTGGTTGGTGAGCAGCAAGGACACTTCGCGGTTTTCCAGAAGGCTTGTGGTGGACAGGTTTTGGCTGCCGATGACGAGGACAGTCCTGTCGATCAGGATCATTTTCTCGTGGATATACAGATGCTTGCGGTCGGCGGGGTATTGATGGGTCTTGCATCCGGCGGCAGTGAGTTCATCGACGGTGTGGACGGTGGCCGGGTTGGCGGTCAGCACGATGCGGCAGGTGACGCCACGGTGGGCGGCTTTGGTCAAGGCGGCCACGATGGCGCGGTCTTTGAGTTCTTCGGTGGTCAGTTCGATGCTGTGCCCGGCGGTGTCGAGTTGCTGTAGAAAGGCGGCGCGAGCGTCAGGTGACCAGATCAGGTGTGGGCTTGGCACACCTGGTGCTGGGCGGCCCGTTGCGGCGGTGGCATAGTCGGCGTCGAAGGTGGCGGTGATGGCGGCAATGTCGGCGGGGTCGGTGTCAAGTACCCAGGCGTCGCGGCTAGACGGGTAGTACTTGGCCACGAGATTGGCTGTGCCGATTGCGGTTTCGGTGTCATCGGCGGTCAGTGTCTTTTGGTGGAAGATGGTGGCCGCGGGCGCCCATCGTACGTCGATGCCGGCTGCTTTGAGCTGGTCGTAGGCGGCCGTGTTGGTTTGGCGGCCGTGGAATGCGGCGTCGAGAATGATCTTGGTGTCTACGCCCCTGCGGTGGGCGTCGACGAGCGCGCTGAGCGCGGCGGAATCGGCCAGCTCATACATCGTCATGCGCAGGGTTCGGCGCGCCTGGCCGATGATCCCGAGGATGGCCGCGTAGCCTGCTTCGGGCTCCTGGACCAGACGGTAGACGCCGTGGGTAGCGTTCAACGCCGGCGGCGGTGGGTTGCCGGTGCGCCAAGCCGGTGAGCTGCACCCGGTCAGCAGTGCCGCCGCGGTGGCCACCGAGACGAGGCAACGCCACGCAGGCGAGGTGTGGGCGCAGCTTTTCACTGGATCCTTTTCACTCGTATCGGTTGCAGCACAACGACTGTCGGGGCCAAAGTGATATTTGAATCGAACCTAGCGGTGCTGGCGGGGTTGTGCGACGCCCGCCGAGCAAATCATCGTGAGCGTCGCGCCAGGCCCTGACAGGTCGGTATGGTTTTTCCATGTCGATGCCTGTGGCCCCACCAGTGGATTCGGTGGTCCTCGTGCCTGAGCGGATGCCTGCGCTGCCGCCGGCCCGCGAGTTCCTCACCTCAGCTGGGTTCGGGGGCGCTGCGGCGTTGCTTGCGGCACTGTTGTTGGCTGCGGTGATCCTGATTGGCTTCTGGCGTGCATCCAAGCGGCAAGAGAGCCACAACCGTCAAATTCGTGAGGCCGAGCAACACAACACCGCGGTGGACCGATGCTGGCAGCGGCTGGTGTGGGTGGTGGAAACGGCGGGGATAGAGCCGGCGGCCAGCCGAGGCGCCACGGTGGATTTGGGGCCAGAACTGGCTCTAGAGCTGTTGCGGGGTTTGTTACGCGACGCCGAGAGTCTCGGTGACGCCACGCTGACGGGCGCGGTGACGGTCTACTTGAGCCAGTTTTCGCAGGTGTTGGCCCAGCAGGGCAGCGTGGCGTCCGAGCCGTCCGTCCCCTCGGCCTCAGCTGAGCCCACGCTCGCTGACGCTCCCTCCGGTCCGAGGGAGACCGTGCAGTCATCGGGCTCACCGGCGCAAGGTGGCGATACCCCACGCCCCCGGCCCGCCAAAGAGGTGGCCGCAGCTCAGGGCAGGCGACGCCGTCAATGACACATCTGCGTCAGCACATCGAAGAACTCGACATCGACCGATGGGCAGCGGTGACCAAGCAGGCCGCGACGGCCGCGGTCGATGCTGCCCAGCGGCTTGGCAAGCCCGCGCCGGCGCAGTTGGCCGCGGTGGCCGCGATGAGCGAAGGCGAGCTGATCGAACATCGCAACCGTAGTGGGCCAGCACCAAAACGGCTCTCACCAGCGATGCAGCTCGTCGAGGCGGACCATTTGCGGGCTGTGGCCGAGCACCAGGCGCGCCAGGCCGAACAAGACAAGCGTGACGCTCAAGCAGCCGCGCACATGGCCCGCGCCGAGGCCGAAGAGGCCGCCCAGGCCGCCGCGCAAGCCCGCGAGCAGGCGCGGGCAGCAGACAGCGCAGCCGCACGTCAGGCTGTCGAACACGCCGCCGAACTGCGCAGCGCCCAACAAGCTGCCGAAGAATTACGTAGCGAATTGGATCGGGTCCGCGCCGACGCCGCCGCCGAGGTCGCCGCCGCACAGGAGCAGGCCCGCGCCGCTGACCGACGGGCCGAAGAACGTGCGGCCGAGCGGATCGAAGAGCGCACGGCGGCTCAGCGTGCCCTCGAAGAACTCCGCAACGAGCTCGAACGGGTACGCGCCGACGCGAGCGCCGAGGTGGCCGCCGCCGCCGAGCAGGCCCGCGCAGCTGACACGCGCGCCGAACAGCGCATGACCGAGCGCGCCGAAGACCGCAGAGCGGCTCAGCAAGACTTGGAAGAGTTGCGCGGCGAGCTCGAACGGGTACGGGCGCTGGCCGCGGCCGAGGTGGCGGCCGCCCGGGGCCAGGCCGACGGTGAGGTGTCAACCGCCCACGCTGCGCTTGCTCGGGCACGCGCAGAAGCCGACGACGCCATCGCCCGTACGAGCGAGGAAATCGAGCAGCTGCGCGCCGAATGCGCGGCGGAAGTGGAAGCGGCGCGTGAGCAGACAGAGCAAGCGCTGGCGTCTCTGTACGCCGCCCAATCCGAGGCGGCGCGGGCACGCGCTCAAGCCGCGCAAGCCCACCCGTCCGCTGAGCTATTGCTGAGTGTCCCTATTCCGGCCGCAGAAATACGCGGTCACACCGGCTATGTCGAAGACGTCCTGACCACGGTGCGGGATCTCGACCTCGCGCTCGAGACGGCGCTGGGTGGCGGCGCCAGACCAGTTGATGCACAGGCGGTGGGCGCCTTGGTGTCCACGGTGCAACGCCAGTCCGGCGATCTCTCTGAGCACTTGCGGGCGTTGACGGCGCAAGGTAGCGATGCCGTGCACGTCTACGTCGAAGCCGCCACCCGCGCCTATGGCGGGCTTCTTGCTCGGATCGCGGCGGCAACCGAACAACTGGCCCGAGAAGGTCGCACCGACCCCGGCGTGATTGAGCGGGTGACCGCGATGCTGGACGCGCATCCGTGGCGGTCCCGTTGATGCCGGCCGCCGCCGTGATAACCCGTGAGCCGCAGATGGAGAGCGCGATGCCCACTTGGCACACCAGGCACCTTCACCCGCTGGGTAGCGACCAGAGCATGCGGGCATGATGGCGCACAAACCCGACGATGGCGAGACCACCAGCCCGTCAGGCTCGTTGCCGTCCGGGGGCCGCGATAGCGCCCAATCCAGCTCTGCTGCAACGCCTGACGACGCGGAGCGCACCATCGTCGTATCCCGCAAGTCGCACGCCGACGAAGAAACCACCGTCGTGGGGAACAAAAAGCCGTTGGTTGACGATCCAGAAAAAACCCTGGTGGCGCCCACACCCAGAGCGCCGCAACGCAATAACGACACCGACAACCCAGACGCGAGGCCCCGCAGTGAGCCAGCCCGGGCGGCGTCCGATGACCAGGACGAACAAACCGTCTACCAACAACCCGTCGTCCACCCGGGCAGCCGTGCGCCAACTGGGCCGCCGCCTGCGACACCCCCATCGCAGCGCCACGGCCCCGACCCGGCTCCGAGCTTCCCGCCGGCAGGGCAGCCCCTCCCGCCGTCACCAGGTCTTGCCCAGCAGCCCGGTTTCGCGCCTCAACCGTTCCCGTATGGACAAGCCAACCCGTACGGTCATCCGCCGCCCGGTCCATACGCCAGCCCGCCCTATGGTCCCCCTGGGTCCGCAGGACGCCAGCGATCCACGCAGTCGACTGCCCTGTTGTGGGGTGGAGTCGGATCGGCTGCTGTCGTCCTGGCAATAGGTCTTAGTGATCGGGTTGTCCAATCCCGACTTGCTGTTGACGAAAAAGCTCGACGTCCAGGCCGCCCAATCGGAAATCGAACGAGTGCTGACCGATGAGATCACTGGCTACGGGGATAAGAACGTGGCGGATGTCAATTGCAACCACGGTGAAAACGTCACGATAAAGCAAGGCAACAGTTTTACCTGCCAGGTCAATGTCGACGGCGCCCCGCGACGCGTCACCGCCACTTTCCTGGACAACAACGGGAATTTCGATGTCGGTCGTCCCGACTAACGAGAATAAACCCACAGAGTTTGTTCGCCGAGACCGTATCCTTAAGCCCGACCCTTGGCTGATGCCGCATCAATTCACCCATTAGCACGAACATGGAAAATAGGGGTGCCACGTGACTGGATGGCTCCGTACCGCCGCAGCGACCGCGGTGAGCGTCGTCGTCGTGATCGCTGTGGCCACCGGATGTACCACCGTCGTCAAAGCCCACGGCTCATCCATGTTGTATGACCCTTTTCACGTCGGCGGCCTTCTGGCGGTAGACGGGCCCAGCGGCCCGCGCAGCGACGCGCCGCCACCGACTGGCACCGTGAAGAACACCAACCACGGGGACGAAGACAAGCTGGTACTGCTGTCAATCAACGACATTCAGGATTTTTGGCAATCCAACTACAGCAAATCATTCAAGGGTGACTTCACGCCCGTCGAGGAGCTCATCTCCTATGACTCCGAGGATCCAGCCAGCCCGATCGTGTGCCATCAAAGAACCTACAAACTGGTCAACGCGTTGTTCTCACCGCGCTGCAATCTGATTGCCTGGGACCGCGGCGTGCTGATCCCCACCGGCAAGACCTACTTTGGTCCGATGCCGGTCACCGGAATCTTCGCCCATGAATACGGCCACGCCATTCAGAATATGGCCAAAATCATCGGTCGGGACACCTCGACGATCGTGCGCGAACAGCAGGCGGACTGCTTTGGCGGGGTCTACATGCGCTGGGTAGCCGAGGGAAAATCGACGCGCTTCACCCTCAGTACCGGTGACGGGCTCGATCACGTGTTGGCCGGCCTGATGACTATTCGTGACCCGATCCTGACCCCGCAAGATCAGGAGTTGATCGAAGAAGGGCACGGCACCGCACTCGACCGGGTCAGCGCTTTCCAGATGGGATTCGTATCCGGGGCGTCGGCCTGTGGCGTGATCGATGAGAACGAGGTCAAACAGCGTCGGGGGGACCTGCCGATCGCGTTGACCTACGACCAATCCGGTCGGCTCGAGACGGGGGAGGTGCCGATCAACGAGCAGACCATGTCGTCGCTGATGGACACCCTCAGCGCCATCTTCGCCCCAAAAAGTCCGCCACAGCTGTCTTATAGCGGCGGCAATTGCCCTGATGCGCAAGCCCACCCGCCCGCGTCTTACTGCCCGGCCACCAACACCATCGCCGTTGATCTGGCGCAGCTGCAGAAGATGGGTGCACCCGCTGACGAGCAGTCCGGCCATGTGTTGATTCAAGGCGACGACACCGCCATGTCGGTCGTGATGTCGCGGTATGTCCTTGCGGTACAACACGAACGGGGCCTGAAACTGGACTCGCCGGTAAGTGCACTGCGGACCGCTTGTCTGACAGGGCTCGCGCACCGCAAAATGGCCGGTCCGGTGTCGCTGCCATCTGGCAATGGCCTGACGTTGACTGCCGGCGACCTCGATAAGGCCGTCGCGGGACTGCTCACCAACCACCTGGTGGCCAGCGACGTCAACGGGCAGACCGTGCCCGCCGGGTTCACCCGGATCACCGCGTTTCGCTCTGGGGTTGTCAGCAGCAATGACGACCTGTGTTACCAACGCTTCCCCGACGCCTGAGATCGGAGTTGACAATCGTGGGCCGCAGGCGGCGCCAAAGCCGTCCATCTTCGGGTTGACGGCCTTTAATGCGCAATCCCACTGAGCAATTCACCGCTTTGAGGCAGGCTTACCAACATGAGTGACGAATGGGGGCCCGGGCCTGACGACGAAACGATGAGCGCACACAAGTTTCGCGGCGAGGAGACGATGGACCTATCGCATACCCGGCCGCCGCAATACCCGGTGCCACCGTTCCCGCCGAGTGGATCGCCCGCGCCTCCATCGGGCCCGCCGCAGCATGGGGCGCACGTCGGCCGACCGCCTGGCGCTTCCCCGCCCTGGCAAGCCCCGCCGCCTGGCCCCTCGCACTGGCAGGTTCCGCCAGCCGCGCCGCCATGGCCTGTGCTACCCGGGCAACAGCCGCATCCCTACCCGGCCGGCGCAGTCGGGATAGGTCCGGGCGGATACCCGCCACCGCGGCGCCGTCCGCGTTGGCCATGGTGGGTTGCGGGTGCGGCCGCCGTGGTGGTGACGGGGCTGGTGATCACGCTGGTGGTGCTGGGCAGCAACGAGTCAACAACGACACCGAAGTCAGCGGCGCCGTCGTCCACCCGTGTCCCTTCCTCGAGCAGACCCGCGCCGACGTCATCGGCGACGAGCGCCCCGCCAGCGGCGCCGCCGGTAGACACCGCGGCCTTGCCCAGTCTGTTAGCGTCTGCCGAACAGGTCAGCAACATACTCAACCATGTGCAGATGAACCCGCGTGAGGTGTCGACGTCGCTTTCCTCGGATGCGTCGATAGACCCGGCCAAGTGCGCAAGCGCCGTGGCGCCGGCGTTAGAAGCCACCTACACGGGGTCGGGGTATACCGGGGTGGCGGTCCAAGGGTTGATGGAACCCAGTCCGGGACGTCATAAGGTTATCCAGGCTGTCGCTGCGTTCCCGGATGAGGCCGCCGCGCAGCAGTTTCGAGCCGAGCAGTTATCGGCGTGGCAGGGGTGCCGACTTACCGACGTCACCGTGTCCTTTCCCGGCGGCCAGCCGGCTGACCACGCCACGATCACCATCGTCAGCGACACAGACGGTATCGCCAGCACCGTCCTGTTGCCCGCCGGGGCAACAGGACACAAAGATAGCGAATGCGAACGTGCGATGGCCGTGCGGCGCAACATCATTGCCGATGTGCGCGTGTGTGGGCAAAACACCATCACCGCGGGCGTCATGCTGGTCCGGGCGATCAACGACAACATCACACGCCACCCCTAGCCTAGCCGCGCGAGACGCTGGGGATGGGACGTGCTCGAGACCGTATTCATGCACGATGCATTCGTCGAAACACAGTGCAGCACAGTGCAATGGCCTAGAAAACCAGCCCGTAGCAGAGCCACACAACCAGTAGCACCGGAATGATAACCGCTAGTGTGATTGCCGCAACCACCTGCACGAAGGGGTGCGGGCGCACGGCGACCGTGCTTGCGCCAAGACCCGCCGCGACGGGAATCAACACGGTCGCGGCGAGGACCGCGATGCGGCCCGAACGCACGACACTGCCCGAATTTGGTGGAAAATAACCCTCTTCGAGCTTGACTGCGAACACCCAGTTGCCCAACACGTTGAACAAGAGCAAGGCGATCAGCGACATGACCGCCAGCCCCAGCAGTGCCAGGCCTGCCCCTAAAGCGTTGCGGTAGCGCGGTTTAGGCGGGCCGGGGTCGTCGAGTGGCATGTCTTAGACCTTCGTCCCCTTCGGGGCGTCGATCTCGTAGCTACCGGCGTCATCGGTGAAGGTGACCACGAACTGGTGTTTGATGTGGTCGATGGTCGCCTGGCAGGTGAAGGTATCACCCTTGACGATGGTGGGGTTGTGTCCGTCGTTGCAGGTCACGTCGCTGACGTTTCTGGCCCCGTAACCGTTTGGGTCCGATAAGACGTGAGTGACCGCGGCCTGCACCGCCGTGACGTCGAGTTGTTTGGTCATGAAAAAGCCCGGCGCGCAGAATCCCGTGATGAGCACAGTCGCGGCGATCACGGCAAGCGCTGCACCCAGGTACAGCGGCAGACGTTTGCCGCGCACAGCTGCCCGGGCCCGGGGAGCGCGTGGAGGGAACGGGGCTGGCCCCCAAACACTCCCACCACGGTTGGGCGGGTAGTGGTGCGGGTAGGGCATCGGCCCGCGCTGAACCGGCCCCGGGAACGGTTGTAGGGGGTGCAGCGCCTGGATCGGCGGCCCGTAGGGATGCTGGGGGCCGACGGGCGCGAGGCCCGGTGTGGGCGGGTAGTGCTGTGCTGGCGGGGGCGGCTGCAGGTGGCGCATGGGGAAACCTCTCTGACTGCGGCTGCCGGCGACGGACACCACAGCCTTGCGCTCAACACTAACGCAAGCACTAAACATGGCGCAATGTTCAAAACCATAGCACCGAGCTATCGGATTACCCCGGAGTATGTCCACCCAGCCGGGTGGGCGTAACGCCTATCGGGGTAGTAAAACCGCTGGATGGCAGCTGTCAGCGTCACCGGTCACGCTCTGTGTATGCGCGGAGGCGATGCTAACAGGGATCGCGGCCATGCACTGTTTCATTAGAGGGCGCATGGCCAAGGGGTGTACCCTTCCACCGAGCGCTATGTTTGATAACACCGCAGCAGCGCGGACGAGGGAGCGACAATTGACAACCAGCCAACTGACCAACATGCCCACGCTGATTGCGCGGGTAGGTCGGGCGACTCACACCCTTAGCCCGGCGGCCGGCGTGGCTTTTATCGGTCGAGAGGCCGGGGCCGCGGTCGGCGTGGATGACGAGCGTGTCTCGCGGCGGCATGTTCGCCTCGAACCCCAACCCGCGGGCTGGCAGGCCATTGACGCCAGCACCAACGGAATGTTCGTCGATGGCGTGGCGCGCAGCGCGGTGCTCATTACCGGTGCCACGACCCTGCACCTGGGGGCACCTGACGGGGTGGAAGTGCGCCTTACCTTGGACGTTGCACGTGATGAGTCGACCCAGTCATTGAGTCCGGTTCAGACCGAATACCCGTCGTGGGACGGCGAAAGGGATCCTGGGGTGGTGCGCGCGGGCCGCGCGGTCGCTGAGCGCCGCCAACAATTACGGCTCTCTCAGCGCGAAATCGACCGGCGCGGAATTCTCAACGCGAGCGCCCTGCTTAAGTTCGAAAAAGGTGTGAGCTGGCCACGTGCAAAAACGCTGGCGAAGCTGGAAGAGACTTTGGGGTGGCCTTCGGGCTACATCACAAGCCTGCGGCGAGGCGCTGCTCCGGCGTTGCCCGTGTCGCCCGCCCCTGTTCTGATGCCTGCTACCCGTGAGTCGGTCAGCGACGAGGCGACCGAGGTGTTGACCGAGTCCATTCAGGCGCCGATGATGGCGCGGACGGTGGAATTGGCCATGGAAACCCTGGGCACGGCCATCGCTGATTTGCCTGACCCAACCGCGCCGGGGTTCATCGCCAAAGCCACCACCATCCTGGCTGATCTACGCAAGCTTGAGGGGCTTGCTGCCAGCGCTGCGCGCCACGCCACGGGCGGCCCTGAGGCCGTGAAGGCATTGAGTAGGGTGCGGCGCAGCTACAACGATGTGATGATGCGGGCTGCTGGCTCGCCGACGGCCACTTTGGGCCAGCGGCTTTACGGGGCCCGCCACCGTGCAGAGCTAAGCCTGGAGGAGGCCGCGACTGGCGCCGGCTTGCCCCTAGCAGTGCTTCAAGATGTCGAAGCCGAACGTCCCATTGCGCCCGAAGTCGCACAAGCGATCGAGAATCTCATCGCCGAGTTGACGATCACGTAACAGGAAGTGCGCGCGGCTCGACGTCGCGGCCGCGTCGTCAGAAAGCAACCAACCTCACGCAAGCTAGGTAAAGGTCGTGGGGTTGGCTGGCACGGTGGGCTGAATTCACGGAGCGCGTTGGGCGGTGTAGGCCTGGGTGGCTTGGCGGTGCAGATGCTTTCGCGCACTGTGGTTTTCGACTAAGGCAACCCAATTCCAGATCAGGGCTGACCCCACGCTCCACCAACCGGCGAGCAAATTGTGCAGCAAAGCATTGCGTAGCGCGGCCTCGCATTGAGCGAGAGTCCCTGTGACGGTGTAGGTCTGGTTGAACATGAGGATGATCGCGCCGGTGTGCTTTCTGATGCGCACCTGAAACAGGCGTTGATCGCCGGCTGCGGGGTGCATCGGGTGGCTCGCCTGCGATGACGGCGGGACCGGCCAGGGCGCCGCGGCGGCAGGTGGCTGTGGGGGCGGGGGATAGACCTGCGACGGGACGTAGGGATGTGCCGCAGGGGGGTAGGGCTGCACACCGGGCGGGTACGGCTGCGCGCCGGGCGGGTAGGGCTGCGCGCCAGGGGGGTACGGCCCCGCGGCGGGGGGATAGGGGCGGGGTTGCTGGTGTCCGTATGGCTGGGGGTACCCGGATGGTTGCTGGTTGGCATTGGGCCAAGACATAGTCGCTCCGTAAGGGGTAGGATATCGAGGGGAATGGGGCTGGCCCGCCGTTCGTGGCGAGCCGGCGTCAAGTCCCTTGGGGCGCGCTCAGTCTCGGGAGATCCCAGCGGTGGTTTTGGCCACGATGTCGCTTGCTTGCGTGGTGGTGTCCAAGCCACACCAGAGAGCGTCGATGATGACGTTGTTGGCGATCCCCATGGCACGTTGGCAGCTGGCGACGCTCGGGCCTGAGTGGGTCTGGGTGGCGGCCAAGGTGGTGTCGGTGCTCTGTGGCTCGCCGAGATTCCAGGTAAGGGGAGCATGGCCGGGTGTGATGACGGTGATTGACTGGTTGGCGCAGCCCGACCAGCGTGTCTTGGCTTGGCTGAAGAATTGCTGGGCTGAATCGGCGTCGCGGAAGCCGATCAGGGCTTGCATCAGCGCGTGCTTGGGCGCAACGGGTGCCGCGTCGTCAAGTATTTGGCCTTGCAGCGCGGTCCAGTTACTCCCTTGGTAGACGGCGGCTTCGGCCGGTTGGTAGATGTCTAGGCAGCCGGGATTGGACACTGTCTCCTCGTCGTGCCACATCTGCGAGATCGGCTTGCGCACGGCCATGGCGGTGGTGTGCGCGATGGTGTTGACGTCGCTGTCTTTGAGCAGCAGATCGGCAAGGTGCTGAGGCAAGACCGCCGGTGGTTGCCAGCGCCCCAGATCGGGTGCGGCGCTGGGGTGCCCGGCTTCTGTGGTGGTGCAGCCGGTCAGTAGTAGGGCTAAGGCGGCGGCGGTGAGGATGGTCGAGCGCACGGTGGCGGTCAGGCGCGGTGTGCGGCGACCTGTGGCGTGCTTGGCGGTGCCCGATCCACGGGCCGGGCCGCAGACGGGGAGTCGTTGGCTGGCGCTGTCGTCGACGCTGGCGATCGCGCGAGGTTCTGAAATGACGGTACTCATGGGGCTCTCCTATGCGGCGCCGGCACGAAAGCTGGGGGATTGGTGGTGGGTCTCGGTGTGTTCGGCGGGCTGCGGTAGCGGGGCCACCGCAATATCACCGATCTCGGCGTGGCGACGCCGCTCAAACTGGGCGGCCAGGAATGCGTAGACGGGTTTGAGGTCCTGCGGGTAGTCGCCGGGCAGGATCACTCCGCCCCAAACGCCGTGGGTGGCGCCAGTGGCGACCGCGTTGTAGCCGCAGCGGCCCAGAAAGGGGCATTCGGCGCACCGCTTGATCGCGCGGTGCCGGCGGCGTGCATCGAAGAACAGCTCGGGGTCTTGCCGGCAGGCCAAATCTTGGTTCGTGTGGAACAGGCGCACGTCAGCTGGCAGCTGCAAAGACGCGAACGGTCTTGCAACAGACCGGGTCTCGCTGGGGAGAGGAGGGAGGTTTGTCATCGGGGCGGTCCTTTCGTCTTTGGATGCTGGCGGGGGTCGTGATCGAGGTCGGGCGTTTGGTGAACGACGCGGCGCTTACGTGGGTGCTGGTGTCCGGTCCCGGTTGGGATGACGCAGACGCTAGCAATAAAAACACAGCAGTGCAATGTTTCAAAGCATTGCGCCCTGTTTCATGCTGTGTTTCAATGTGGGGCATGCAAATGAACGACTTCGCGCCTGGCGGCTGCGGCAGCGGCCCGGCCGGCGCTGATAACGGTCACCCCACCGCAGCGACCGACCTTTGCGCCACGCCGTCACCTACTCCTGGAGGACACCGAATGCCTGACCAGCCCAACGTGCCGATCACCCGTGCCGCGCATGACGCCCCAACATCACATGTGGTGCCGCAGTGGGCTGCGGCTCCCGCTGACTCCCAGGCCGAGGCAATTGATGTCTACCAACCCGGTCAACGGCCGGCTTTCGGCCCTGGCCCGGGCGAGGAGATCACGACTGTGTTGCCTCGCCGGCCTATCGGTTTTGCGGGGCCGGCTTCGATACCGCCTGCAGCACCGGGAATGCCGGCGTGGGGCGCGCCGGCCGGCTATTCGCCGTCGCCGTCCCGGCCCGCACCGAACCGTCGCCGGCTGCCGTTGGCGTGGATAACGGCTGGGTCCGCAGTCGTAGCCACCGCCCTGTGCGTCGGGCTCGTGATCAATTTCGCCAGCGGCTCCGACGGACCCGCCGACGTGAGGATCGCTCCGCGCTCGAGTGCCACGTCAACCGCGCCCAGCCCCAGCTCCACACCTGCGGCAACGATGCCACTCTCTGCGCTGCCAGGCGTGCTGCTGGATGTGACGACCCTCAACAGCATGCTGGGCGTCTCAAATCTCACGCCTAGGGCCGACGTGTCGCGGAATGACACGCTGGCCTTCTCCGGCGGGGACAACGATCACCCTGAGTGCGGCGGCGTCCATCACCCGGCGCTGCAACGAGAACTCGACAACAGCGGCTATCTGGGGGTGCGGATCCAAGCGGTCTCAGACCCGCGCATGACCGAGAACATCGTCGATGACGGAGCGATCTACTACTCAACGGCTAAGGCGGCCAACGACTTTGTCGACAAGCAAGCCCAAGCCTGGGAGAAATGCAACGGCATCACGCTGCATCCCGACCCGGCCCTTCATGACGGAATCTGGATGGTAGGCACCGTCGCCAATCGTGGCGGCATGGTCAGCGTCATCAATACCCAGGAAGGCGCCGAGGGTTGGCAATGCCAGCGGGCGCTTACCGCACGCAACAACGTCGTCATCGACGTGAACAGCTGCGGTTTCAATCGCAACGATCAGGCCATCGCCATCGCCACCCGCATGGCCGACCGCGTCACCCCGCATTAACCTCTGCCGCCGATGGTGGGCGGCCTCAAAATCGGCTGGCAATGCACTCACCGTGTGGCCGCGAGGCTGCACAAAGAAAGGAATGACGATGACCAGGATGTGGTTGTCGCCCAGGGTTATTCGGCTTGCCTTGCTCGTGGTGTCCTCGGTCTTGATCACGATGACGGTCGGGTGCACCGATGTTGTCCACGGCGCGGTGCGGGCAGCACCCAACCTTAAACCTCGCGCCCTGACCGGCCAGGTCATCAAAGACGCGATGCTGAGCGACACCGAGCTCTCGCACGTATTTACTCAGTCGTTCGAAATCGACCGGGCACCTGTATTCGGCGGCCCCGGGGAGCTGTTCTGGGATTGGCCCGGCGCTAGACAAAGCGATTGCGCGGGGCTCAGCCACATCCTGATGGGTGAGGTGTACACCAACGCCCAGGTCCTCAATGTCGCGCACGAACAGTGGTGGGACTCGCACGCCGATCACGATCCGACGGTGATTGACCTGGAGGAGGGTGTGGTTGCGCTGCCGACAATGGCCGCCGCCGATGCGCTGTTCGCGAAGTTCACCGAGCAATGGACCAGATGTGTTGGCGCACGCGTAGATGCCGGCGTGGGTTATCACTACGAGGTCGGCGACGTGCATGCTGACGCCTCTGTCGTGGAAGCCACCGTGGCAAACCAAGACCAAGAAACCCGGTTGCGCGAGATGCATGCGCTCGGGGCGCGCGACAACTGCATCGTCGAGGTCTCTATCACCTACTTCCGCGACACTGCTGCTGCTGCTACTGCACCCGCCCCAGGCCACAGCGCGGGCGACGTCACCCGACTGATCATGAACAAAATTGGCGATCGCGCCTGACGTGCTGGTAGCAGCGGCTACCATTTTCTGATCTGGTTCCAGACCGACACAGTCGCGCGGCAACGCGGCAAAGGGGGAGAGGGATGGGCACACACGGCGTAGCCGATCCCGAGGGATCACCCAGTGCGCTCGTGACCGCAGCGATGAGCCAACCGCGAGCCCGCCATCTCAACTCCGCTCAGCGGGCCCGTCTCCAACGCGCGGCGCGCGATGCCGCGCTGCTCTACCCTGACAATTCCGACCTGCAGCAGTGCGCCATCGACGCCGCACTCGACTACCTCAACGACAGTGCTGACCTGGACGCCGACGGCGCCAAATGGCACCGAATCCGCCAGGAAGAGAGACGACTTGGTGCCCGGGTACGACAGCTGGCAGTGATGGCGGTCGCCGACAAAGCGATTTCAGAACGCCGGGCGGCTAGCGCGATCTTCGTCGATCGCATGGCCTTGCGCCGCTGGTCGGGAAAAACAGGCCACTCGCGAAAGACGGAGTCACCGCGGGGTCAGGAATCATCCCGGTGACACCGACACACCGAACCATGGCTCACACCGCGGGGATGTATGCACGCTGGAGCGCATCACTGCCGCTACTGACCGCCCTCATTACCGCGGGGATCGCGCTCAGCAGCGGCTGCTCGTCGGTCGTGACCGGTAACGCCGTGAAGTCCGGCGGCCCAGCACCGGCGGCGGCCAACGCGGCGCTGCTCGACCCCGGCAACTATCCGCGCCGACCCCGACCGCCATTGGGCAACGTGGCCGATGACGCCGCCGGGCACCGCGTCGAAGCCCAGCGCATGGCCGACATGGTAACCGGACCCTGGCAGATCGATGACAAGCTCATCAGCCCGACGAACGCGGAAATCGCACCCACCACCGCCATATCCGACCCGGGCCGGCTTTCGGTGCTGGTGCGCGGCGAAACAATCGCCCCGATCGCCACCGCACATCACTTCGTAGCCGGCTTCGTCAGCGGCCGCGCCACCCCGCCACCACCGAAAGGACAGGCCGACAGCGACAATCCCAAGATCCTGGACAACGGAGTGTTGCGCTTCCCCACCACCCAAGACGCCGCCGACGCCGCAGCCGCCATGGGCGCAGCCGACTTGGCCACCGTGCGCCCAGGCAACATTTGGGCCACCCGACTCCCCATTCCGCGCTACCCGGCCGCGGTGGCCGACGTTGCCGCCCTCTCAGGAGGCTTTGAAGCCGAATCGTTCACCGCGCACGGACCCTACGTGTTCTTCCAGTTCGCCGGCTCCAAAGAAAGCGCCGCCGCAGCCGCCGACATGATCGCCAAAACCCTGGACCTGCAAGGCCCTTCGGCCGACCACTTCCAAGCCACACCTGTAGACCAGCTGGCCTCCTTGCCCGCCGACCCGACCGGGCTGCTGGCCCGCACCGTGCCGGCCACCGAGCCCAGCATCAATCAGTCCGCGGTCTACTCCCCGCACGCCTCCCTGCATTTTCGGTCTGACCCAATCGCTACCCAAGCGATGTACAACGACGCCGGCATCGCCCGCGTCGCCGTCGACCGCACCACCGTCTACGAGGCAGTCGATACCACCGGCGCCCAGCGCGCCGCCGACGGTCTCGTGCGTATCGACGTCCCGTTCCTGGGCTACCACTCCGCGCCCGGCATCAACGGGCTACCCTCAGCGCGCTGCTTTGACCGCGGATCCGACAGCACCGACCTGGGCGCCGTGCGTTTCCTGTGCATCGCTACCGCCGAGCGGTACGCCTTCAAAGCCACAGCGGCCCAAGAGGTCGAAGCCCACCAAGTCATCGCCGCCCAATACCTGATGCTGACCACATCATGAAGGTCCGCGCACTCACCTTGATCCTCGCCGTCGCGGCCGCGGCGATCACGGTGGCATGCAGCACGACGATCGCGGGCAGCGCCATCAAAGCCCCGGGAGAGGCCAGTTCGGACGGTGTCGATCTCGCATTGCTCGATGTCGGGAATTTTCCCACCGCCCCGCGCCCCCCGATCGGCGTGGCCAGCGACGCGCTGCAAGGCGGGTGGGCAGAAGGGCGCCGCCTGGCCAGCGCTGTGGTGGGCCCCTGGGAGGTCGACCCCGACCTGATCGACTTCGCGCAAATGGAATCCGGCGTGGTCAAAGACACTGACGCGGTCAACTCGCTGCTGGGCGCCCCGCTGGGTGAGGCCCTTAACGGCCACCACTTGCTGGCCGGGTTTTCCAGCGCCCGTCACACCGACAAAGGCGCCTACAAAGACCTGCTCAACATGGTGTTGGAACTGGCCAGCCCCGCCGACGCCACCGCCGCGATCGCCGACATGGCCGCCAAAGGCGCGTCCTTGACCATGCCATTCGACACCAAACCTGTCCCCACCCAACCAGTCTCGATTCCCCGGTACCCCGCAACGACTGCGCTGAGCTACACCTGGACCGCGCACTACCCCGAACCCGGGGGGCCGCGTTTCACGGTGACCGCCCTCAGCGCTCACGGACAATACGTGTTGGCACAAGCCGCAACGTCGGCCGACAACGCCGATAGGGCAGCCCAATTGATCGCCACCACCCTCGATGTACAGCAGCCGCTGGTCGACCAATTCAAACCCACGCCACCTGATCAGATGGCTCAACTGCCGCTGGATCCTGATGGCCTCATGGCGCGCACCGTGGCACCCCGGCAAGAAAACGAGTCGATCAGCGACGGCGTCTATGACGCGCACGGCGCCCTGCACCTGGCTCCCGACGACCCGGTGCATTTGGCGGCGCTGTTCAAATCCGCTGCCGTGCAACAGGTGGCCTGGGTGGTGGAAACCAGGATCTACCAAACCCCGGACAGCGGCTCAGCCGCGCGCCTGGTGGCTGACATGACCGGCCCGAACCAGGTTCGCGGGATCAGTGGCATGCCCAAAGCGAAATGCTTCAACGAGACCCTGGCCTACTGGTGTGTGGCCCGCGCGGACCGCTACGCCTACGAGATGCAAAACGAACAAGAACACGCACTACATCAGATGATGGCCGCCCAATACCGCATGCTGACCGGAAAGTAAGCCCCTCATGCCGCTTGCCGTAGGAACCGTCATCGCCGGATACCGCATCGAAAACGTGCTGGGCTCAGGTGGAATGGGCACCGTCTACCTGGCCCGCCACCCCACATTGCCGCGCAGCGATGCACTGAAGATTCTGTCCGCCGAGCTGTCGGTGGACCGCCAGTTCCGGATCCGGTTCACCCGCGAAGCCGACCTGGCCGCCACCCTCAACCACCCCAACATCGTGCGGGTCTACAACCGCGGCGAAACCGACGGGCATCTGTGGATCGCCATGGAGTACGTCGAAGGAACCGCCGCTAACGATTTGGCGCGCGCTAACCTCACCCCGACCCGCATCGTGCGCATCATCACCGACGTCGCCGCCGCACTCGATTACGCACACTCGCGCCGGGTGCTGCACCGCGACATCAAACCCGGAAACTTCCTAATCTCGTCACCGGGCAGCGATCACGAGCGAGTGTTGTTGGCCGACTTCGGCATCGCGCGCGCCCTCGACGATGCGACCACGTTGACCGCGACAGGCTCGATGGTCGGCACCGCGGCCTACGCGGCGCCCGAGACCATCGAAGGCCGCCCGGCCGATCACCGCACCGACATTTATTCCCTGGGCTGCGCCTTGTTTCGGCTGCTGACCAGCCGCACCCCCTACGAAGACAACTCATTGTCGGCAACGCTGGCCGGACACCTGATGCGACCCGTCCCGCACCCGACAGAAATCAACCCCTCTTTACCACCTGAGATCGACGACGTGATCGCCCGCGCGCTCGCCAAAGACCCCGATCAGCGCTTCCAAACGGCCGGCGCGCTGGCCGCGGCGACCAGCGCCGCATTCACCAATAACCCTGCGCCACCGACCACCACCGGCCCCACCGGGCCCCGGGCGAGCAACGCGACCAATCCCACGCTGAGCTATCCACCGACGCCGCCCCACGCCCAGCCGGTGTGGCCCGCCTATGATCCCCGCGGAGCAGCCGCGCCACCGAACAGTGCTATGCCCCAACAGTTCGCAGGTGTACCGTCCGGCCCAACGCCGACTGGCCCTGCCGGTTCCGCACCAACGCCCAAGGGCCGCAAACGCACTCGTCTCATCGTGGGCGCGACAGTGCTTGTTGCTGCCCTGGTCGCGGCCACCGTGGTGGGCATTCACCTGTTCGGTCACACCAGCGGCGACTTGGGCCCCTACCAGCCACAAACCCTGAACACCAAATTCGGCACCCTCAAACTCGAGCACCGCCCGGTGGCCATCGCCGCACTCGGACCCGGCGACCCCGATGCTGTGCTCTCGCTGGGCGCTCAGCCGGTCTTGATCAACGCCGCTGGCGCCACCACACCGAGCTGGTTGCAACCGCTCATGCACTCAACCCCACCGGTATTCGCGGCCGCTGATGCCGCCGCCATCACCGCGGCCAAACCCGACCTGATCATCGACACCGGCGACGTCGACCAACCTACCTACAACGCGTTGGCCTCGATCGCGCCGACACTGACCCGGCCCGCCGACAACAGCCAAGACTGGACGTGGCAGACACAACTGAACTGGGTCGCCACGGCACTGGGTCGCACCGACGCCGCCAAGACGCTACTGGACAAGGCGCAATCCGAGCAGAACACGATCCGCTCCGAGCACCGCAGCTTTCTCGGCAAATCGGCCGTCGTGATCAACTACACAGGCACCACGACCACGACCACGACCACGGCCGCGGCGACCCCGTCACCGCCGAGTAGCTACCTGGAAAGCATCGGCTTCACCTACAACCCCCACTACAAGCGCAGCCCTGGCGGCCCACCGCAGGTTCCCTTCAACATCAACGACGTCGACTACATCGGCCAGCGCAGCGACGTCATGCTGCTATTGCGGACCGACCCCGCCGCCGGCGGCGGCGGGTACGCCGGCTTGCCCGCCAAATACACCAGTTTCGGGGGCACCCTGGTCGTCATCGATGATCCCGCGACCATCACCGCCCTCAATACCGGCGGACCTGCGGCCACCAGCTACCTCAACACCGCACTGGTCACCAAGCTCACCAACCAAATCCACTAGCGCCTGTCCGACAATGTCGAGTCAGACGGCCCGCCACTGGTCCGGCTTCTTCTTGTCGGTGAGATGCCGAACGCGCGCCACCAGTGGTGAATGACCCTGCTTTTTTGCCCAGTCGATCGCATCCTGCTGGGTTGAGGCCCGGTGGAGTTCGCTATCAGCGTGGTCTTCGACGACATAGTGCGAGATAGCGTCTCCTTCGCGGCCTTTGGGTCGCGGTTCGACGTAGACGTTGCCCATGAGTGTTTCTCCGTTCTGCGTGCTGGTCAGACAATCTCTGCGTACCCAGCCCGTGGGCCCGTGTCACACAGCGCCGCGAGGTGACACGTGCGGCAGCCTGAAACGGGCGGCGACCATCCGCCACCTGTAACCAGGAGAGTCAGGACGTTCGCCGCAAGCGCCGCACGTCGTGTTCGACACAACCCACGCGTTCGGCCGCCTCTGCGACCGAGAGCTCGGGGTTAAGGAGGATTTGCAACTCGGCGGTAGTGAAGGTCGGTTCGACGTCCCAGGGAGCCTCATCCCACCCGGTTTCACTGAAGCCAGAAAACAGTTCGTCGCACATAGCTATCCTCACGAAACATGGAGAAGGACCGAAGATTTCGATGAATGAGGTCGGGGGCTGCGTCGCCCGCCGGGATGACCTCCGTGTGTTGATCGTACCGTCGCGGTGTTCCATTTGCTGGCTTACAGCCGCGTGAGATCGCAGGCTGTACGTCACTAGCCGATTCGAGGTCATCGCTCGTAACCACCCGATGCACGATCGAAATTCGGTGAACGACGCAGAAAAGTGCGGAGAGCGACGAGTGGGAAACCTGCGTAGACCCACTGGTGTCGAAGGCGCGAGGTCGGCCGCGATCGGGTGAACTTTAGAGTTCGAGGCCGTTGCCGCGGTTCTGGTGGCGGCCGCGGGTGCGGTCGCGTTCGGCGATGGAGTCCAATCGCTGTGCGGTGGCGGCGATGTCGCGCAGCTGCGCAAGCACTTGGGTGCGTTGGTACAGGACTTCGACGGCGCGGCTGCGCTCGGGGCTGGGTGTGCTGGTGGCGGCGAGGTAGTGTTCGGCGCGCTCGATGGCGGTGCGAGGTTGGGTGCGGCCGGGGTCGGGGGTGCCGAGGTGTTGGGTGTTGGGCAGGTCGTTGGTGAGCACGGCGATCAGGGTGTGGGTGGGCTGTCGATCACCGGGGGTGGCGACCAGTACAAGTTTGGTGTTGGTGGCCGCGGCGGTGTGGGCGAGCCAGCGCAGTTGTGCCGGGGTGAGGGTGTCGGCGTCGTCGACGATGATCAGGCTGCCCAGCGGTGGTTTGTGTCGCTGGGCGGTGAGGTCGGCGCGGTAGTCGTCGATGCTGGTGGTGGTGTCGGCGTAGGTGTGGTCAGGGGCGTTGTCGGAGCCGGTGACCGCCAAGGTGGTCTTGTTGTGGTGGTGGGCGGTGTCGGCGAGGGCGCTCAGGGTGGCTGTTTTGTCGGCACCGGGATGCAGGTGGAGCAGCTGGACGCTGTGAATGTTGGTGGTCAGCGCGCTAACGGCGCGGCGATGCGCGTCGTCGAGGCCATCGAGGGCGGCCGGCGGAGGTGTGTAGAGGGCGGCGGGGCTGGCAGCGCTGGCCGCGTCCAGGAAGTCGACTTCGGCCTGAAGCTGGTCGAGATCGGCGCCCAGATCGTAAGTGTGGGCGGGGGTTTGGGCTAGCGAGCGGGCGGCTGCGGCTTCGGCGCGGGCGAGCTGGTCATCAAGGTTGCGGGCGCGTCGGCGGGCGAGGTTGAGGGTGTCGGTGTCGGCGCGCACGGCTTGCGCGCGGCGCGCGTGCAGGTGGTGTTCGGTGACGATGCCGGCCTGGCCGCCGGCGCTGTCGATGAGGTCGGCGCGCGCACCCTCGAGGCGGTCGCGCGCGGTGCGTACCGCGGCGTCGACGTGCTCGGTTTGTTCGCTGACCTGAGTGTGGTGTTGCTGGTAGCGGTCCGCGATGTCGTGGTCGCCGCGTTCGGTGGCCGCGGTGATCGCGGCGGCAAGCTGGGTGAGGAGTTGATGGTGCAGCTCGGCGGTGTCTTCGGCGTGCACCCAGCGGCCATGCGCCTGGGCGAGAGCCTGCTGGTAGGGGCGTTGTTCGACGAGCCGTTGGTGCAGCTTGGCGAGTTCTGCAGCGGCCGCGCGTTCAGCGGGTCCACCGCCGCCGGACAGGATGGCGTCGACGAGTTGGCGGGCGTGGTGGTGGGCGGCGTCGCGGCGGGCCCGTAGGGCGGGGATGTCGATGTCGTCGACGTGGGCCGGGGTGTGGGGGCGGGTGGTGGGCAGGTCGGCGATGTCGAGGTCGCCGAGGTCGTCTTCGACGAACCCGTAGGAGTAGTCGTGGGGGTCGGGTGGGGGCTCGTGCAGGTCGGCGTCACCGATGTGGTGGTCGGTGAGGTCGAATTGCTGTTGGCCGGTGAATGTTTCGGCGCGCTCGGCGGGGTGGGGGATGTCGGGGTCGATGGTGGCGGCGTGGTGGGTGAGCAGTTCGACGCGGTAGGTGAGCAGGCGGGCGTATTCGTCGGGGCGGATGGTCTGGGTGGCCGAGATGTCGTGCAGGTGTTCGGCGGCGGCGGCGAGCAGATCGTGTGGGGGCCAGCTCGCGGCGGTGACCGCGGCGACCAGGCCGGGCCAGGCGGGGTCGGTGATGATGGCTTCGGCGATGCGGGTTCCGAATAGGTGGTGCAGCTCGGCGGTCCAGGGGGGCCGCAGTTTGGTGTCGGTGCCTTCCAGTGAGGGGGGTGCGAGGGTGCCGGCCAGGCGCCACCACAGGGCGGCGGCGGGCATGTCTGCGGGCAGGGGCCCGTGTTGGGTGGCGGCGTCGTGGAGGAGGGCGGAGACGTCGGCGCCGGCGCGGGCGGCGCCCTCAAGGTGGGTGGCCAGCCGCGGCCAGTAGGGGTCGTCGGTGAGGTGGGGGTTGATGGTGTCGGCCAGTTGGCGCCAGCGGGCGGTGTCGGCGCCGGCGCGGGTCAGGGCGGCGTCGAGGCGCGAGTGGATGACTTGTTGGATGATCGCGGAGCGGTTGGCGTGCTGTTCGGGGCCGGTGATGCGGGTGTCGGCGGGATCGACGTGGTGGGCGGCGCGAAAGACCGCGATTTCGGCCAGCAGGTTGCGGTTGCCGTCGAGCAGGGGCCGCGCCCAGGCGGGTGCGGTGGTGGCATCCCAGGCGCGGGCGGTGCCGCGGATGTGATCGGCGAGCTCTCGCACGAGGTCAGCGCGGGCGTGTAGGTAGGTCGCCCATGTTGGGTCGGTCGTGATGACGTCGGGGATGGCGGGCAGCCAGTGCAGCGGTCCACGGTCTGCCGCGTCGACGCCGGTGGGGGCTGGCAGACGCCAGTCCAGGACGGCGGCCGGGTCATGTGCGTCGCCCAGCGGGGTGGCCGCGGCGTCGTGGAGTGCGTCGATGGGGTCGTGTCCTTCGATGGCCAACAGGGCCAGGTGGCGGCGCAGCACGGGCCAGGCTTGGGCGTCGGTGAGGTGGTGGCCCAGGTGTGCGGCGGCAGTGTCGATGCGGGCCATGACGTCGGGGCCGGCGTTTTGTTCGGCGGCGGCGGTCAGCGCGTCGGAATACATGTCGGCGGCCAGGTGCAGCCGGTTGAAGGGGTCGGTTTCGGCGGCGGCGAGGGTGTGGGCGGATTGTTGGGCGCCGTCGCGGCCCAGGATGGTGGTCAGGATGTCCACGGCGGTGGGGGGGTGGGTGGCTTTGGGGGTCAGGATGCGGTGCGGGTCGGCTTCGGCGGTCGAGACGTAGAGATGGTTTTCGGTGCGGCCGCGGGTGAGCGCGACGTAGAGCTGTTGGCGTGAGAGGCGGTCGGAGCCGACAATGTGGCAGGTTCCTTCGGTGTCGCGGCCGCCGGCGGTCATGCCTTGGGCGGCGTTGATGGTGCTGGCGTATCCCAGCGTGGTGTAGGTGGTGACGTAGCGGGCGGGGAGGCGCACGGGGGTGGCCGGACCGCGCAGGGGGACGACGGTGATCGAGCCGTCGTCGTGCACGGTGCGGATGATCCAGCGGTGGCCGTTTTTGACCCAGGCGCCGTGGGTGGTGGTGCGTAGCCAGCGGGCGTTTTTGCGGGTGGCGACCCAGTCGCCGGCAGAGGCGGTTAGCCCGTCGGCGAGGGTGACGGTGGCCGCCGAGTGGGGATCGTGGGGGTTGCTGGCCGGGGAGTTGGGGGTGTGGGTGAGCCGGTCGAGGCGGGCCCGTTCGTTGAGTTGGGCGACCAGATCATTGGTGGGGGCGAGCAGGATGGAGTCACGCCCGGCGGCGCGGTCGGCGGCCCACGCGGTGTAGGCCAGGTCGGCGGCGGTGGCATCGGCGCCGACGTGGACGCGGTGGTGGTCGATGTAGAAGCCGATTCCGGCGGGATCTCCGGCGCGCATCGCCAGGCTGGCGGCGGCTTCGGCCTTGCCGGTTTCGGGGTGGGTGAAGCGCACGACGGTGCTCAGGGTGACGGTGTCGTGGCGCTCGGCCAGGTCGCGCAGGACACCGCCGGCCGAGACCGAGGCCAGTTGTTGGTCGTCGCCGATGAGGCGCACGCTGGCCCCGCGGGCAAGGGCGTGGGCGATGAGGGTGTCGAGGTCTGCGGTCGAGGCCATGCCGGCTTCGTCGACGATGAGCAGGGTGTCTGATCCGATGCGGTCGAACCACGTGCGAGCGGGGTCATCGGCGGCGGCGGGGCTGCCGTGGCCGGTGTCGGCGAGCTGGATGAGTTTGGCGATGGTGTCGGTGGGGGAGGCGAGGTCTTGGGCCAGGACTTCGGCCGCGCCGGCGGTGGGTGCCAACCCGATGACGGTGCCGCCACTGTTGCGCCAGGCAGCAGCCAGGGCGGTCATGGCGGTGGTTTTGCCGGTGCCGGCGGGGGCGAGTGCGAGCTGCAGGCGGGCTCCGGAGGTGGCCATGTCGCGCACCATGGCGGCTTGTCCTTGGTTGAGTTCCAGGCCGTGGTTGGCATGTGTTTCGGCCAGCGCTAAACCGATGCTGGTGTCATCGACGGCGCGCCCGTTGCGCAGGGTGGCTGCGGCCAGGATGCGCCGCTCCGCCGCCATGATGGCCGCACTGGTGTAGACGGTGGTGTCATGGCGGGTGTAGACGCTGGAACCGTCGCGCCGCAGCAGCGGCGCTGGCTCGTTTTTTTCCGTGTCGGCGTGGCTGCTCAAGGTGATGCTGTGCGCGGCGAGCGCGCTGGCGACGATGCGGTTCACCAGGTCGGGTCCGCCCGGGTGGTTGGCGTAACGCAGGGCGCGTTGGGCTTGAGCGCGTACGTGGTTGACCGTCCAGGTGGCTCGGTTCTCTGAGACGGTGGCGATCACGGCGGCGGCCTGCTCGTCGACCCATTGATCGGTGATGGCGACTTGTTGGGACGGGCTTTGGTTGGTGACGTCGGCGACCATGGCCGTGAGGGCTCGTTGGCTGCCGAGCACTTCGACGGCAGCCACGCGCCAGGCGTGGCGCTGCTCGGCCAGCGAGCGTGGTTCGTGCTTGGCTTGGCGTGTTTCCAAGGTGGCCTGCTGGGACAGTGCGAGCATCTCGACCACGGTGGGTTCACGCCCGTGGGTGGTGTGGAATTGCTTGGCCAGCTGGCCCACGCGGTGGTCGATCGCCGCGCTGCGTGAGGAGTATTTCTCTATTAGTTCGGCGGGGATGCCGACGATTTCGCGCACCGGCCGTTTGCCGGGTTTGGCCGCGGTTTCGGCGAAGTCGACGCCCAGTTTCGCGATTGTCAGGGCTTCGAGGCGGGTGTTGTACAACTCCGAGGCCGCGACCGTGGCGTGGTGCAGGGGGGTGCCGTCTAAGGCCAGCCAGCGCGGGACGCCGTCGGCGGCGATCGCTTGCACTTTGTTGCTGATCACCAGGTGGGTGTGCAGGTTGGGATCTCCGGCGCGGCTGTCGCGGTGATCGAAGGCGGCGGCGATCAATCCGGTGGTGTTGACCTGAGCAACACCGTGGGCGCCCATGCGGGAAAACGCGGCGTGTTCTTCGAGGAATCGCAGCGTGTCGGCTACGGCCTGGCGGTGGCATTCCTCGATCGCGCGAGCGATCGGTGTCGGCGCGATCGCCCATAACGCTGAGACGGATTTGACCGGGGTGAAGGTCAGGTCGTAGCCGGCCACTGCGGTGGTGGCTGCTCGTGAATTGCGTGCGATGAATCCCGACAGTTCCCGGTCATCGGCGGGCGGGCGAGCGTGCTTCTCGGTGAACATCTCGCGCCCGAGCGCGGTGCGGATCCGGGCCCGCACGTCGGCGGCGATGCTGTCGTGTTCACCGCTGCCGACCGTGATGTTGTAGTCGCGGTAGGCCTGGCGCAACCGGGTGACGAACTGGTTTTCGGTGTCGTGGACGGCAAACGGGCGACCCAGCCGTGCGGCAGCAAGCGCCCCGGATTGGCCCAGGCCAATGCCGGTCAGATGCTTGGTGATTCGATCGGCGTTGGGGTGCAAGCCTTCCCCGAATAGGGCTTTCATTTGGTCTTCGCTGACCTGAGATCCCGCCGCCACTGCCCATAGGTCGGCGACGATCGGGTCAGAGGGGTCGCGTGAGACGGGCTGGCCGAGTGCGGCCAGACCACCGCCCATCCACACGCCGGGGGATTCACCTTTGGTGCTGTAGTAGTCGCTGAGGCTGGGGCGACCGCGCTCGGTGGCATCGGCGGCCGCGACTTGCCGTATCAGGTACATGTACCCGTCTCCGGCGGTCAGCTTGTGTAAGCCCATCACCGCGACATCACCACGGTTCAACTCTCACATCGCCTCGGGCGTTACGCGACGCCCGCGACCGACAAGATGATGCCCGGGAGGTGCTCTCACAAACCGCCGTTACCGAATCGTCACCCTGAGTGCAAGAGGTGTGATGTTCAGTGAGTGGTGGTAGTTAGGTTGGCCTAAGTGCCGGTGGGCTGGTGTGGTGAGTGGTCGGGTCCGGGCATGGGGAGCGGGGGCAGTGGTGAGATTTTTGTGTCCGGGTGCGGCGTAAGGGTTTTGCGGGCTTTAGCGTGTGATGGATGGGAAACAAGGCGGTCAGCAAGGGAGCCCGGCGGGCGGCGCGCGAAGCGGCGGCCGCGGCGCAGGAAGAAGTCATCCGACGCACGAAGGCCAACGTCGAGGATCTCGCGGCGTTTTTCGACGCGCGCGATCGGGCCGAGGCGGTCGATGTGTGGTTGGCCGGGCGTCAGCAGGTGTTGGTCGAGCAGGCCGCGCAGCGGCGCGCGGTTCAGCGCCGGCAGTGCGGCCTGGCGCTGCGGTCGATGCGTGACCGCGGGGAGACGCTGCGCGAGATTGCACGCATGGCCGGGGTTAGCGAGAAAGCGGTGCGCGAGTTGATCCGCGAGGTCGAATCACCTGAGGCGGTGGCTGAGCCGGTCCAGGCGTCCGTGGGCGTTGGTGAGGGAACGGCGCGGGCGTCGGCTGCGCAGAGTCTGGCGGCCAATGGGCTTAGCGGCGCGGGTGCGTACGCGGATGGGCGCGTGGGAGAGCCGGTGTCAGCGCGGGCCTAGTGCAGGTTCGGTCGCGGTGTCGGTGTGCGCTGAGATGATGGCGGCGACAGGCGACTTGGGGTCGCTGGAGCCGAAAGCAGTGGGAGTTATGGGGGTTTCGCAACCGCTACGGTTGGTGGTCGATCCGCGGGCGCATGTCGAGGAGTTGTTGCGGTTCGAGGCGAACGTTGTTCGCGGCCCGGGTGCGGAGGACTGTGCGATCTGGTGTTCGGCGATCGGCGCGGATGGGTACGGGCGCTTTTGGGTGCGCCGTGGCGGCGCGCGGATCATGGTCCGGGCCAACCGTTATGCGCTCGCCGCGGCCTTGCAGGGGCGAGCGTTGGAGCCGTGGGTGCGCGCACTGCATGGTTGTGATAACCCGGCGTGCGTTCGAGTGAGCCGGCGGGGCCAGATCGGTCTGCTGCACATCATCGGCGGCTCGCAACGCGACAACATGCAGATGATGGCGCGCGCTCGGCGCGGCGGCGGCCGGGTGGTCGTTCGCCGCGGCGATCACGGGATTAAAGCGCGCCGCGCGCGGGCAGTGGCGCTGCGCGAAGCGGTGCGCCATGGGTGGGACGCCGAAGCCGTCGAGGCGGCGCTGCTGGGGTCGACCGACCCGACCCTGTGGTGAGCGCATGGGCGGTAACGGCATTGTGCCTGTCGACGGGGTGGCGGAGTCTGTCGTAGGAGGATCCTGGTGATGCGCAGTGCGGCGCGTGGAACGCAGCGCTGCGAGAGCCCAATGCAGTGTCAGCGATGGGCGTGTGGCGGGTAGGTGTCGGCGGGCATTGCCGGGCGGAACGGATTGGGAGCTGTTTGTCGCGAGCGCCCGGAGTGCGGCGCGCGCGGAGCGCGTTGCTGGCGACGGGCTGGCGAGCGGTGGCGTATGCAACGGCGGCAGGGGCACTGCGGAAGAAAAAGGGGGGCCCGGCCAACCCCGCGGATGCAGGTGTTGGCCGGGCCCCGGGGTTGCCGCCGGCGGGCGGCTACAGGGTTTGCAGGAGACGGAACGCGTGCGCCTTGAGCGCGCCGCTGCCGGCGGCCGCGGTGACGGTCCGCAGCGCGCGGGCCGTGCTGGCGTCGTGGGCGGTTCTGGCGCCGCGGACTGGCACGACGTGGTCCAGGTATTCAGTGACGGCGTTGTAGGCCGCCCATCGGGTGCCCGCGATGGGTGTGATGGTGGGTGAGGACGTCCACAGCTTGACGATCCCGCTGGCGCGTTCGCGGCGGTGGCGCCGGGTGGCGGCGGTGCTGGCCGAGTCGACCTCGAGCAGTGTGTTGGCGAAGGACCGCATCTGTTCGGTGTCCATCGGTGCGGCGTAGAGCGCGGCGGCCTCGGCTTCGAATGCTTCGATGTAACGCCAGCTGAGCTTGAGGGCGTTACGGGCTTCGGCGATCGAGGCCCGCGCACCGCCGGTGTGGCGGATGGATAAGCTGGCCTTGGCCGAGGCGATGGCCGCACTTTGTGTGTTGGCGCACACGATGCGTACCGGGGACACGATGAATCTGAAGGCTGAACTGCCGTCGTGTGAATTGAGCGCCGCGAGGTAGAAGTCGGTGCGGTCCTTGGTGCCGTCTTTGCCGTCGAAGACCATACTGCTGGGCAGTTTCATGGTGACGAACGTTTCCCGTCCGCCGCGCAGGGCGCCGGCGGTCTCGAAGTGCGCGCCGCCGCTTTGATCCACCAATGCGTCGAGCAGGTCGCAGGAGGCCTCGTTTTGGACAGGCTCGTACTTGCTGCCGACGACCCCGAGAACGTCAAGGCGGCCGTTGATGGGGTTGGTGCGCACGGTCGCGTAGAAGTCGGGCACCGCCAGGGGCGCTGGGGTGGTGACGCCGGTGTCGTCGAGGACGGGTTCTTGGGGAACCTGCAGGGGCATCTTGCGGACGTTCCAGCCGGCCAGGTGCGCGGCCCGCAGTGCCTCGGCGGCGGTCATCGCGTGCCCGACCGATTGACCGAGGCGATGCCAGGCGTCGGAGCGGGAGTTGGCGAAGGAGACCTGTCCATCGGTGGAGTCGAGTTCGTGTGCCATGAGAGTTGTTCCTTTCGTAGAAACGGTGTTGGTTCGCGCCGATCAGCGCTGGGTGTAGGGGGACCGGCGGGGTGGCGCTGTCAACCCCGAAGAGGCCGGCGGATCAGCAGGAGGCGGATTTTCGGCCCGGCGAGCCCGGCGCGCAGCGCTTGGGGCGAGCTGGCGTAGGGCCGAGAAATGCCGCCGGTGCCGCCCGGGCGCAGCGAGAGCCTGGCCGGCTAGGCCGGCGGGAGCGGAGAACGGGCGAGCCCGCCGGGCGTGGGTTGACAGCGACGGGGTCCCTGCCGGTCAGACTGGACACCCGCTGACGGCTAGAAGAAGGTGAGGGGCTACGGATTTCGGCCCCGTAGGGGCCGCTTGGGCGGTCGCGCGGGGCGCGCCGCTAACGCCGCAGCCGGAAGAAAAAGGGGGGCCCGGCCAACCCCGTGTAATTAGGGCTGGCCGGGCCCGGTGGACGGTGGCGGTTAGTCGCTGTTGGTGGCTTCGATGATGGCGCGGCGAATTTGTTCGGGCGCTATGCCAGAGTGCAGGGCAGTGAGCAGCATGAGAGCCAGCCGCGGCGGCGGGGTCTGGGTGGTTTCGGCCTCAGTGAGAGCCGCTTGTGCGGCGATGCCGGCCCGAATGGTGTCGCCCAGAAAGCAATAGCAGGCGGCGGCGATGGTGAGCGCTTGGGCGCGTGGCTGGCCTCGCAGGCGGCGGGCGATGTGGGTCCAGAGGTAGGCGGCGGTGTCGGTGTGTTCGGCTGCCGCGGCGATCATGGCATCGCGCACGCCGACGTCGGTGGTGATGGCGATGCCGGCGCGGGTGGGCAGGTTGCGGTTGATCGGTTGGCCTTGCAGGGCGTCGGCGACCTCTTGGGCGACCTGGATGACGAGCGCGCCGTGATCACCAAGTGCCATTGGTGGGGCGGGGGGCAGGTAGGCGAATTCGGCTTCGATGTCGCTGCGGGCGGGGGTGACTCGGTCACCGCCAAGGACGCGGTGGGCGGTGACGAGTGAGTCTGTGTAGGGGTAGGTGGGACCGGTGGCGCCGCTGTCGGGGTCGTACCACTGGCCCTCGGTGGTGACATCGGGGGTCATGATGCTGCGCAGTACGGGGATACCGGCGGCGCGCAGAGCCGCGCGCAGGGCGTTGATGATGGTGAGGGCGTGCCATTCGTGGGTGTGGTCGCAGATCGCCAGGAGCACGGCGGCGTGGCTGGTCGCAGGCTGCAGGTTGACGGTGGCCGGGAAGCGGGCGGCTTGTTGGACTGAGATGGTGACGTCGAAGCGAATCGCGGTGCGCACGACCATGTCGCCGGTGGGATCGCGGTGCAGCATGTAGGCCACAATGCTATTGGTGGGGGCGAAGCCCAGCAGCGCCGCGGCAGCCGCAACGATGTCTGCTTCGGTACGCAAAGTGGTTGTGGGCATGATGTGTTCTCCGTTCTGTGTGCTGAGTGGTGCGCCGGTCAGCGCTGGGGGAGCGGTTAATCGGGTGAGGGTGGGCGGTCAACCCCGAAGAGTCCGCGCCGAACGCAGCAGGGTTTTTGGCCCGCGCTCGCCGGCGCGCAGCGCCTTGGGCGAGCTGGCATAGGGCCGAAAAGGTCACTCGGCCTGCGTAGTTCGGGGTGGGCGTGGGTTGACCGGTCGGGCCCCCGGCCGATTAGACTGCGACCCCTGCTGACGGCTTAAAGGTGAGGGGCTACCAACCCGGTGGCCACCGTGAGGTGGCCAATGCGGCGGGCACGCGGGGCGCGCCGCCGCCACCGCAACCGGAAGAAAAAGGGGGGCCCAGCCAACCCCGTGTACTTGGGGAGCTGGCCGGGCCCCGAGATGGGTGGCGGTTAGGTGATCTCGCAGGCGGTATCGCGCAGTGCCTCGAGCAGGTCGACGTTCTCGCCGAGGGTCATCGTGTCGTGTCCCCACTGGCTGTAAGTGCCGGTGGTGGTGTCGATGAAGAAGGGGATATCGACGTCTCGGCCGCCACTGAGGGTGCGGGATATGGTGCCGTTGATGATCACGGGACAGCTCCTTTCGTGTTGGCGGACAGCGGGTTAGGCGCTGCGGCGGTAGGCGGCGGGCAGGCTGGTGCGGGTAATGCTCCACGGGGCGGGGTCATAGCCGTGGAGTGCTTGGATCAACATGTTCTGCAGTTCGCGGCAGAACGCGTAGGCCTCGGAGGTTGGCCAGTCCTTGGGGTCGCTGGCCTGGTATTCGTAGCACTGCAACGCCTTGAGGACTTCGACGACCGACCAGCTGGTGTGCAGCGGCCGGCTGTAGCGGTACTCGTAGGGCTCATGGACGGGGTTGTCGAAGTAGCAGTGATTGACTGAGGCGGTGTTGGCGTCGACGAGCATCTGCCCGACCTGGTCGAGGTTGTCGTCGGTGAGTTGGTTGACCCGGATCGGGTTGTCGTAGACCCAGGTGAGGTTGCCGCAGGGCCGGCGAAATCCGTAGCGGCCGGCCCACAGCAGGACATTGATCTGTTCGGCCTCGACGACGTATGCGCTCATGATGTTTTCTCCGTTTCGGATCGTGATGAAGTGCGCTGGTCAGCGCTGGGGTGCGGGCAAGCGGGTGAGGGTGGGCGGTCAACCCCGAAGAGTCCGGCCCGGGTGGGCGCCGGGTTTGCGGCCCGCGCTCGCCGGCGCGCAGCGCCTTTCGGCGAGCTGGCATAGGGCCGAAAAGGTCACTCGGCCTGCGTAGTTCGGGGTGGGCGTGGGTTGACCGGTCGGGCCCCCGGCCGCTTACTGTGAGCACCCTGCTGACGGCTAAGAAGGGTGAGTGGCTACGGATTTCGGCCCCGCAGGGGCCGTTTGGGGGGCGCGCGGGCAGCGCCGCCGCCACCCCAACTTCACCGGACGGAAGAAAAAGGGGGGCCCGGCCAACCCCGTGTAATTGGGGAGCTGGCCGGGCCCGGGCGCCGCGGGAGTCAGGTCAGGCCCGCCGCGCGGATACGTTCGCGGATGGCGCCGAGGTTGATGGTGCGGTCGATGTCGTTGTCGTCGACGTAGAGGGTGGCCCAGTCGTGCCATCCCTCGAGTGCGGTTTCGACGTCGTCGAATAGCACGCCGGGGCGGCTGATGGCGATTTCGTCTCCGTTGTCGGCGCGGTCTGCATCTGCCACGACGGCGACGAGTTGTCCGGTTCCGTCGAAGATGCGTGGATCGTTGCGGGGGGCGAAGTTTCGCCGGAAGCGCAGCTGGCGGGGCTTGCCGTCGGCGGGGTCGATGAAGTCCCATGCGAGCGCGTAGTCGATTTCGGTCATGAGGGTGAGTCCTTTCTGGAAATGGGAGGGGCCGGGCCGACGTCGGACTGTGGGACGCCGGCCCGGCCCCGCTGGGCGACGGGTTAGGCCGCTACCGGGTGGGCGGCGGCGATGTCGGCGAGCGCGGTTTCGAGGTCCTCGTGGGCGAGGGGCGGGTTGGTGTCCAGTGCGACGGTCCACATCGGCTGGTCACCGATTCCGGCGGCCAGGGTGTAGGTGTGGCCGGCGTGGGTGGCGCGGTAGCACCAGTCATGGCCGGGGACTGCGTGGAAGGTGAGGTCGCCGACGCGGACTTTGAGAATGCGGGTGTGCGGCTTGGTGTTGAGGTCCGGTGCGGTCGCTTCGACGGCGGCCATCTGGCCGTGGGTGTCGGTGGCGATCAGGACCAGGCGGTGGCCGTCCTCGCGGGTGTAGTCGTGGACGGTGGTGAGTTCGGCGTCACCGTGGTTGTGAAACTGGATTCGGGTGATGCCGTACTGCTGGTGCTGGATGCGGCCTGCGGCCTCGTCGACGAGGTTGAAAGCGAGGTCGAATTCGTGGTCCATGATGTGTTCTCCGTTCTGTGTGCTGAGTGGTGCGCCGGTCAGCGCTGGGGGAGCGGTTAATCGGGTGAGGGTGGGCGGTCAACCCCGAAGAGTCCGCGCCGAACGCAGCAGGGTTTTTGGCCCGCGCTCGCCGGCGCGCAGCGCCTTGGGCGAGCTGGTATAGGGCCGAAAAGGTCACTCGGCCTGCGTAGTTCGGGGTGGGCGTGGGTTGACCGGTCGGGCCCCCGGCCGATTAGACTGCGACCCCTGCTGACGGCTTAAAGGTGAGGGGCTACCAACCCGGTGGCCACCGTGAGGTGGCCAATGCGGCGGGCGCGCGGGGCGCGCCGCCGCCACCGCAACCGGAAGAAAAAGGGGGGCCCAGCCAACCCCCTAGTGACTGGGGAGCTGGCCGGGCCCCGGAGAGGGTGTTTTCGGCACTAGCCGCCCGCCGCTGTAGTGGCCAGTTCACGACGGGTGGTGTGGTGGTCGGTCAGGCCGAGACGCGCTGCGACGCGGTGCACGGTGCGCGTGGTGGTGTAGAGGCGCCAGGCGATCAGGTCCAGCTCGACGCGTCCGTGCATGCGGCGCACTGCTTCATCGCGTTCGGCTCCGCGCAACCGTAACCGGAGTCCATCCTCGGCGACCTGGACGACGGCGAGTTCGTCGATTTCGGCTTCCTGATCGTGCGAGCCCTGGCCGGCGTCGCCATATGAGGTCAGGGATTGGGCTTCGTCGTGTTCGCTGATGGCCCACGGGTCGATAACTGCGGTCATGGTGTGCTCCGTTCTGGAATGGCGATGATGTGCGCCGGTCGGCGCTGGGGTGCGGGCAAGCGGGTGAGGGTGGGCGGTCAACCCCGAAGAGTCCGGCCCGGGCGGAGCAGGGTTTTCGGCCCGCGCTCGCCGGCGCGCAGCGCCTTGCGGCGAGCTGGCATAGGGCCGAAAAGGTCACTCGGCCTGCGTAGTTCGGGGTGGGGTGGGTTGACCGGTCGGGCCCCCGGCCGCTTACTGTGAGCACCCTGCTGACGGCTAAGAAGGGTGAGTGGCTACGGATTTCGGCCCCGTAGGGGCCGCTTGGGCGGTCGCGCGGGGCGCGCCGCCGCCACCCCAACTTCACCGGAAGAAAAAGGGGGGCCCGGCCAACCCCTGGTGATGGGGAGCTGGCCGGGCCCCAGGAAGAGTGTTGGGCTTCACGCGACGGGATGGGGCAAGTGCTCTTGGACGCGGTGGTCAAGCTTGAGAACGTCGATCATGGCGGGGGTACCGGTGTGGTCGCGACGGACCGCGACGTCGACGCGGTTGATCAGCGAGGCGCAGATGCCAGGGTTACCGCCTTTGAGCGCGAAGACCGCAGCCAAGGTGAGGGCTTCGATACGAGACTGTCCGCTGAGGTGGTCGCCGATGCGGCTCCACAAGAGGGCGGCGCGCAGAGGACGGCCGTCGGCGATCTTGTACAGCAGGGTGGTAAAGCTGTCGTCGACCAACAGAGGGGCGCTGAGCTCGGCGAGGCCGCGGCTAGGGTTGCAACTGCCGTCGACGAGCTCGGTACGAAGATGACCCAGGATCGCGATGCGGTTGTAGCACATGATGATGCTCCGTTCTGTAAATGAGTGGTGCGCTGGTCAGCGCTGGGGTGCGGGCAAGCGGGTGAGGGTGGGCGGTCAACCCCGAAGAGTCCGACCCGGGTGGGCGCCGGGTTTGCGGCCCGCGCTCGCCGGCGCGCAGCGCCTTTCGGCGAGCTGGCATAGGGCCGCCAACAGTCACTCGGTACGGCGGTCCCCGGGGTGGGCGTGGGTTGACCGGTCGGGCCCCCGGCCGCTTACTGTGAGCACCCTGCTGACGGCTAAAGAAGTTGAGGGGCTACGGATTTCGGCCCCGTAGGGGCCGATTGGGCGGTCGCGCGGGGCGCGCCGCCACCCGCTGGGGCAGCCGGAAGAAAAAGGGGCCCGGCCAAGCCCCTAGTGACTGGGGAGCTGGCCGGGCCCCGGAGATTCTGCTGAGGTCAGAACAGCCGGCCCGCCCGGAATGGATCGGTGTGACATGGGCAACCACACCTCCAGGTGAAACCGGGAAGGGACACCTTTAACGTCACCCCGCCCTCTTGGGGTCCGCCGAGGCGATGTGGGCAGTCGTCGTGGCGGCCTTGGTCGCAGGATTTGGTGGAAGCGTTGAAGGGCATATCGACGATGACCTTGACGCCCTTGATCTCGTCGGGATAGGTAATCCAACGAATCCCGTTGACGTAACGGATCTTTGCGTGACGTTTGATGCGTTGCTCGGACTGGACGGTCGAGCCGCACCATTGTTCCCAGTACTCTGAGTCGCTCACCGTGGTTCCTTCCGTCGGGGTTGGTGAGTTCGGGTGCATCAGCGGCCCGGCCAACCCCCATCTGCTGGGAGCTGGCCGGGCGCGCGGGTTAGGCCGCGTGATAGTCCGCGGCTGCGGGATCGGCTTTGTGTTGCTCACCGTCGGCGAAGACGGCGATTGCGACTTGGTGGACCCGCCTGAGGGAGTCGATCATTGACAGGATCGCCGTGCGGTCGCGCAACTGCCAGGTGATCGGACCGGTGTAGACATCCACCCAGTGGACCTTGGCAGTTTTCAGCCTGTTGAGCGCGGATTGCGCGACGACGGCATAGGCCGGCGCGCGGGTCCATTCGATGGCGATCACCGCGCGTGCGGCTGGTCCGTCTGCGGGCGGCGCGCCGGCGGGGATCTCGGCGGGCACGTGGATCATGTGGCCACGGGCGGCGACAAATGCCTCGAGGAGGCCCTGGGCAGTTTGGCAGTTGTAGAGGCTCATGTGGATGCCCTCGGCGGTTATCCCGATTCGGGCATCGGGGGTGCGGGCGTGGTGAACACTGATGTCGGGGTCGAGCTGCCCTTTGACAGACACCGTGGTGTGGGTGATCAGTCCTGCCGGGATGACGTGGGTCGCGGCTGGGAATGTGGTCATGATGGTGTGCTCCGTTCTGGAATGGTGATGACGTGCGCCGGTCGGCGCTGGGGTGCGGGCAAGCGGGTGAGGGTGGGCGGTCAACCCCGAAGAGTCCGGCCCGAGCGGAGCAGGGTTTTCGGCCCGCGCTCGCCGGCGCGCAGCGCCTTTCGGCGAGCTGGCATAGGGTCGAAAAGGTCACTCGGCCTGCGTAGTTCGGGGTGGGCGTGGGTTGACCGGTCGGGCCCCCGGCCGCTTACCGTGAGCACCCCGCTGACGGCTAAAGAAGGTGAGGGGCTACGCGTTTCGGCCCCGCAGGGGCCGCGTCGGCGGTCGCGCGGGGCGCGACCGCCGACACCGTGACCGGAAAACGCGAACGGATGCCGAGCCCTGCCTGCCGGAGGATTGGCGTCAGATTGCGGCGCGACTAAGGTCGCGGCGGCGGCCGCGACGCAGGTAGCCTGAGACGGTGATCGAAACAGCAGTTGAAGCGGCAGTGTTGCAGGAGCTGGTGGAAACGCAACGCGCCCCGGCGCCGGTGATCGACTGGCTGGTCAACGGTCACTGGTCACCGCCCACAATGGTGTGCGATGTGTCCTATCCTCGCGCCGACTACTCGGGGCTGCTGGAGTTCTGACCAAGACGGCCAGGTGCGTTGAGGGCTCGGAGGCCGCTCGATAGCGACGCGAAGCGACCATACTCTTGCCCTGCCGCTGTCGTCTTTTCTCCCAGCCAGATCCCGATAATTTGCGGGAATCCGTGGGCGGTTGACGTCCAGACCGGGCCTCCGGAATCACCGGGGATGCTCGGCGGCATCCCGGTAGTCAGGTATTGATCTTCGCCTTGGCTGGCGGTGATCTGGCCGCATTGCTGACCGCTGGAAACTCCCATACGGCAGACGGTCTCGCCGATTTGGGGCTCGGGGTAGCCATCGATGAAGGGCATGCGGTGGTCGGTGATGAAGGCCGACGCCAATGAGTTCGTGCTGAAGTCGATCAGTGCATAGTCCGCGCCGCCGCTGCGGGGAGGTTCGAACACGCTGCGCACGAAGTCTCCGGTGAGCCCGTTGCGCTTGTCACGCGCATACCCTGCTCTCGAGTCGGCGCGGCAGTGTCCGGCGGTGATGGCGTAGGTGTGCATGTCTGCGCCGGTGTAGACGTATCCGATCGTGCAGAACTGGTTGCGCCCGCCGGGGTTGATGTAGTCGACCTCGTCGCCGGGGCTGACGACGGTCAGGGCGGCGTGTGACGAGGGCGAGCTGGTCAGTGCCAGCGCTGCGGCGGCGGCCAGGCTGGCGACGGTTGCGGCGGATCGGTGGGTTGTGGTGCGCATGGGTCGGTCACCTTTCAGGTTCTAGGCGGCCCGCGTGTGGCGCACGCGGCGTTCGGAGCGCAGTTGCGCGCGCGCGGTCATGCTGTCGATCCAGGCACGGGCGGTGTTGGCCGCGGGCCCAGGCCGGCCGGCGGCGGCGGCGATGGCTGCGGCCGCGCGGTTGGTAATGGCGATCTCGAAACGCGTTGTCATGCAGACTCCTTGAAATCGGGGTGAGTTGGTGGGCGACGGGTACTGCGCCGGTAGTCGACGATGAGCCGCTGTAGAAGCGTTTCGACGGCCTCTGCTGCACGACCTGCCACGGGTGAGCGGTGCTGGTTGCTGTGGTGCTGAAGCTCGTCGTGGGTGTCCTGCACTGCGCGCAGCTGGGCGGCGGCTTCGGCGAGCCAGCGTGCCGCGTTGCGGGCGCTGCCGTGCACCAGGCCGCGCCGGTCATGGTGGGCTCGGGCCTCCTGCAGAGCGGTGTCGAAACGATCGGCGGCCCAGCGGGCCTTGGCGGCCGCGGCCAAGGCGTATAGCTCGGCCGGAGTGATGATCGTGAAACCGCCGAAGAGGTCGCTGCGCTCCCACAGGCCGGAGTTGACGTGATCAGTGACGTCGGCTTTGTCGACCTCGATGGCCGGCGTGAGGAGGACCACCTGGGCGGCCCTGCCCTGCAGGCGTTCATGCAGGTTGATCGCGCGTTGATATCCGGCGAGATCCCGGTCGGCCACGATGGCGACGTTGACTCCGGCGAATGCGTCGATGAGCTCGGCGGGGAAGTTGGCGGCCCCTTGGGCGTTGGTGGTGGCCAAGCGACCCAGCGCGGTCAGGGTGTCGGCGTCCTTCTCACCTTCGGTGACCCACACCCATGCGCCGGTCTTGGCCGCGTGCTGAATTGCATTGGGGCGGTAGAGCACCGGGGTGAATCCGTGCGGCTTGCGATATACCCATTGGCGCCCGTCACGGTAGCGCTGCCGGAACTGCTTGTGGGGGCGCCCGGTGCATGTGCATTCTTCGCGAATGACCTGCTGCACTGGTTCGTCGGACAGGGTCAGGTAGGTGTAGACCCGGACCCTGCGCCACCGGTGCTCGACGTGTTCGCGGGACGCGGTGATCCGCGCGGGCAACGGCCCTAATCCGCGAGCTCGGCGGGGCGCCTTCGGTTGTGCAGCGCGGGTCGCGCTGTGACGGGTTGTGGGAGCGGGGTTGTCGAACAGATCGGCCAGGCGCAGACCGAGAGCACCGGCGATCTCGGCAGCAGGGGCCTGGCAGCTAAAGCAGTGCAGCAGCACCGCTCCGCCTGCCCCGGCGCGGGTGTTGTCGCGCCACCCCACCGACAGTGAGGGGGAGTGGTCGGTGTGCAGGGGGCAGCTGGCCATAAAGGCGTCACCGCCGCGCGGCCGGATGGTCTGCCCGGCCACCTGCAGAGCATCCCGCACCTGGTCCAAAGCGCTTCCGGGGCACCGGGTCTGCGCTGGGCTGGCCATCACGGAGTCTCCTTGTCGATGACCGTGTGCACCACGGCGTAGGCCGCGCGGGTGTGGCGAATGCTGTCGTCGAGGAAGGTGGCGACATCGCGGCCGTCGCGGCCGTCGACGAACTCGACGTCGTAGATGGTGTTACCGCGCAACCGGTCCAAACTGTCTGCGGCCTGTTGCAGGGCCTTCACGGCGTCGGCCAAATGGTTGAGTAAGTGGCTTCGCGTTTCCGCGATGCGCTCAATGCTGTCCAGTTCGGCGAACTCGGCGACTGCTTGCTCGAGGGCGGCGTCGGTGTACATCGGGTGGGTCCTTTCCAATCAACGGGTCTAGGCGGCGGTCAAGCGGGCGACGCGATCCGGACGGAAACCCGACCAGTGCTCCGTGGGGGAGACGTAGACGACGGGCGCGCCCAGGTATCCCAGGCTCATCACGTATTCGCGGGCCTCGGGATTTTCAGTGACATCGATTTTCTGGTATTTGATGCCCTGATTGTCGAGCGCCTTGAATGTAGCGGTGCATTGGACGCAGGCCGGTTTCGTGTAAACCGTGATTTGAGACATTAGTCGCCTCCTTCGTAAATGGCTGGTGCTGCGTTTCGATAATCAAATATTACTGTCGTGAGTGGCCCTATGCCATAGTCGCGCAAAAGAAATCCAGGCAATTGTGGATTGTTCTCCACAACGATTGGACGCCGGGCATAACCTCCCCCTCCCTGCGACGGTCGCCGAGATGAACGCAGGCCATACCTGCTGTCAGACCGCGCATTTCGTACCTCTCGCCAGGCAGGAAGGCGAGGCTGCGGGCCAGGCAACTGCACCGGGGATTCACGCTGATTCTCGGTACACGCGACTTGGCGGTAAATGACGCACATATGCACTTATTAAATCCCTTTCTATCCCATTCCGTCATTAACCCAGCCCCAGGCGGTCAGGCGATACACGCCCACTGGCAGCACCTACTTGCATGTCATTTTGTTGTCATTGCTGCCATTCTTTTCGTCACTCTGGCATTCACGATTTAAACCGGCCAGAGGGCCGTGGAGTGCAAGGCCCGGGCGTGAAGTTTTCCCAGCGAGCCTCAGCGAGCGGCTCGGGGAAACGTTCACGAGCCACCGGCCCGCGGCAACGCAGAGGCCGGGCGCCTTGCAGGTAGCGGCCCGGCCGGTGACAATCGGATGGCCAGAGGGCGCAACATGTTTCACGCCAGCAACTGGAAAGTTCCCCCGCCGCTGTAGGTTCTCATTTTGCATGGCGAACTTCTCACAGGAATGGCGAACGCTTGGCGAATCCGTCATGAAGTTGAGAAAGTAGTTAGTCGCGCTAGTTGGTGCACCGCGCTTATTAACACTGTTTTCGCGCCAAAACCCGCAGAAGGTGAGACGCTGGGGTGTCGCGGTTAACCGCGTGGTGTGGTGATGTCGGAATCAGTCAGGGTTGATTTGAGTTCCGCGGCCGTTGCGTATCGGTCTGCGGCGGGGGAGCAACGGTGTGTGCCGGCTGGTGAGGTGTCGCCGGCAGCATTGTTTCGCGCAGCGCCGTGGCGCACGTTCCGCTGGTATTTCGGGCAGCGTCACTACTCGGGCACGTATTGGTCGGCGACTGAGCGCGATCACGTCATTTACGAGTCGCGCCTCGAGCTGGCGAACCTTATCCTGGCGGATTTTGATGTGACTGTGCATCGCATTGTGGCGCAGCCTTTTCGATTGACCGCCGAGGTCGACGGGCAGGAACGGCGCCACATTTTGGATTACCTTTGGGACAGCGACGAAGGACCGGTTGTGGTGGACGTCGTGCGCTCCGAAAGGGTGACTAATCCACGGATCGTGAGGTTGTGCGCGTGGACGAAGGACATCGTCGAATCGTTGGGCTGGTCCTACTTGGTGGTGAATGAGCCGGTCGCCGTGCGCCTCGCCAACGTGCGTTTCCTGGCGGGCTATCGGCGCGAGTGGCTCATAAACCAGGACGTTCTAGCTGAATTGCGTTGTCGGCGGGCAGATCTCGCCGGTCGATCCATCGACGAGGCTGAAAAGCTCATCGAGGGACACCCGCGACCACTGGTCCGTTCGGCGTTGCTGAGCATGCTGTGGCGCCACGAGCTCGAGGTAAACCTAGATGTTCGGCTTGAACGATCAACAGTGCTTGAGTGGGCATCGTGAAGCCCGCCGCTGTGCGCATAGGTGTGGGCACGCAATTCATCTATGACGGGGAGGTCCTGGAAGTCATCGAGATGCATCCGGTCGCCGGCATGCCGGAGGTCCTTGCGAGAGAGCTGCGACGGGACACGGTGCACCGTTTCGCGCTCGATGAAGTGAGACCCTCTCAGAGATGCCGTCTCTTGAGCGACGACCTCGACATCGAAATCACCGGCTCCACCGAATACCCGCCATCGGTTAAATGGGCCGCGGTGTCCGAGCAAGCGCGCTGCGATGCACGTGATCGCGCAGCACACGTGCGCGAGGTTGTGACGGGTTATCGATCCGGTTCCGCTGCAACGGCGCTACCGCACGAACCGCGGTCTGCTTACAAAAGCGCCAATCCGCGGATGAAACGTCTCGCCGTCAAGGCGAACGAGCTGGGCATCGGACGGCGTACGATCGAGCGCTGGGTTAGCGCCTATGAAGCCGAGGGCGAGGTCGGATTGCTGTCGGCGAAGGCGATTCATTCTGCTCTGGGCAGCAACAAGTTCGCGTTATTCGAACAGACCGCATCAGACATCATGCGCGAATACACGGACTTGTCGAAGCCGACGATGGACCTGATCATCAACCACGCCGAAGCACGATTGAACGCCACCTACGGTAAGGGTGTCGTGCGGTTGCCCTCACCAGCTACGGCGTATCGAATCTTGCGACGGCTTGAGCTGACCCAACCACTGTTTCGGCCGAGCACCAAGCGCATCCGTGACATCGCGGCCCGCCCGGATCGGCCGTACGGACAGTTGCACCCTTCCCGGCCGGGCGAGTACCTGCTGATGGACACCACACCGCTTGACGTGTACGCCATGGATCCACACACCCTGAAATGGGTAGGTGTGGAACTCACCGTGTCGATGGACTGGTACTCGCGGTGCATCACCGGTATGCGATTGAGCCCGACGACGAAGTCGATCGATGTCGCTGCAGTCCTTTATCAATCATTTCGCCCAGCGCCGGCCGGTGCGGACTGGCCCGCTGAGGCCGTGTGGCCACCGCACGGTGTGCCACGATCAGTGCTGGTCGAAGACGAAGCGCTTCACTGCAAAAGCGTGTTCGCGGCGGCGCCCGCAATCGTGCCGGAGACACTGGTCGTTGATCACGGCAAGATCTACGTCTCAGAGCAAGTGGCGAGCACCTGCCGGCAACTTGGCATCTCGATCCAACCCGCACGTGTGCGTGTCGCGTACGACAAAGGCCCCGTGGAGCGGTTCTTTCTGACCGTCCGTCAAAGGTTCTTGCAGGAGCTGCCTGGCTACAAGGGCCCTGATGTGTACTCCCGCGGCGCCGCTCCAGAACGAGAGGCCTTCTTCTTCATCGACGAGTTGGAGGCACTACTTCGTGAATGGATAGCGATAGTGTCCCGTCAATTGGTGGACTTCGGATCTTGGCGTTGGTCCACGCATCGCGATCAACGAGTCATGTTGAACGCTAGGCGATTTGGTGTTGTTTGGCAAGTGCTGCAGCAGCGTGTTTAGCGGCGATCACGGTGCGTAGCTCGTCCATGGAGACATCGGAGAGATAACGCCGGGTGACCTGCCATTCGTCGTGAGATTCGATGACCACCGCGGTGGCCAGGCGCAGGAACGCCGCGGGGTTGGGGAAGATCTCCACGACATCAGCCCGACGCTTGATCTCCTTGTTCAACCGCTCGATTATCCGGCCCTCGGGGGCGGGTCAACCCGTCGGGGTGGGATGTTCATCGATCGAGGCGCTGGAGGTGGTCGGTAAGGGCGTGGGCGACGCGGTCGTGGCGGGCGGCTTCGTCGGTCCAGCCGCGGCACTCGGCGTCGGTTCTGAGGGCCTGGACGTCGGCGAGTTGGTCGGTGAGCGTGTCGCGGAATTCGGGGGCGGTGACGTAGTTGTCGCAGGTTTCGCAGATGTTGGCATAAGGGCACGCGCCCGCGGATTCGTGGCGAGCGCAGTATCCGTGTGCAACGCGGGTTTTCAGCATTTCACTGTGCAGCCAGCCGACCTTGTCGGGCAGGATCGGTTTGCCGACCGGGGTGAGGGTGAACTGGCGGCGCATCTTGCCCATCGCTTCGTCGTAGGCCGCGCGCAGGGTGGGCGAGGCCAGGGTGGCGTAGCGGATCGTCATTTGTGGAGTGACGTGCCCGAGTAAGGACATCAAGGCCTGCAGACTCATCCCGGCGTTGGCGAGTTCGGTGGCCCAGGTGTGGCGCAACTGATGTGGAGTGACCATCAGGACGCCGCCGTCGGGACGGTGCAACCCGGCGGATTCAGCGGCGGTGAGCAGCCCGTTGCGCAGCCGGGTGTAGCCCAGGCGGCGTCCGTGCCGGGTGAACAGAAAGTCGGTGAGCACGCCGGTGCGTGGGTGCGGCAGCGGCCGGTGCGTGCCGCGGAGGGCGACCCACTCGTCGAGCGCGGCGAGGGTCGCGGCGGAGAGCGGGACCATGCGTTCGGTGGCGAGCTTGCCCAGTGGCACCTTCAGCCAGGTTCCGGCCGGTCCGTAGTCGATGATGCTGCCCAGTTCGAGGTCGAGCAGTTCCCCCGCCCGCAGGCCGGCACCACGCAGCACGGTCAGGCCGATGCGGGCGAACGGATCCTGCAGGTGGGCAACGGCGTTCATCACTGCCGCGTCCACATCGGGTGCTAGCGCGCGTGGCAACGGCTGGTCGAGTTTGGGGACGTCGGCGGCGAATACCAACCGCCGTGGTGGGGCCTGCGCCCAGCCCCAGGCGGTGATGTCGTCGAGCAGGTTGCGCAGACTGAGCACTGCCGACTGGGCCACCGCGGCCGAGACGGTGCGCCCGGCGCCCGCGGCGGCGCGCTGACCACGCCAGCCCCGGGTGCGATTCCATTTCAGGTAGCCCTCGATGCAGCTCCGGTCGAGTTCACGCAGGCTGATGACGTCGGGATGGTGAGCGGTGAGGTATTCGGCGAAGGGCAGCAGGTCGTTGATCAGCGACTCGACCGATTTGGGCCGCAGCACCGCCGCGCGCACGCCGATGTAGCGCAGCAACGTCTGACGGATCGGGTCGGGCATCTCCACCTCGGTGAAGCGCTGCTCGAGGCTACGGGCCCACCGCCGGCGTTTCGGCGCGGTGTCGATGACCGCGGTCTCGAACAACAGCTGCCGCAGGCTGGCCAGCCGCCCCCTGTATGCCCGCCGCGACGATGGCGGCACCACGGTACGTGACAGCGCGGCGTCGAAGTCGTCGAGCGCGTCGCCGGTCAGGTCGGCGACCATTCCGCCGTGGTGTGCCAGCACTACCGCCAGACATTCGCCGAGGACCGTCTCGACCCAGGAACTCCTCCAGCCCAACCGAATTCCCGCATTCCGCAACGCGGCGAATCCGCTCGGATCCCGGTCCTCCACTGCGCGGCCCAGCCCGGTCAACTGTTTGACCGCGGCCAGCTCGACGTCCAGCCGTAACCGGCCGGTGCCGATCGTGTGACAGATCAGCGGCCACGCCCCGGTGTCCCGTATCTCGGCGATCCGCTCGGCTGCCGGCAGCGTCATCCAGGCGTGCAGGTCGCGGTGGCGTGCGGTGAAGTCGCGAGCGATCCGAATCCGGTCGCGTACCGCCCGCCCGCTCAAACCCAGGGTGGCGACGTGGTCGAGATAATCCGCCACCACCTCGTCGGCGCCTACGGGTTGGCCGACCAACACCGTGGTCACTGCCGGGCTCCGGCCAACGTCGCACGAGCAGCACCGTATTCGGCGGCGAGCTGCTCGATCGACAAATGCACGTAGCGGGCCGTGGTCTCCGGCGAGACATGCCCCATCAACGCCCGCAACGCCAGCAGATCGATTCCGGCCGCCGACAATTCGGTGCCGTAGGTATGCCGTAAACGGTGCGGGCGGACTCTTGTGGCGCCAGAGGTCTCCCGGTGCCGACGGAACAGGCTGCGCAGCCCGGCCTCGCTGACCGGTGCACCGGTCGTCGGGCCGCGCAGCACTACGAAGCACTGCGGCGTCGCCAACCCCGGCGGCCGCTCCCATCGCAGGTAGGCGGCGAGCTCGGTGAAGAACGCCGCATCGACCGGGACATGACGTTCCTTGCCGCCCTTGCCGATCACCCGAAGCCGGCGCCGGCCCATATCGACGTCGGCGAGCAGCAGGCCACGCGCCTCGGCCGAACGCAGCCCTCCGAGTAGCATCACCAGCACCATCGCCCGGTCCCGGTGCGTTGCCAGTGTCGCCAGGAACGCGTCGACATCGTTGGTGGACAACGATTCCGGAAGACGCTGCGGCTGACGCACCAACCTACCGCCACTGCGTGCACGCCCGGGACCCAGATGACCGAGCAACCCCCGCTGCGACTGGCGCAGCCCCTGTCCCCGCCGCGGCGACGGCACCGGATTGTCGGTGCAGACACCGGTCATCACCAGATACTCGAATAACGCGCGCACTGCCGCGACCCGGCGGTTCACCGTCGAAGCTGCCGGCGGGGTCGACGAGCGGTGACCGCCGGTGGGCTGGTCCGTTCGGCGGACGCCTTGCCAGTCGATCCAGTCGAACACCAACGGCGCATCGACCGCGGCGAGCCCGACCGCTTGCTGGACGAGGAACCGGCTCAAATTGGCGACGTCGAATGCGTAGGCCCGCACCGTGGCCGCGCTGAACCCCCGTCCCGCCAAATGGTTGAGAAACGCGTTCACCGCGTCCTGCCCGTCCCAGTCGCCCTCCAGGACATATCCGCTGTCGCTCTTGAGTACCCGCATCGCCGCTCCGCCTTCCCCCACCGAGATGCAGACAGCATCCATCCGTGCTCAGCGCTTGTGCGTGAACCTCACGCTGCAGCCCGAACCGTGTCCCCGGAGAGCCGGTTAACGGATATCGGATTGTTCGACCAGATTTTCTGCCAATGCGCCTTCGGGAACGCGGTGAATGCCAACACGTCGGTCTTGGCCTCGGCCATCATCGTCGCCACTTTCGGGAACGAGGCGGCCAGGGTGTCGGCGACGCGGTCCCATTGTGCGGCGACCTCGCCGGGGTCGGTGTGGGCGAAGATGGTCTTGACCGCCGCGGTCACCGCCGGGGCGTGTTTGGCCGATACGGCGGTGTGCAGGTTGCGCATGAAATGCACCCGGCAACGCTGCCACGACGAGCCGGTGAACTGTTGGGCGACAGCGGCTTTCAATCCTGCGTGGGCGTCGGAGATGACCAGGTGAACGCCAGTCAGACCGCGAGAGCGCAGCGAGGTCAGGAATTCACGCCAGAACTCGTAGGACTCGCTGTCCCCGACGGCGGTGCCCAGGACTTCGCGGGTGCCGTCGATGGACACCCCGGTGGCCACCACCAGGGCCTGAGAGACCACGTGAGCCCCAATACGGACCTTGCAGAACGTCGCATCGCAGAACACGTACGGGAACTCGGTGTGGGACAGGCTACGGGTGCGAAACGCCTCGATCTCCTTGTCCAGGCCAGCGCAGATCCGCGAGACCTCGGACTTGGACACCCCGGCTTGCACGCCCATCGCCGACACCAGGTCATCGACGCTGCGCGTCGACACTCCGTGCACGTAAGCCTCCATGATCACCGCGTGCAAGGCCCGGTCGATGCGGCGGCGCCGCTCCAGCAGCGACGGGAAGAACGACCCGGCACGCAGCTTGGGGACCTGCACCTCGATGTCGCCGGCCGTCGTGGACACCGTCTTGGGCCGGTGCCCGTTACGGTGCGTACCGCGACCGTCGGTGCGCTCATAGCGGCCGGCGCCGATCCTCTCAGTGGCTTCGGCCTCGATCAGCGCCTGCAGCCCGGCGCGGATCAGCTCGGCGAACACCGCCCCGACATCAGCCGATTTCAACGCATCGAGCTGGGCCAGCAGAGCAGAATGGTCCTGGGTCATCGCGTGGTGTGTCCTTTTCCTGAGTCACTTTGGTAGGTAACTCACTGACCACTACGCGATGGCCCCACCCCAACACCGGCAACGACACACCCGGCAAAGGCCCGGCACCGTCACACCCCGATTCCGAAACCCCACCACCCCAGGGGACTTACCCTGGATAGCCGTCTGCTACCACAATAAGCCGCACGACGGTGTTGGAGAGGTTGGCCTGTGGAAACTGGGACTGAGCCCGGCGCAAATGTTCGAGCATGGCGTCTCGCGCGCCGGGTATATCGAGGCGCCGCGCGAACCCGACTTCGCCTATAACTTCCTGAAAGTGGAATGGCGGACGATTCAGCATTACGGTGTTCAGGTCGACAACCGTATCTACCGCGGTTCTGGACTGACGGGATATCGGCCGGGGGAGAAGAGTTCCTTCCGAGAACATCACGGGCAGTGGCCGTTTCATGTCGACCCTAACGACGTGCGCTTCATCTACTTTTTCGACTCCAAATCGACCCGCCGGTGGCACGCGTTGATGTGGGACCATGCCGATCTGTGTGATGGCCCAATGAACGAGGACGGGCTGTTATTCAGCCGTGAACTGGTGAAGGCTAAATACCGTTATTTTGACGACAAGTTGGCATTGTCTGAATTTCTCGAACGCCGCAACCTTGGTCAAGGACACACCATGGCCGAGCGACGAGCTGCCCTGCGCTTGTCTCGCGAGCAGTCCAGTCTGGCCCTGGATGTCAAGCAAGCGGCGCACGTTCCCGAACTGCCCACGGCGAAAAGGATCCTCGGTGCACTGACCGCGACGGAGATTGGGCCAGATGACCCGGGATCGGCCGACGAACTCGACGACGATCCGCGCATCGACGACGGTCACTTCTATGAGGATGTATTGGAGGACGTATGAGTGCGACCGGGGTGGCGAGCCGGAAAAAGACCAGTAACTTAGATAACCTGACGCTGTCGCGCAAGGAGGGATGGCGTGAGTATGTCGAGGCGCCCCGGCGGATCAGGCCCGAAGAGCTCTCGAGAGGCCAGATCCGCCGTCTCGGCGATGCAGCAGCCGACATCTACAATCAGCGACGAGCCGACTGGCACAACAACATTGGCCCGTTGAGAACACCACAGCTCGCGATGCTGCATGAAGATCTGTGGGACATCATGGATAGCAGCACGCAGGACGGAAATCATGCCAAGGGCGCAGTGGCAATAGACGGCTACCCCGGCTTAGGCAAGACCTGGGCGGCGGAAACCTTCGCGAAGGAGTTCCATAAGCGCGAGATTGGGCGGCATGGTGAATTCACGGTCGCCGGGAACGAGCGTTGGCCGGTCTGCCGAATAGGTATGCGCGGCAATACCAGCATGAAGGACTTCAATGCCGCGCTGTGCGACTTTTATGCGCATCCAGGCTACCGTCGCGGAAACAGAAGTAACGATCAACTAGGACGCCAAGCGCTCGATTGCGTACTAAGCTGCGAGACAAGGCTACTGATCATCGATGACCTCCACTTCCTGCACTGGCAGCGATCTGGTGGAGTGGAGATCAGCAACCATTTCAAGTATGTCTCCAACGAGTTCCCAGTAACGTTGCTGTTCATCGGCATTGGGCTCGGTGATCGGGGAGTATTGATGGAGGACCTGTGCTGCAGCCTCGAGGGAGCAGGCTACGGCGACATCGTGCTAGAACAAACGGCCCGGCGCACAACAATGTTGGAGATGCGGCCGTACGGTCTGCAAAACGACAAAGAACGATGCCAATGGAACGCGCTCCTAGCCACCGTGGAGCAGCGACTGGTCCTGGGGGCCAAACATCAGGGCATGCTGGTGGAAGATTTGTCAGAGTATCTCTATGAACGAAGCACCGGTCACATCGGATCGCTCATGGAGCTCATCCGGCGCGGATGTGCCCGCGCGGTTCGAACCGGCACTGAAACATTGAACCGAAAAATGTTGGACTCGTTCAGGATTGACAGTGCGGCCGAAAAGGCGCGGAAAGAACTCGCTGCAGCATTCCGCACTCGCCGCCTGCGAGCGCGATCTGCGCGACCGCCACGTGTGTCATAGATTCAGGCGCTGCTGAGCGATGCCGCCACGCACACTGCCCATCAGGGTTGCTCCGGTCCCTGGAGAGGCCCTGGAGTCGTGGTTGGGTGCAATTGCGCGAAGGCTCGAAACTCCTTGGGGCCATCTACTCGCAGCGCTCGAGCCGACGCCAGCCGACCCGCCAGGTCTCGTTCGAGAGAACCTCACGGCCTGCCTTCACACCCGCGAAGCCGCAGCAATCGCCCATGCCACTGGGATCTGGCAAGCTGCGGTCGAAGCCTCGACGCTCGGTCACTACGACGGGCATCTGATCACCGTCGATCGATCCACCGGACGGGTGCGGTCGACCTGGAAGTCCGTGCGATCGAGATTTTGCCCGCAGTGTCTTCGCGTCTCGAACGGCCGCTGGCAATTATCGTGGCGACTTCCGTGGATCTTCACCTGCCAGGTACACAGTTGCCTGCTCGTCGATGTGTGCCCCGAATGCGCAATGTTTCAGCGTGTGATGCCGTGGTGGCTGCGGGCGCACGAGATTCCGGACCTCTGTCGATGTTCAAGGAATATTGAATTAGATGGTGAGAAGCGCCGATGCCTCGGCGATCTCGCGTATGCTGCGATGCCATACTTAGCCCGGCAGCACCCAATCATGTTGGCGCAGTGCCGTCTATCGGGACTGCTGTCGCGGTCGGTGATCGACTGTGGGATATATCAGGCGATGCCAACGTCGACCCTTGATTTCCTCCGAGACGTGCGACTGCTTTCGGCGCGAATGCTGTCGATGGCAAAGCTTGACTACATCGCAGAGTCACTCGAGATGCGTGGAGATAGTCATATTCGAGAGCATTCGGCAGCTTACGGTTCGAATCTGGACCGCTGGTCGACACCTGGGGCCTTCGCGGCGAGCGCACCTGCGTTGGTCACCGGGCTTGGAATCATGCTGGCCCTCGATGTCATTGGACGTGAAAGTGTAGAAGATGCCGCGTCGCGGCTTCGCCCGCTCATAGAAAGGGCGAAGGCAACGGGACGAGAGCTCACACCGACGCTTCTTCGCTGCGGCGGCCCGACTGCAACGATGGACGCCGTTCACATCCGTGCATTCGAGCCTTCGTTCGGGGTGTTGGATAGGATGCGATACGGCACGGCGTCGTGCTTGCCGCGCTATCCGCGCACGTTGACCCCCGACTCGTTGCGGTCAATCCCCACCTTGTTCTGGCGCGAGTGGTCTTTTCGCTTGACCGTCGGACGCGGCACTCTTTCCGTGATCCGCCCAGTGCTCTCGATCATGCTCGTGTGCCACGGACATCAGACAACGGTGCCAAGTGCCGCCCGCAGACTGAGCCTGTCGATGACGGACAGGAGATTCGCCTACATGGTCGCAGAACTGCGCCCTCACCGGTTGTGGCCAAACATCCTCGCCACGATGATGCGGCTGGCCGACTATCTTCGCGAAAACCCGAGTCCGATCGACTACCAACGACGTCGCCTGCTTGATTACCGAGACCTGCTGCCGGCCCAGCAATGGAATGCCATCTACGACAACGCTTATCACGGACCCGGCTGGAGAAACCGGGTCGGCGACATTGCGCGATCATGGCTCTTTGAGCGGATAAGTATGCTGCCCCGAAGCGCTGCCCCATTTAAAACGACAACGCAATACCGCGATGCTGTGCGCGCCGAGATGATCGCTATGTTCACACCCGCCCTGATCGATGCTCTGAACAGTGCCGGTCTGCAATACCTATCGCACAACAACGTGATAGGCGAGCCCCTTACCTGGGCGCCGCCGTTCTCCCTAATTAACGACCTTGAGTTGCCGCGACCGGACCTCAACTCGATTTCTGTCACGCAGGTGCACCAGCTAGCTCAGGATCCCTTAATGACCACGGCTGCAATCGCGCGCAATTTGGCGGTTTCCGCCGACGTCGTGAGGTATCTGCTGGAGCAATTTCCGCTTGTGCGACCAACGACACGCCGGCGGATTCGCAACGACCCCGCCGAGACGCGCCTGACAAAAGCAGACCTTCTTCGCATGTACAACCGCGAGGGCATGACGCTGACGGCCATCGCGGCCGAGGTCGGCGTCGGGCGTGAGGCGGTCGGCGACCTAGCCCGAAAGTATGGCATCCCAATTCGTCACTACTACAGAATTGGTCCGGACATCTTGGACTGGCTGTACGAAGAACACGTCGTCAAGCAGCGCACCCTCACCGCTATAGCTCAAGACGTCGGCGTCTCTCTTTCCGCTTTGAGTCGAGCAGCGAGAAAGTACGGCATCCTGGTCTGCCGAGACCCCCGCAAGCGGCGCCAGTCTTCTCAGCGTGCATGAGAGTCGTTTACCGCTCTGCGTGACCAGCTCCGTGACTACCTACCGCGTCGAGAGTCGGCGAGCGGCGGTTGCCTGCACGCTGCCGATCACACGGCGCTGAGTTGCGGCCCAGTCCCCGGGAATGGTCGAGTCGTCCGATGTTGGTGCAAACTGCGCGACGAAAGCACCGTCCGTCGCAGGGCGTCAAGTGACGGGCTGTGCCCGATGTTCCAACAGTTCCGGGAATCCATCGGTGAGAATCCACGCCGGCGCATCGACGTCGTCAGCCATTGCAGGCGCTGGGCGGCGATCTCGGTGTCATCAGCCTGGAGGACGGGCATCGCCATACAAGCGGTGACGGCATCGGCGGCGGCGTTCGAGCACGCTACCCGCGCACCGCCACCCGTGACTAAAGGCCGCGCAAACCCGTTCTTTGCTGCGAGCACGAACTGCTCCCAGAGCAGATCGGAGATCGGGGCGGCCACATGAAAGGGCTGCGCGTAGCGCAACATCCAACTGCCCAGCGTGTGTAGATCTCCCATGAATATCGTCGATGGCACTGGCGACGACCCGTAGATGCCACCCAACGCATAGCCCGCGCGCAGCACGCGGAGAAGCTCGCATTGGGTCACCACCGCCGGATCTGTCCCGAGGCGTATGGCAGGAGCACCCGACAACGGCTCATGGCACCGTGGTCCCTCGCCGGATCGGGTCACACCCCGGGTGCACGACCCCAGCTTCGGTACCTCGTTGAAGCGAGGCGGTGCCGTGCGCTGCAGACCGCCGCAGACGCGGCACGCGTCGGCGAGCAAGGATCCATGCGTCGGGCACACGAATGCCCACCGCAACCGCCACCACACCCGCCATCTGCCACCGCGCTCCTCAAGGCACTTGGGACAGAACCGCGAACCAGTCATGCGCAGTGAGGCTGCAGACGGACGTTGCCAGCTGGTGTCGTTGATCCACGGTTGCAGAGTCATCGCCTGAAGCAGGCAGGGTTCGACGCCGGTGCAGTAGCTGATGGTGTCCCCCTGCCCCGGTGTCAGCGACACGTTGGCCCGCCCCGCCCAGTGCGAGGCCGTATTACCCCGCGCTCCCGAAATATCTACTGCGCGCAAAATTTGACCCCAGGTCGCGTCTGTGCGGCTAGCCAACGCTTCCAGCCAGGACTCAAGGCTCTCTTCTGGCAACGGTTTCACCCGGATCGGCAGAGTCCGCACTGCGCGCCAAGGCTCTACGCCGCCGCCGCGAGGGACGACCTCCCGTGGAAGCACCTCGGCGACCATCAACCCAGAATGCACTACTAGTAGTGCATTCTGGGTTGATTCGCCATTGCCGTGCTGCGCGTTTGGGATGTCGGGATTTCGGGCTCCGGCGTCCTAATTGTGCAGAGTCAAGTCTCGCCCCCGCCAATCCGAGCAAACTCGCGTATAGAGGTGAGTGAACGCGTCACATGCACCGAGATCCGGGGGGTCCACGCTCGGTGGGCGGCCATACTGCAAATTTAGACCTACTAGTAGGGCAGACTTTTCCGGGATCTGCAGCAGTACTGGTATGCGTGCCGACGCGCCCCAGTCAAAACGACCCCAAACGGGTCGCTGTGTGGGAGAGACGGCGCCGTCAGGTGGGCACTCGAATACAGACCCTGCGCATCGACCGCGGCTACACCCAAGAGGAGCTTGCATTGAGGTCCGGTGTTTCACGCAACGTGTTAATCGACCTCGAGTACGGCCGCCGCGGCATCCTGCACGAAAGACTATTCGATATCGCGAAGGCCCTCGGCGTGTCCGCTTCAGAGCTGCTCGAGGGCATAAAATGACTGATGTCGGAGCGCTCGACCAACTCGGTCGAGATTTGTTGTCAACAGTGTTTCCTCGAGCTGAGGACTCGCGGGCTCGGAGGGCAGGCGGACGCTCTATCGCGCTGCACGCGGGTGTACCCCGCAATGTGCTGATCCATGTCGAGTTCGGCCGGCGTGGCCTGCTTTACGCAGCTTTTTGACCTCGCGGACGCCCTCGAGGCGCCGGTCGCTGATCTGCTTGTCGTACCCGAACCGGCACCAGCGCGTAAGCGACACTCCAAGCCTCCTACGAAATAATGCTGCATTCCGGTTGACGTAGACGGGTGTCGACGTCTGCGGCCAAATGCGCGATCCAATGCAACACAACAACGTGTTCTGCCCTACTAGTGCTACACTCTGCAATGGGGACCTGGTCTGCTGGCTGACCTGAAGAGTCGGACAACGGGTGAGGATTCGGCCGCGCAAGGGGCGGTTCACCGCCGATCAGACGCCCCGCAGTGCCGCCGGCCAGGTCCACCCGCCACCGCGGCCACCTTGCCGCTCCCGGGCGGGCGCAAGCGTGACGGAGGTTGGGCATGTCACCACATGGTTGGCGGGAGTGGCTCGACACCGCCAACAACCTCATACCCGACCAGCGAGGCGCGCACCGCAGAGCCATTGCCTACAGCAGGTTGGAGGGCTGGAATCCTGATGCGCGATCCGTGAAACGGCTCGCCCAATTCAGCAGTGGGGCAACCACCTTCACCGAATACCGGGCGATCGTGCTAGATGGAGCGCGAGTTGGTCTCCGGCTACCCGAACGGTGGTTGATGAAGCAGACATTGAGGCCAAACACTATTCACAATAGGTCGACGTTGAAGGGTTTTCGGTCACGGCGCTCAGGGGGTGATTCCACGGTCGGCGAGCAGTCGCTCTTGCTGCGGGTCGATATCGATCACCGGTCAACTCGAAATCAATCTGACGCCATGGCGATCTCATGCCAGCCGCGACGGTATGGATGACAACCGGAGATGCATATGGTCGATTTCGCCCATGTCCGGAGTGAGGCCGAGTACCGAGAACAGCTCGAGCATGCTCGCGCCGAGGCGCGCCGCCGCTACCGCGACCACCTGGCGGCGGCATTCGAGCTGCACCGCTGCCCGCAACCCGAGACGCTCGCCGACCTCGCGCTCAAGGCACTCACGGATTGGCGCTACATCGACAGCGGCGAGCGATGCCGGTGCGGCTGCCACCCGCGGCTACCCGAAAGTGATTTTCACGACTACGGATTTGATTGCGTGTGCACACGCACGCCCGAGGATCGCCGCCGCTCGTGGCAGAAGTGGCGCCAGGGCCTGGCGGCGATCTGGGAATCGCCAGAGGGCCAACAGATCAAAGCCGACGCGCAAACCGCCGAAGCCGACCTGCAGGCCTGGCTGGCGGGCCAGAGCGATGTCATAGTGCGCAGCCATGGCGGGTGGTTCCCCGAAGAGTGGACCGGAGAAGTCGACGGCCACAGCTTCTACTTCTGTGAACGCCGCGGCGAGTGGCGCATCGAACTCGACCTGCGGCCAAGCGGTCGCTTCGTCCGTACTCTGACTGAGGACGACAGTGATGGTGCGGGCCAATGCTACGAGCGTGAACTGGACGAAGGTGATGTAATCGCCTCTGGCACAATCGATGTTGAGGGATACGGCAGCACCCCAGCTCAGCGGGCAGACTTCATTATCGATACCATCCGCGTCCATCTCGCCCGCCAAGCATGCACACTGCACCGCGACAACCTGCCCTCGATACAAGCGTCGCTGGGCGGCGTGCTCAGCTGGTGCCCAGCTTGCGGAACCCGCCTATCCACCTCGTGACCGCAGCAACCAACGCACGTTTTCAGTGCCAAACCGCCACCGGCGAAGCGCTGAGATCGATACGCGGCCGTCGACACGAAAACCCGTTGACGACCCGGCAGACAGGTGAGAATCTGTCAAGCTGTCCTGTAGCCGAATCACCCCAAAGCGATGAACCGCAACGCTAGCGGATCGAACGATCTGCCTGCCGGGCTCACCCGAGGCGCGGACCCAGTCCGCCGACCCATCACCGACGTCAACGGCTGGCTGGACAGCCAGAATGGCGACGTGCGATCAGCGCTGTGCGCACTCGGGGAGTTGCTGGTCGGCGTCGCCGAACAAGACAGTGCCGAGAACGCTGAACGATTCACCGCCCGCTGCCTCGGCGTACCGGACTGCGGGCACCTGCTCGACGAGGAACGCCCCTTGCATCCGGTATCACGACTGACCACCGCACTGGCGTTGGCGCAATGGATCGAGGAACACAGGCCGGACTGCGAGATCGGTCCAGGCGAATCCACCCACCCCCCAACGTGGACGCAGACCAAGATCGGCGCCCGACGCTACCGCCACCCACTCTGCCTGCGTGTGCACTTTCCCGCCGGGACGCTGCTCGACGACACCGGATGCATCATCCACATCGAGACCCGTGAGAACGTCATGCGGTCCGCTCACGTGAGTGCCTTCGTGACGCCCGATAAGCAAGCAGATGCCTGCGCGCTATTGGATCGGCTCGCCGAACGCGCCAACGCACTCAACCCGTACCGCGGCCGCGCGGTGCGCGCCACCTACCAACGCGGACTGAGCCTGGACGTCATCGACCTGCCCGCAACCGCGACGCGCCACAACGTCATCGTCGGCGACGAGGTGTGGGCCGAGGTCGATCTTGGTGTCACCGCGGTACGCGACCGCCACAGCGTGCTCAACGCGCACGGCTCGGGGTCCCGCCGCGGGGTTTTGCTGTGCGGACCACCCGGCACCGGCAAGTCAGCGATTAGCGCGGTCGTGGCCAGCGAAGTCGTCGGCGACTTCACCGTCATCTACATCGAGGCCAAGGCGGGTGCTGAGCTGCTGACCGCCGTCGTCGAGGAGGCGCAGCGCCTCGACGGTCCGGTGCTGCTCGTCCTGGAGGACGTCGACCTCTGGTGCCGGGACCGCTCGACCGGTGATGGGGGACTGTCGGAACTGTTGCAGGCAATGGACATCGAACCCAACGCCCGCATCCTGACACTGGCGTCCACGAACGATGCCGCCACATTGGATAAGGCGGCGATCCGCACGGGGCGATTCGACTCCATCGTCGAGGTCGGTTATCCAAACAGCACGCAGGCTGCCCGGATCCTCTCGGTGTTGATCAACGAGATTCCCGGCGGTCAGACCATTGACATTGCGACCGTCGTAGCCGCGCTGCCTGAAAATACCAGCGGCAGTGACCTTCGTGAAGTTGTGCGCCGTGCCGTGCTCGCCCCCGGTGACGAGGGAAGCATCAGTACCGCGACGTTGCTATCCGAAGTCGGCACCGGGCGATACCGGGCCCAGTTGTCGTCAGGGATGTACCTGTAACGAGCCACCGCGACAGCATCCCCGAGCTCAGCTAGTAGAACGGGGCCCCGTCGGCGAGCTGTGCCTCCCGAGCTACGCCACGTCACCAGAGTCGAAGGGGGACTGGAACTCCGAGCTTCGGTGGCCAAAACCGGGCATTATTCTCCTGTGGCCGCGACGCCGACCTTATCGATCCGACGTAATTGGTCATTATCGGGGCTTCTCCGACGCGGGATAATCTCCGAACCATGCGAAGTGAAGGCTCGGACTGCCGCGCTGGTTGGCTGTGACGAGCCGAGGTTTTGGCCGCATCCGGTCCATTGCTAATCACAGTTCGTATGCATTAACCATCGGCGCCCCAGGGCACGATTGTGGTGGACAGGCTTCGTCAAGGCGACGTGCGGCGCTGCGCTCCGGGGAAGGGTCGAGTAGCCGTCAAGCTCCGGTGGCGCTGATGTCTGGGGTGTCGAACATCTTGCCGAGGTCGAGTTGACCGGACTGCACCGCGCCGAAGAATCCGCCATCGGTAACCAATGCTTCGCCGTTGATGTAGCTCGATCGGGGGCTGTTAAGGAAGATCAGAGGCCACGCCTGTTCCTCGGCGGTTGAGCGCCGACGGATCGGCCCGACGAAGGCGTCAATGATGTTCTGCCCGGCGAATTCCACGAAATGGGGCAGCATCGCGGTGTCGGTGGGGCCGGGGTTGATGCAGTTGAGCCGGATGTCATCGGTGATCAGCGTGGCGGCCCGGGACGCCACCCAGGCGTTGATCGCCTTCTTGGAAAGTGGGTATGCACCGACCGCTCCCATCTCGTCATTAGCCACACACCACCGCTTGCCCTCATCGAACCCGTCGGTGGACACCAGTTCCATAAGCTGCTCCAGCTCCTTTTGCCACCCCATGGCGGCATTGGACGCGACCACCGCGATCGCACCGCCGGCAGGAATCTTGGGCAGGACCAGGTCCACCAGGTGCCGGGCTCCGACGAAGTTGACCAGCAACACGTCCAGGCCAGAGAACGGCGGCCCAGGCAGGCCCGCGCAGCCAAAATAACCATGGACCGGCCCGTCGATGGACTCGGCTGCCCGCTCGATCGATGTGCGATCACGCAAGTCCACTTCCAGCGCCCGGTCGACCGACGCCTCGGTAGGCCGCACGTCGAGCGCAGTGACGCGTGCCCCTAGCTTGGTCAAGATCGTTGCCGTCGCTGCGCCCATGCCCGACGCGGCGCCGGTAACCACCACATGGCGCCCCGCATATCCCAGTACGTCTTCCATGTTTCCTCCAACCAAGTTGACCGCGAAGATGATGACTACCGGTATACAGATATAACAGGTGTCCAAAGAGGAACATTATATTCTCCCTATAGGGATACGCTGTTGCTAGCGTCTTCTGGCATCGGCACGTCTGCGGCAGTAGGCCCGACTGGGCGATGCAGCGGGCGTCAAATTCTTCAGAGTTGGAGGTAATGCGCGGTGAGCGACCGCTGGGATTACGACAACATGTTCATCGACGGCGCTTGGACGGCCGACGACACGGTCGGGGTCATCAAAGTCATAGACCCGGCCACCGAGGAGGCCATCGGCTCGGTCCCGGAAGCGGGCCTCAAGGCCACCCGCGCGGCGATCGCAGCCGCCCGCCGGGCATTCGACGACGGCCCCTGGCCGCGGACGTCGCCGCGAGATCGGGCAAAGGTCCTACGCCGATTCGCCGCCATCCTTGATGAGCGCCATAATTTCCTCAAGAAGCTGGTGATGGCCGAGTCCGGGTCGGTCGGCTTTCTCGCCGACATCATTCAGGTGCGCGGCACGATTGACATCGCCGAGTGGATTGCCGAGGCCATGGAACTCGCGGTGCGGTGGACCGAAGTGTCTCCGCCGGCCGGGGGTCCGACCGGAATGGCCGGGCACGTTGTGGTCCGCGAACCGGTCGGTGTGGTGGCCGCGATCACCCCGTTCAACTTCCCGTTTTTCCTCAACATTGTGAAGGTCTTGCCGGCTCTGGCGGCCGGCTGCACCGTGGTGCTCAAGCCGCACCAGTGGACGCCGCTTGACGCCTTCGAGATCGCCAAAGCGGCTCAGGATGCTGACCTTCCGCCAGGCGTGCTCAACGTCATCGCGGGTGGCCCCGAGGTCGGGGCGGAGATGACCACCCACCCGCTGGTCGACATGGTCACTTTCACCGGCTCGACTACCACCGGGCGAGCCATCATGGCGGCCGCTGCCCCCACAGTCAAGCGCCTGCAACTCGAGCTCGGCGGTAAAAGTGCGTCGATCGTCTTGGACGATGTCCCTGAAGACCACGTCGCCAACATGGGCATTATCACCTCGATGATCCATGCTGGGCAGGGCTGCGCCATCCAGACGAGAATGCTGCTGCCCGAGCACTTGCTCGATGCGTACGTCGACGGCGCCAAGAGGTCGGCGTCGTCTCTGAAGGTCGGCGACCCCCGCGAGTCCGACACGCTCATCGGCCCGTTGATCCGAGAGCGGCAGCGAGCCCGGGTCGAGGCATACGTGCAATCCGGTCTGGATGAGGGAGCCGAGCTGGTCTTCGGCGGCAAGCGTCCCGCGCACTTAGCCAAGGGGTTCTTTTACGAGCCGACGCTGTTCGTCAACGCCCGCAATGACATGCGGATTGCGCGGGAGGAAATCTTCGGTCCGGTCCTCACCGTGATCACCTACAAGACTGAAGAGGAGGCGATTCGCATCGCCAACGATTCGATTTACGGACTCGGCGGCGGCGTCATCACGGGCAACACCGCGCGCGGCTTCAACGTTGCCCGTCAGATCCGGGCCGGAAATGTCTCGGTGCAGACGGTGGGGCCGCCCACCGTCAACGTCGAGGCTCTGGGCAGCTCCGGCCCTGGCTGGTCAGCCGATCAGCCCAATGGGGTGGGCATCACCGGTGTCTTCGGCGGATTCAAGCAGAGCGGCATTGGCAGGGAATGGGGCCACCACGGAATTGAGGAGTTCACCGAACTCAAATCCATCGCCTGGAGCTGAGTTGCAATCACTATCACGTGTGCGATAGGCAGGCTGGCTTTGATTCAGCATGTTAACCTCGTGAGACAGCACCTGAGCGTTTTGCACTGGTAGAACATGGTGGGCGTCATGCAAGAATTTGCTCACTCAAACCGAGGGCATGAGGGAGACAAGTGGAGGCTCAATGGGGGTCATCTGTCTCCGAACGGACCTGTGGTGTGCCGTTGAACGAGAAGCAGGTTGTTGAGGGCCGTGCATGACTGGGCAGCTGGGAGCGCCTCGTCCCTTCACCTATCAACACGATGGGTTGACGTTGGCCTATGCGGTGGTCGGCGACGGACCTCAGCCGGTCTTGTTCGTCCACGGCGCGACCGCCACGGGCGAGTTCGAGTGGGCTGGCCTGGCCGCGGCCCTGGGGCCGGGGTACCGATGCATCCTGCCCGATCTACGCGGCCATGGCCGATCGGAATTCCGATCGACGGCTACGACGGGGACCGCAGTCCGCTCCGACCTGCGGTATCTCATCGAGTATTTGGACCTGGGACGCCCGCACATCGTGGGTTTCTCCTATGGTGCGGAGATTGCGCTGACGCTGGAATTGGAGAACCCGGGAACGGCCCGATCCTTGATCCTCATTTCTCCCGGGACGGGACGCCCCAGCGACTACCGCGCTCCTCGGCTGGAGCATCTGCACCGCACGTGGCCGTTTGCGCTACGACGCTTGCATGAGGCCGTGCACGGGCCCGAGCACTGGCGCGACCTGGTCACCGCGCTACACGAGGACAGCGTGTCTTGGCCCGAATTGAGCGAGGAGACGTTGGCCGGCATCGCGTGCCCGATTCTGTTGATGGCAGGGGATCGGGACGAACTCACGCGTCAGCAGCAGGGTCGGCGATTCGCGCAAGTCAATCCGCGGGCCCGGTTTGTCGAGATAGCGGGCGCGGCGCATTCCGCCCACCAGAAGTGCCCAGATACGGTCAGGGGAGTTATCGGCGACTTCCTGGCCGAAGTCGACCTTGAGAGAGCGGAGCGTCATGGCGCGGTCAACTGAGCTGAAGGCAAAGAAAAATCACCAGCCGGCGGAGGCGCCCGTACCGAGTTGGCAGCGGGACAGTGTCGATCGCTCGCTGCGCAACGCCCGCGCGCGAGCCCAGGCACGTAGCGATCGCTTCGTGTCGGCGGCGATACAGCTCCTGGGGGAGCGAGACGAAAGCGACTTCACCATCCAAGACGTCGTTGACAAATCCAGCATGTCGCAGCGGACTTTTTACACCTTTTTCGATGGCAAAGACAGCCTGCTGTTGGCGGTGTACGAGACGATCCTGCGGACCACGGCGATGCCAATGATCCGCGAGCGGTGCGACGGCATCACGGATCCCGTGCAGCGGGTGCGGGCCTTAATGGAGGCACTGTCTGAAATCACCGCGATGCCGGCCCGACTGGCGCGTGGGCTCAGTGTCCTGCACCTGCGGCTGGCCGAGTCCCGCCCCAACGACCTCGCTTACGCCCTGGAACCCTTGCACTCCTTCATCGTTGAGTTGCTCGAAGAGGTTGCCGATGCAGGCTTGCTCCGCGATGACGTGCCGTTAGCCACCCAGGCCGCGCTACTTCAGGAGCTCCTGCTGGCGACGTCGCACTCCGCGGTGTTGTCCGGTGGGCGGACGACCAGTGTCGATGACCTGTGGGCTTTCTGCTCGGCGGCCATCCTCCGCGCGGCAACCTAACAGCCGAGGCGGCACTTCTCAGGTCACCGCGCCACTGACCTTGAGGTCGATCAGTTCGTCGTCCGACTTGCCGAGCGCCCGCAGAATGTCATCGGTGTGCTCGGCGAATTGTGGCGCCCGCTTGAGCTGTACGGGCTTCTCGTCGAACTGCACCGGGTTGGCGACCAGTTCCCGCGGAGCGCCGTCGATGTCGAGTACTTCGGCGATCATTCCATTGGCTCGCAACGCCGGGTCCTGGCCCACTTCCCACGGATCCTGCGCGATGGCCCACTGGCCTTCCATGCCGGCGAACCGGGTGACCCATTCGGCCAGCGGCCGCGCGGCGAGCACCTCTTGCACGATCTCGGCCGCTACCGGCGTATTGCCCATGAGTGCCTCGGTGCTAGCGAATCGCTCGTCATGGATGAGGTCCTCGCGGTCGATGTGCCGACAGAACTCGGGCCAATAGCGCCCGGGTTGGAGCATGGCCAGCACGAGCCAACGGTTGTCGGCGGTTCGGTAGTTGCCCACCAGCGGGTTCATCGGCGCCGTGTTGCCGGGTGCGCGGGGCGCCGGTGGGCCGCCCTCGAGAAGCGCCAAACCTACGGAGAGAGCGCTGGCCCAGGCACCCACGCCGAGCAGTGAGACGTCGACAACCGACGTTTCGCCGGTGCGTTCGCGCGCTAGGAGCGCCGCGGCGATGCCTCCGGCGATGGTCATTCCGCCCAACGAATCACCGTAGGCACCGGCAGGCATCTTGGGAATGCCATCGAACTCTGCAGGCGCGGCCCCCACCGCGCCACCGGCCCGAGCCCAGAAGGCGGTGCTGTCGTAGCCGCCCTTCTCGCTGTCAGGGCCGTTGGCGCCGAAACCGGATCCGCGGACGTAGATGATGTCCGGATTGATCTTGCGGACATCGTCGAGTTCGATGCCCAGCCGCCGTCGCGCGGCGGGCAGGAAGTTCGTCAAGAACACGTCACTGGTGCGGATCAGCTCGTGCAGCACCTGCAGCGCTTGGGGCTGCTCCAGCGCGAGGCCGATGCTGCGCTTGCCCCGATTGGGGTGTTCCATCAAGGGTGCGAACGACCCGCTGCCGACCGCCATGCCCATCACGGCGCTCAGGCCGCGCTGGGCATCACCCTTTTCTGCGTGCTCGACCTTGATGACGTCGGCACCCCAGTCGGCCAAGACCGCACCCGCGGACGGGACGAAGGTGAACTGTGCCACCTCCAGTACCCGGACGCCGTCCATCGGTCGAATCACTTTGTCTCCTTTGCGGTTTCGGCTTCATCCTGGGGAGGGGCTCAGCTGCTGGCCGGACGGACGTGGATCACATCCATCATCACTTCGCGGGGCCTGGTGATGACGTCGTGCAACACGTCGGCGACGGTGGCCGAGGTGAGGAGGTGGGTACCACTCATCCGGGTGAGGTAGCCGTCGGCTTCCCACAGCGGCCAGGCCTTTTCGAGGTCGCCCGGCCCGAAGTTCTCGTGGATTCCGGTATCTCCGACCGCGCCGAGGACGACCAAGGTCACCCGGATGCCGTCTCGGCGCAGCTCCTTGCTCATGGCTCCGGTGAAACCGTTGAGGCCACGTTTGGTGGCGGCGTAAAGGGTCATCATCGGCATGTCGTCGAGCGTGATCTCCGAGGAGATGTTCATGATGTCGCCGCCGCCGGCCGCGCGCAGTAGCGGAATGGCAGAACGCGTCGTGTAGATGGGTGCCACCAGGTTGGTGTTGACGGTCACGGCGATATCTTCGTCGCTGGCTTCTTCGATCAGCCGGATCCGGCTGGCACCCGCGGAATTGATCAGGACGTCGATACGGCCGAACTGCGTCGCGATCTGTTCGAAGGCGGCCTGCACATCGTGGCTGTTGGTGATGTCGGTGACGATCGGAACGGCACTGGGCCCGATGATCTCGACGACCTCGTCGAGCAGCAATTTACGGCGGGCCAGCAGCACGACCGTCGCGCCGTCCTGCGCGAGGCGGATGGCGGTGGCCCGGCCGACGCCCATCGATGAGCCGGCAATCACGGCGACTCGGCCCTCCATGCTCTGCGACATCACGCTCCTCATACTGGCCGGTTGCCGCGCTATCGAAAAACGCGGATCAGGGTGCATCGAGCATGCACTTGTTCCTTGCATGCAATGCACATATGGTTCTACCATGACGCGTACGTGATAGTCATCACCTGGCCCGGAACTCGCGTCCGGCAAAAATGCAGAAGGAGTCGGTTGTGGTCACAGGTGTCACCGGCAAAGAGGCGAAGGACTGGGCGTCGGAGCACCTGTGGGGCAATTGCAGTTCGCTCTACACTCCGTTCTACGGTCTCGACGGCGACGAAATCGACTACGGGGCACTGCGCGCGCTGGTGCGGCATTGCCTGGTCGACCTGGACCAGGACGGTATTTGGCTGACCGGCGGTATCGCCGAATTCTGGTCACTGACCACCGACGAACTCAAAGAAGTAGTCCGGGTCGCGATCGAGGAGGCTCGACGGGTCAAACCCGGCGCGCTGGTGCAGGTGATGTCGAGTACCGACACTGCCAAGCAGGCCGTCGAGCTCACGCTGAACGCCCAAGAGCTGGGCGCCGACATCTGCTACATCCTGACGCCGTATTTCGAGTGCTCGGGGAAGCCCGGGGTGCTGGAATATCTGCGCTATGTCGCCGATCGCACCGATATGCCGCTGGGCTTTTTCAACTCTCACTCGACAGGGCTGGTGTTAACCCCCGAGGAATGTGTCGAGCTCTACCGTGAGATCCCCGCTCTGTGCGGACTGAAGAACGGGCTGCTCGATGCGGAGCACAGCCTCGCGATTCACAAGCTGGCCCCGGAAATGGTGTTGTGGGAAGCGGCCGATGAGGCCGGGATCCGGTTAGGGATACCCCACCCCGGAGCGCTGGGTTCGGCCCTCTACCTCTACGAGAAGCCGGGTGCACTGCTGTTCAGCGAGTGGCGCGCACTGCTGATGCTAGGCGATTTCGAGCGCGCCGATACCTTCGCGGCCGAGACCGGTCTGACCGCCATGCGCGAGGCGAGCCGCCGCTATCAGTCCCATCCCGCCCGCCCCGGAATGTTCACGCATTGGGGAGCCGGGTTCAAATTCGGCGCTTCGTTGCTCGGCCTCCCCGTCGGTGACCACCCTGCCCGGCCGCCGCAAACCGCGTTCCCCGACGACCTGAAGCAGCCGATCCGTGAGGCCTATGTCGCCTCTGGGTTCATCGAGTCCTGAGAACGGAGAGCTGTAGTGGAGGTGCGCGAATTTCGCGCCAGCGTGCGGGCCTGGATCGACGAGGTCGGAGAGCCGTTGGTCCCCGCGATCGAAGACCAAAGTGTTGACGCCCAGCTGCACCATCAACGTCAAGTGCAGCGACTGCTGTTCGACGCCGGCTGGATGCGCTGGGGCTGGCCGACCCGGATCGGTGGCCTGGGGGGCTCGCCGATGCTGCGCGCCGTCCTCGGCGAGGAGCTCACCAGCCGAGCGCTGGTGCACACCACGTCCTGGTCGATGCACGAAGTGCTCGGGCCGGCGGTGGCCGAGTTCGGCCGGCCCGAACTGGTCGAGGAGATCTTCCCGCGGCTATTGCGGGGCGAGGAATTCTGGTGTCAGGGGTTCTCCGAGCCCGATGCGGGCAGCGACCTGGGATCGATGCGGACGACCGCGCGCCCGTGCGGCGACGGCTGGGTGATCAACGGCGAGAAGTTGTGGACCAGCTGGGCGCACCACGCCACCCGGTGCATCGTGTTGGCCAGAACCGGCAGCGCCGGATCGCGGGGTATCAGCGCTTTTCTGGTGGATATGGACACCCGGGGCGTGACCGCGAGCCCGCTGGAGACGATGGCCGGTGTCGACGAATTCTGCTCGACGTCGTTCGTCGACGTCGAGGTCCCCGCGCAGCGTCTGCTCGGTGAGCTGAACGCCGGCTGGCGGGTCGCACAGTTCATTTTGTCCTGTGAACGCGGCCCGATTTTCTGGCAGCGCGGCGCCTGGCTTGCCCACCATCTCGGTCTGCTCCTTGACGCCGCACGCGACGGGGCGTCCGCGTCGACCCTCGGCGAGGCCTACCAGCTGTTGTGGGCTTTTCGCGCCACCTCGAAGAACACACAGGACCGCATCGCTGCGGGTGATATGCCAGGACCCGAAGCCTCGGTGGACAAGATCATGATCGCTGCCGCTGATCAGGCCGTGTTCGACGCGGCGCGCGAGCTGCTGCGCGGCGACATGGAAACCGATGACACCGCGCGCAGCCGGGCGTGGCGCCGCGAGTGGGCGTATTCGCGCGCTGCCACCATCTACGGGGGCACCAGTGAAATACAGAAAGATATCGTGGCTACGCGGCTGCTCGGATTGCCGAGAAGCGCGTGAAGCAGGCTCACACCATCGATGCCGCCGAGCGGGAACTGATGGCGACGACCATCCGTGGACTGGCGGAGGAACTCGACGGGACCGAGCTTGCGCAGGCACTCGATGCGTTCGGGTTCGCCGACTTGCTCGCCGAGGCGCCCCGGGATGCGGTGTCGGCGCTGTTCACCGCGCTCGGTGGCGCCGGATCGATGTCGACGTCGCTGCAGGATGTGCTGCTGCGACCGTTGGCCGAACATCTGCCGGCCGCGGCGACGGGATACAACGTTGTCCTACCCGGCATCGGCGCCGATCTGGTCGGCGCGGCTGACGGCGAGCTGCTGGCGGTGCGCGGCCTGGTCATCGGAGCGCGGCCGGTGTTGAGGTATCTGGCGCCGATCGCGATCCGCGGTGAGCTGGTCTGGGTTGACCTGCAGGAGTCGTCGGGGGTCTCGACGCGGCGGATCGATGGTCTTGATCCGGCATTGCAGATGATCGAAGTCAGCGGCGTCGACGTGCTGTCCGAGGTGGTCCTGGCTGGGAAACAGGCCGTTGCAGCCTGGGATGCAGTGGCAACGGCAGGCCGGGTGGCGCTGGGCTACCAGATCATCGGGGCGGTCGGGCGGATGATCGAGCTTGCCATCGACCACGCCTGCAGCAGAGTGCAATTCGGCCGGCCTATCGGCTCCTTTCAGGCGGTAAGCACCCGGCTGGCCGACGCACACGTCGCTCGTGCGGGCGCCGCCGCGGCCCTCACGTCGGCCTGGGATGCCGATGATGCCGTTTTAGCGGGTCTGCTGGCGAAGTCGTTGGCGGGGCGTGCGGCCCGCATCGCCGCCACCCAGTGCCAGCAAGTCCTGGCCGGCATCGGCTTCACTGCCGAGCATCCCTTCCACCGCTTCTTGGCCCGTGCGCTGGTGCTGGATTCGGTGCTGGGCTCGGCCAGCGAACTGCCCTCGGTGATCGGTGCCCGTTTGATTTCGGCCGGGACGATTCCCCGGTTGGTAGAGCTGTGAGCGGCGGCGATCCGTCCTGCGCGGAAACGCATCCGGCCGTCATCGTCGACCGTCTCGGGTCGGTGGCGCGCGTGACGTTGTCCCGGCCGGAAAAGGCCAACGCCCTGGACGCCGAGATCACCGATGCACTGCTCGGGGCCGTCCTTGCGCTGCGTGATGAGCCAGACGTGCGCGCGATGGTGCTGACCGGCGAGGGCAGCGCATTCAGCGCCGGCGGGGACTTCAAGACCATCCGTGCCATGCGCGATGACCGCTCTCTGCGCGACACCGTGCTCGCCGCCCACCAAGAGCTGTTCTGGGCAATGACGCGCCTGCCGTTTCCCACCGTCGCCGCCGTCAACGGCGCCGCGGTCGGTGCTGGCGTCACGGTGGCGCTGCTGTGCGACCTGGTCGTGGTGGCCGAAGACTCCTTCCTCAGTGATCCGCGGGTTTCGCTAGGGCTGCTCGACGGTGCCGGCGGGTTGCTGCTGTGGCCGTTGCGCACGAGCCTGTCCGCCGCCAAGGAACATCTGCTCCTGGGCGACCGGGTCAGTGGCGCCGAAGCGCATCGCCTGGGGCTGGCGAACCGGGCGGTACCCGCAGCCGACGTGTTGCAGGAGGCGCTGCAGCTGGCCGATCGCCTCGCCGCGCTCCCGCAGCAGGCCGTCCGGCAGACGCGCCAGCTGCTGAATTTCCACATCGACCGGGTTGCCGCGTTACTGCCACATTGTGCCCGCGCGGAAAGCGAGTGCTTTGACACCGAGGAGCATCGCGTGCTGCTCGAGCGGCTGAGCGCACGCGCGGCAGCCAAGAACGCGAGGATCCCGTAATGGCTCGCGTCGCATTGGTCACGGGCGGCACCCGGGGGATAGGTCGTGCCATCACCGACCGGCTGACGCATGCCGGTGTCGCGGTGGCCGCGGCATATGCCCGCGACGACGTCGCCGCACACGCCGTGCGCGAGGAGGCTTCGCGGTGCGGGGCCACGGTGAGCCTGCATCAGGCCGATGTCGGGGAGCCGACATCCTGCCAGCGGCTGGTTGCCGACGTTCTCGAGCAGCACGGCCGGCTGGACTACTTGGTCAACAACGCCGGGATGGTCAACGAGCAACGGCTCAGCGAGGTCAGCTCCGAGGACTGGCAACGCCAGCTCGCGGTCAACCTGTCTGCGGCGTTTTACCTTAGCCAGGCCACGCTGGCGCACATGACCCAGCAGCGTTTCGGGCGGGTGGTCAACATCGGCTCGGTCACGGCACTGCTGGGCAGCCCGGTGCAGATCGCCTACGGCGCTGCCAAGGGCGGCATCGTCGGCCTGACCAGATCGTGTGCTCGGGCGGTCGCGCGCAAGGGCATCACCGTGAATTGCGTGATACCCGGCAGCTTCGATACCGATATGTCGGCCGAGCTGGCATACACCGACCGGGATGCGGTGACGTCGATGATCCCGGTCGGGCGCTGGGGCCGTCCCGAGGAGCTGGCGCACGCCGTCGCGTTTCTGCTCGACGACCTCGCTTCCTATGTCACCGGCGCCGTCCTGACCGTCGACGGCGGAATGAGCATGGGTGGATGAGCATGAACCGAACTCGACTCACCGCGAGTGACATCGTGGCGCCGCCGGTGGCCCCGGAGCGCCTCGCCGAATACCGCCGCTTCGGCTACATCAGCGACCAGACGATTTCTGCGTCGGTCGTCCGCGCCGCCCGTCAGTGGGGCTCACAGCCGGCCCTCGCCGAAGGCGGCCATCAGCTGACGTACCAGGAGCTGCTCGAGGTGGTCGAACGTGCTGCCGCGTGGCTGACCGGGGCGGGTATCGGGTCCGGCGACGTCGTCTGCTGGCAGACGCCGAACTGGTGGGAAGCTCACGTGCTGGGTCTGGCGGTCTGGCATGCCGGGGCGGTGAGCTGCCCGGTCGCCCCGTTCTACCGGGAACACGAGCTGCGCCAGGTCATCGAAGAGGTGCGGCCGGCCGCTGTGGTGACCGCCGAGGCATTTCGTGGATTCGCCCACGCCGACGCGTTCGACGACCTGCTTGCGGCGACCGGTCTCGGCGACGTTGCCCGAATCGTGCTGCGGGGGACCCGGCCGGGCTGGGCGCCGTTCGACGCGGTCGTCTCGCACGGGCGCCGCCAGAAATCCGCCACGGTCGGACCCGATGATCCGTGCCTGATCCTCTTCACTTCGGGCACGACGTCGGGTGCTAAGGCCGCGGTGCACTCGTCGCGCACGTTGCTGGCCGAAACCCGCCAGCTCGTTGATGCGTGGGGCCTGTCCTGGGAGGACGTCGCCTACATGGCCGCCCCGCTGCAGCACATCACCGGCGTGCTCAACGCAATGACCATCCCGTTGCTGGTCGGCGCCTCCGCGGTGCTGGCCGACCGTTGGGAACCTGACGTCGCGGTGGCCGACATCATGCGCCACCGGGTGACGTATTCGGCGGGGGCAACGGTTTTCCTGCAGGAATTGACCGACGCCGCTCGCGCCGCCCGCGTGCACCTGCCGCTGCGGATGTTCGCCTGCGGCGGGGCGGCGGTGCCGCGCGCGGTCATGGAACGCAGTGAAGAGCAGGGGATTCCGGCCGCCCGGGTGTACGGCATGACCGAACTTCCGACCGTGACGGTGATGAACCGCGCGTATCCGTTCGACCTGCGCGCGGGGACCGACGGCGCGATCGCCCCGGGGGTGCAGGTCCGGGTCGTCGGGACGGACGGCGAGCCGCTGGCCGCAGGCTGCCCGGGCGAACTGCTGGTGCGCGGGCCCGAGCAGATGCTCGGCTACCTCGATCCTGACGCCAACCGGGCGGCCCTCGACGACGCGGGATGGTTCAGCACCGGGGATGTCGGTCTCGTCGACGGTGCCGGCTTCGTCACCATCACCGGGCGGGTCAAAGACGTGATCAACCGCGGCGGCGAGAAGTTCTCGGCCCGCGAGATCGAAGACCTGCTCGTCAAACACCCGGCGGTGCGCAGCGCCGCCGTGGTACCCGGACCCGACGCAAGGTTCGGCGAAGTGCCCGTGGCGTTCGTCGTATTCGACCAGCCAGGCCAGGTGACAGCCGAAGACCTGTGCCGCCATCTGCACGCCACCGGACTGGCCCGCCAAAAGACCCCCGTCGCTTGGCATTTCGTCGACGCGTTGCCGACGACCCCTTCGGGGAAGGTCAAGAAGTTCGAGCTGGTCGCAACCGCGAGCACCGAGTAAAGGCTGGGATGAATCTCGATCAATTTCGCGCCATGCTCACCCTCGGCGACGACATCAAGGGCCGCACCGTGTTGCCGGTGCCGGATCCGAGCGCAGAGCGGATCTTCGGCGGACAAATCATGGCCCAGCTCATCGTTGCCGCCGCACCACCGGGATCTGCCAAAGCGGTGAAGTCACTGCAGATCGCGTTCCCGCGCGCCGGACGCGCTGCCGACCCGTTGTACCTGGACCTCGAGCAAACCCACGACGGTCGGTCACTGGGCCATCGGCGCGCGGTGGCGTGGCAGGGCGAGGAGGCCGGCCGGCGGGTGGTCGCGACCGCGTCGATCCTCGTCGACCGCGCCGACCCAACTGAGCAAGGGTACAACTATCAGTACAGCGCCGCCGCGGCCGGTGATCCGATGGCCGCCAAACCCATTGACTTTGCCGTGATCCCGGGCGAAGCCCGCTTGATCGGCGACGGTCTGGATGTTGAGGACGCGGTGGCCGCGGACCTGGCGTTCTGGATGCGCTGCCCGGACTTCACCGATACCGCGCTTGCCCAACCCGTCATCGCCTACATCTCGGACTGGCCGCTGATCGGCACCCTGCTCCAGGCGGTGCCCGGGGTCAGCCAGCGCGACGCCCACGTCAGCGTCCAAACCGGTGTCGTGACGCATTCGGTGTGGTTTCACCAGCCGTTCGACGTCGCGCAGTGGCTGCGGGTGCAGATCCACGGCGTGCGATTGATCGGTGGCCGCGGCTTCGGCACCGGCGACGTGTACACCCAGTCCGGATCACACGTGGCGTCCTTCGCGCAGGAAAGCGTCATAAGGACCCCACCGAAAGGAATGCAGCCATGACAGCTCAACACTTCGTCCGCTACGACTTCGACGATCGGGTCGCGGTCATCACCCTGGACCGCCCCGACGCCGCCAACGCCCAAACCCCGGGCATCCTCAAGGACCTCGACGAGGCCTGGCGTCGCGCCGACGAGGACCCCGAGGTCCGGGTCATCGTCTTCCAAACCACCGGTAAGCATTTCTCGGCCGGGCACGACATGTCGGGCACCGATCCTTCGGCCGACGGACGCAGCCTGAGCCCGCAGCGCACCGACGGCAAGCTGCTCGCCGACACCTACTACGACTGGGAGACCCGCGGTTACCTCGAATACGCGAAGCGCTGGCGCGACATCCCCAAGCCGTCCATCGCCGCGGTGCAGGGCAAGTGCATCGCGGCCGGGCTGATGCTGTGCTGGCCGTGCGATCTCATCGTCGCCGCGGACAACGCGCAGTTCTCCGACCCGGTCGGTCTGCTGGGCATCATGGGCGTCGAATACCATGCTCACACTTGGGAACTCGGTCCCCGCAAGGCCAAGGAGATGCTGTTCACCGCGGGTTCGGTGTCGGCCGAAGAGGCGCTGCGCTGCGGGATGGTCAACCATGTCGTACCGCTGGACGACTTACGTTCCGCCACAATGGATCTCGCTCATCGCGTCGCTCAGACCGATCCGTGGGCCCTGCGAATGGCCAAGCGGGCGGTCAATCAGACCCTGGACACCATGGGCTTCTCGACGGCGATCGCCTCATGTTTCGACATGCATCATCTCGGCCACACCCGGGCGCTGGCCGCGACGAACGGCCAGACGGTCGTGATGGCCGACCTGGAACGGATGAAAGCCGCGGGCCGCGCCCGGTGAAAAGGCTGGGTCGGAGTCAGGAATTGGCCACGGTGAGTAGGCCACGCGGTCGCCGCGGGAGTCAGCGGGCGGTAACGTCGGCGGCAAGCCCTCGACGCGAACCGATGCTTTACTTGCTCGCGCGAACAGATACTACGTATGTTGAGACTCATGGCAGGGAAGCCGGGCAGCAAGAGAGCGCGAAGGACAAAGCTCGAAGGGGTGACCTCGCTTAGCGCGGGTGAATCCAAGGTGATTCGCGCCTTACACCCGGGTTTTGTGACCATGATGCGGCAACTCGATGCTGACTTGCAGCACGAACATCGCATGTCGCACGCGGAATTCGTCGCGTTGATGTTCTTGTCCGAGGCTCCCGACCGTACGCTCGGGCTCAGCGAACTGGCTCGGCGCTGCCAGCAGTCGCTGAGCGCGATTAGCCGCACCATCGGGCGGATGGCGGCCGATGGGTTGGTCCGCCGTGAGCAGTCATCTCAGGACGCCCGCGCTTACAACGCCGTGCTCACTGATGAAGGGCTCACCCGATTGGAGCAAGCCGTCCCCACCCACGTGGTCAGCCTGCGTCGCCACCTATTCGATCACCTCGACGGTGTCGACCTCAGTGCCATCGGCGATGCATTCGAAAGCATCGCGGCCGCCGCTAGTGGAGACCCCCATATAGTTCCCGATCAACCATCACCAGACACCCCGGTAGGGCGATACATCACGGGCTGAACGGGCTGGGGTCGGTGGCGGTAGTCCCGGCAATCGGGCAGAGAGACCCGCCCGGATTCCCGGCTCTATTCCTTCCGCCCGCCGAGATGGGCTGCCGCCGGGTGGGGCTGTCTTCTGGCAACTACAGCTGAGGCCGCCAAACGGGTTGGGGTCGGTGCCGCCGATCGCGTTCGGGTCGGCGTTGGCGGGGGACGCCCCAACAACGGAGCCGAGAGCGATTGCTGCGCTGACCACTATTTTCGTGATCGCTCGGCGGTGCTGACTTGTCATGTCATCTTCTTTCGTTTGAGACGAACGGACGCCGCATCGTTGCGCAGACTGACTGGCTTGCTTGCGCCAGCAAGCATATGATTGCTTGCGCGTACAAGCAAGCGGTAGGTCTGTCGACGTGACACACAGCAGGGCGGTGCCGCCGCTGACCGCTCAGGAACGCAGGGTGATCGGGGCTCTCCCCGCGGCCCCCTGGCCATGATGGGCGAATTCGACGCCGACCGTGTTGCAGGAGCCGGCACGCAGGCTTCCCACGCCAAGGCCAGGGTTCGGGTAGTCGCTGGGCCTGTCACTAGAAGCTGGACGTGCCGCGCCCTCGGCACTCCGCTCTAACGCATTGCTGCCGCGCAGCATTCAATTCTGTGTCCAGCTTGTGATTGCAGGCCGCGAGGACCGACCAGCAGGGTCGTTGCGGTCGATCTTCTCAGCGTCGCACATTGTCGCCTGTGGGCGACGCCACCAATTGACCTCTGCCATCGGCACTTGTTTGTTGGCGCCGGCAAGCATATGATTGCTCGCGCAAGCAAATTACTAGGAAGGGTGCCAGACCCATGACCGCCGCCCCCATAACCCATCGGCGTGACAACCGTCGTTTCGCTGACGACATCCGGAATTTCACGGCGTCCCCACAACTGGCCGTCAATCTGCAGCGCGTGCTGGTCGACCTCGTTGAGCTGCACCTGCAGGGCAAGCAAGCACACTGGAACGTCATCGGCTCCAACTTTCGCGACCTGCACCTGCAGCTCGATGAGCTCGTTGACGCCGCCCGCGAGGCCAGCGACACCGTTGCCGAACGGATGCGTGCCCTCGATGCCGTTCCCGACGGCCGGTCCGACACGGTCGCAGCCACGACGAGCCTGCCGCAGTTCCCGAGCAACGAGATAAACACCGGCGACGTCGTCGATCTGGTGACCACACAGACGTACGCAACGGTCGATACCATCCGTGACGTGCACGACGCCGTCGACGCCGACGACCCCAGCACGAGCGATCTGCTCCACGAGATCATCGACTCGCTGGAGAAGCTCGCTTGGATGATCAAGTCCGAGAACCGCAAGATTTAACCCGGCAAGCACGACCGCCCGCCGGCTCCGCGTGGTCTGCTGAACGAGTCAGCGCCTGCGGCGCAAGTACGCCGATCGGATCGCCGACGATTCTCAGCGCTTCCCGACCAAGCCGTCAAACCGAATGTCCCACTGCCCCTCGACGACGCCCTGATTGCGGCGGGCCGGGCAGATTGCTCCTTCGGAGCTGACTATCGGCGGAGCATTCGCTTGCTGTCAAAGCTGTTCCACGCCTGCGGACGAAGCTCGATAACGACGCGGTCCTGCCGGGCCAACACCGCGGCGTCTAGGCCGGCCATTTTGCAGAACTGCGGGTAGAACCATTCGGTTGTGGACACGTCATCGCGCACGACTTCCAACGTCCGGGCACTGACCATCCGGCCATGGCCAAGCGGTTTACTGCGCTGGAAACTGCGACCGTGCTTCGGGGGTCGCCTATTAGGCAGTCGATTCCGGGACGGTCGCGGAAGGACGTCACCCAGAACGCATCGCGCTCAAACACATAGGTTAGGAATGCCGACACTGGCCAACCGTCGCTGTTGAGCCAGGAGACGGTGCATTCGTTCTGCGCTGCAAGAAGCTGCATTCGCTCGTCATCCGTCGGACGGAAGGCTGCGAAATCCACGGTTTTGCCTTCTTAGGCACGACGAAGTTGGTCCGTCGTCAACAGCCTAATCAGCCCATGGCGATCGAGCTTGCCGGTAGGGAGCATCGGTACCTCGCTCTCGGCAAGGATCGCGATCACTGTCGGCACCTTGAACCTGGAGAGGTTGGCGCCGGCGTGGGTGGCAACGGCGTCGGTGGACAACTGGGCGCCGTGCGCGGGCACGACGGCGGCTCCGACGACCTCGCCGCGGACGGGGTGGGGCAGGGCGACGACGAAGCTGTGCAGCACGCCGGGCATGGCGTCCAGAACCGATTCGACCTCTGCCGGTGAGACATTGGACCCGGCCGTTTTGATCAGGGCGCTGGCGCGGCCGGTGAAGTGCAGATGCCCGGCGTCGTCGAACCAGCCGCGGTCCCCGGTGTCATACCAGCCGTCGGCGGTGAACACCTCGTGGCGTTCCTGTTTGTAGATCGCGTTCATCAGGATCTGGCCGCGCACCTGGATCTGGCCCTCCTGACTCTGCGGCACCGGAAGACCCGCGGTATCAACGATCCGGTGCTGCACAACCCCGGGCAACGGGATTCCGAAGGAACCGCGCCGTTCCGGGGGAAGCGGGGTGTCGGGCACCTCGACCATGGTGTGCGGGCCGCCGGTCTCGGTCATGCCGAGCAGGTTTGGGGCCAGCTCGGGTTCGCTGGGTCGACGGTCGGGCGGGAGCGCCTGCAGCATGGTGCCGCCCCGGACGGTGGACAGGTCGCGCTTGGCGAAATCGGGGTGGTCGGCCATGGCCTGGCTGGCTTGTGCCCAGCAGGAGATGAAGGTGGCTCGGTCCCGTTCCAGCAGGGCAAGCGTGGCGCCTGCGTCGAACACGTCTTGAGCCAGGATCGCGGCTCCGGTGGACAGTGCCTGCAACACCACCATGGTCAGTCCGCCCACCCAGAAGAACGGCATTGGGGAGTAGATGCGGTCGGCAGCGGTGATGCCGCGGTGGCGGGCCAGGATGGCCGCGTGGCGCACCAGGCTGCCATGGGTGTGTACGACGGATTTCGGCAGCGCCGTGGTACCCGACGTCGTCACCAGCACGAGCTCGTCGGCGGGTTCGACCTCCTGCTCGGCCGAGCCTGTCAGGGTCGCGACGGGCCCCTTGTTGCCGGGCCACGGCGTTGTCCACTCCCGGTCGCAGTCGGGCCAGACGTGCACTCGGCGCAGGTACGGGACCGCGGCTAGAGCGATCGCCGCGTTGCCGTCGGCCACGCCCGGTAGTGCATCGGCTACTCGGGCAACCAGATCGTGGCCGGCGATCGACCGGCCCATCAATAGCACCTGAGTGTCGGTGTGGCGCAACAGCCGAGCGAGTTCGGCGCCCGGTGCAAAGGTCGACAACGGGACGGTGAGCGCGCCGATGCGCGCCGCGGCCAACCATGCGATGAGCCACTGGGCGCAGTTGGGGAACAGGATGCCGACGCGGGTTCCCTTGCCCACGCCCGATGCCAACAGCGCATCGGCGAGTGCCCTGGACTGCGCGTCGGCCTCAGCGAAACTGAGCCGCTCGGAGTCGGTGACCAGGAACTCGCCAGCAGGCTCGGCGCGCCGCCGTGACAGCAACTCGGGGACACTGCCCGGCAGCCCAAGGAATGCATCCGAGGCGGTCTGCGCCGCGGCCATCAGGCGACGTGCACCGGGATATGGGAGTAGCCGGCTACGTTGGACATTGTCACCCGCCGCAACCCTTCGGTATCCACGGTGAACCGCGGCCAGCGCTCGCGGATCGCGTGCAAGGCCACCCGAGTCTCGAGCCGCGCCAACCAAGAGCCCAGACAGCTGTGCGCGCCATATCCGAAAGCCAGGGTGGTGGAGCCGCCCCGCCTGATGTCGAACGCGTCGGGCTGGTCATAGGCCCGCGGGTCGCGGGTCGCAGCCCCGGTAACAAGCAGCGTCGGAGATCCGGCGGGGATGGTGCCGCCGTCGAGTACCACATCACGGGTGGCGAACCGGCCCTGATACTGCGAGGGCGGGTTGAGTCGCAGCATCTCCTCGATCGCGCCGGGGACTAGGCCGGGATCGGCGAGCACCAACTCCCACTGATCGGGATTGTGGTGAAAAGCCATGGTGCCGTTGCCAATTAGCTTGGTGACTGTTTCGCTGCCCGCCGCCGCGATCAGCACCGCGAACGTGGCGATGTCCTCGTCGGTGAGCCGGTGCGTCACCCCGGTCTCGTCCTCGTAGGTCGCGTCCACCAGCCTGCTAATGATCAGGTCGTCGGGCTGGCGGCGCTTCTCCTTGGACAGGGCCAGGAAGTAAGCGTTCATCGCCATCGAGTCGGCGACGCCGCTTTCGGTAGCGAAGGGGTTGTTCGGCTCACGGTGCAGGAACCCGTCGGTCCAATGCCGGATCTGCTGGCGCTCTCCCGGGGGGACGCCGAGCATTGAGGAGATGATTTCAACCGGGAACAGCGCCGCGAAGTCGGCCACGATGTCGAAATCGTCTCTGCCACTGAGGGCGTCGGCGTAGGAGGTGACGACGTCGGTCACTAGCGGCTCCAGGTTGGCGATCGCCGCCTTGGTGAAGACCTGGCGGACCAGCTTGCGGAGCAGTTCGTGTTCGGGGGGATCCATGAGGATCAACATCTTGAGTTCGTCGAACCTGTGGCGCATCGACAGTGCGTCCAGGGTGACGCCGTAGGCGCTGCTGAATGTCTCCCAGTCGCGGTGGGCGGCAACGACATCCTCATTCCGGGTCAGGGCATAGAAATCCCACCGCTCGCTGTAGTACACCGGCGCCTCGTCGCGCATCCAGCGATAGGTGTCGTAGGGGTCGTCGAAGAAGCTGTCGGAGTACGGGTCGAACTCCATGGGGGAGCCATCCTCGCGTGGTTTGGTGGCCGATCCCGCACCGTGGTCAGTCGACATCTCAGGCGTCTATCCGCATCATGTTCGACAGCGCCGATGATGCACTGGAATTCGCCCGCACGCACCGCGGTCCCGACGGCGCTCAACTGATCAACGATGTCCTGGTCCGCGAGCGCCTGGCCCGCATGGCGATGGAAGCTCAGGTGGCCGACCTGCTGGACCTGCGGGTGGCCTTCCTCGACGCCGAGGGCGAAAAGCCAGGTCCGGTATCGGCGTTGTTCGGGCCGGAAAGCTACGTGCGCGCATCGGCCGCGGCGGTCGACATAGCGGGGGCCGCGGGCATGATCGACTGGACCGACCCGGAATGCGCTGTGGACGGCGCCCTGGACGCGCACTATCGCAGCGCCGTCGCGTCGACGATCTACGGCGGGTCCAGCGAGGTGCTGCGCAGCCTCATCGTGGAGAACCGCCTCGGGTTTCCGCGTAGCCGTCCACGGCGCTGACGGGCCTCCCCCGCGGACGATACGCCGAGAAGGCAACGCGCTCAAAGGAAGTCGCTGCCACCGTCGACATTGAGGTGGGCGCCCGTCATAAACGTGTTGTCTGGTGAGGCACAGAACGCGATGACGGCGGCGACCTCGTGAGGCAGCCCGAGCCGACCCAAATCCACCGACATGCCGTGGCCGCGCCCCAGCAGTCCGAAGGCGCCCACGGGATCATTCGTCGCGATGCCGGCGGAGGCGAGCACCGGTCGCGCCCAATCGGTGAGGATCGGACCCGGGGCGACGGCGTTGACCAAGATGGCATCGCTGGCCAGACTGCGGGCGAGGTTCTTCGTCACGCTGAGGAGCGCGCTCTTGGCCGCGGTGTAGCTCACCAACCCCGCCGACTGGTGCTGCACCGACATCGCCGTCACGTTGACCACCCGGGCCCACTCTGCGGCTCGCAGCAGCGGTAAGGCCGCACGCACACACCGGACCGTGGACAAGACGCCCTGGTCGAACGCCGCCGTCCACGCCGCGTCGCCCAGGTCCTCGAAGCGACCGGCGCCGGTCGGACCGGCCGCATTGACCAGCACGTTGAGCGCACCCCAGCGCACGCCAACCATGTCGAAGATGGCCTCGACATCAGACGTCGAACTGAGATCCGCGGTCAACGGCAGCACCTCCGGACTGCCGGCGTCCGCCAATGTCGCGGCGGTTTCCTTCAGCCGGGCGTCGTCCCTGCCGATGACGCCGATCCGCGCGCCCTGTTCGGCCAGGCATACCGCCGTCGCCAGCCCGATGCCGCGGGTGCCCCCCGCGATCACCGCGGTGGCATCGCCGAATCCAAGATCCACGATCGTCGCCTACTACGACAGCGCCAGGGCGGCGTATTCGTCGGGCCGGCCCATCCGACGGGGGAAGGCCGCGTCGCGGGTCAGCTCACCAGCCATTTTCTCCGGAATTCGCGACGTGATCCCGGTGGCGAACAGGCTCGGCGCGACGGCGGTGACCCGGATGCCGAGGCTGCCGAGATCACGCGCCATGGTCAAAGTCATGCCCGCGATCGCGGCCTTCGCGGCGCTGTAGGCGACCTGGCCGATCTGCCCTTCGAACGCCGCAATCGAGGAAGTGTTGACGATGACGCCGCGTTCCTCGTCGTCGGGCTCGTTGCGACTCATGTGCCAGGCCTGTAACCGGTTCAGGTTGAAGGTGGCGATCAGGTTCAGCTCGATCACCGAACGGAAGGCGTCCAGGGGGTGCGGTCCGCTCTTGGACAGCGTGCGCGCCGACACCCCGCCACCTGCGGTGTTGATCGCGATGTGCAGGGCCCCCAGGCCTTCGATGACCGCCCCTAGCGCAGTCTCCACGCCGTCGGTGTCGGTGACGTCGCACGGGTGAAACGACGCGCCAGCGCCAAGTTCGCTGGCCACCGCGGCTCCGTCCGACGACGGCAGGTCCAGCACGGCGACTCGAGCACCCCGCTCGGCCAGCCGTTCGGCGGTCGCCCGGCCCATGCCCGAGGCGCCCCCGACGACCACCGCGCCGCTGTCCTTGACCTTCACGCCAACCTCAATCCGCTGTCACGACGTGCTGTCCTCCTACGAGGACATCACAGTACACATAAGTAGATCCATGCTCTATTAATTCGGCTAGGCATATATTCGTAATCTGTTACGGTGCGTGTTGGTTGTTCGTCGGTTGTGACCGGAGGTGTGATGACAGAGCCCGGCCCCGCCGAGCCGGTGGCGCGGCCGCTGCCGCAACCGACCATCAGCTCCGAGCCGTTCTGGACGAGTGGAGCCGACGGGCGCCTGCGGATCGCTCAATGCCAGGCGTGCGGCCGCTACCAGCACCCGCCCCAGCCGATCTGCCCGCACTGCCGCAGCTGCGAGGTGGCGATGACCGCGGTATCGGGACGTGCGACCGTCGCCGGTTTCACCGTGAATCATCAGCAGTGGCTGCGACGCTTCCCGCCGCCCTACGTCGTCGCGGTCGTCGCCATCGCCGAAGACCTTTCGGCCCGACTGACCACCAACATCGTTGGCTGCGAACCCGAGCGCGTCGCTGTCGGGCTGCAGGTCAAGGTGGTGTTCGAGCAGCACGACGATATCTGGATTCCGCTGTTCGAACCGGATTCCGAGGCCGCCGAGGTCGGGCCGGTTCCAGGCCCCCGGGATCTGACTCGCGATGTGCGGCCCATGTTGTCCACCCGCAAGTTCGAAGACAAGGTGGCGCTCACGGGGGTCGGGAGCTCGACGATCGGGCGTCGCCTCATGGTCGATCCGGTGTCATTGACCGTTACGGCGTGCCTGCACGCCGTGGCCGACGCCGGCTTAACGCTCGAAGACATCGACGGTCTGGCCACCTATCCGGGCGGGCTTGCCGGAGGGATGTCGGAGGGCGGGGTCACGGCGGTCGAGGAGGCTCTGCGCATCCGGCCCACCTGGATCGCTGGTGGGGCCGAAGTTCCCGGACCCAGCGGCAGCGTCGTGTCGGCCATGCTCGCCGTCGCCTCTGGGCTGTGTCGGCACGTGTTGTGCTTTCGAACGGTCTGGGAATCAACCCATACTGCCCTGGCCAGGCGCGCCCAGCCCGCGGCAAGGGAAGGGCGGGCATCGGGCATATTCGAGTGGCGCGCACCGTTCGGCGCGATGTCGGCAGCCAACTGGATCGGGGTCAACGCGTCGCACTACTTCTGGCGCTACGGCGGCGACCGCGCCTCGACGCTGGCCCCCATCGCCCTGACGGCGCGGGCGAACGCGTCGCGCAATCCGGCAGCGATCTACCGCGATCCCCTCACCCTGGACGACTATCTGTCAGCACGGATGATCAGCTCGCCGTTCGGCCTCTACGACTGCGACGTGCCGTGCGACGGGGCGATCGCGGTCGTCGTGTCGTCGATTGACACCGCGGCGGATCGGCCGAAACCACCGGTGCTGGTTGAAGCGGTCGGAACCCAGGTGCTCGACCGGATCTCTTGGGACCAGGACACTCTCACGCACGAACCGCAGGTGTTTGGTCCCGCGAAACACCTGTGGACCAGAACCAGCCTGCGGCCCGACGATATCGACGTCGCCGAGCTCTACGACGGGTTCACCTTCAACGCCGTCTCGTGGCTGGAGGCGCTCGGGTTCTGTGGTGTCGGCGAGGCCGCGGATTTTCTCGACGGCGGAACCACGATCGCGCTGGACGGGAAGTTGCCGCTGAATACCCACGGGGGTCAATTGTCTGCCGGACGGACCCACGGCTTCGGCTTCTTGGCCGAGGCCATCGCGCAACTGCGTGGCGAGGCCGCCGGGCGACAGGTCGCCAACGCACAGGTTGCGGTCGTCACTACCGGCGGCGGTACGCCCGGTGGAGCGCTGCTGCTGAGACGGGAGCACTGATGCGCAGGACGGACGGATGAAGCTGCAACAGGATCCAGAGATCGAGAGCTTCCGCGCCGAGGTCAGAGGTTTCCTCGAGCAGCACCGGCCGCCGGTGCGCACGCTGGGTAGAGCCGGGGTGCGCGCACCCGACGCCGAGGACATTCCCGCCCTGCGGACATGGACCGCCCAGCTGTTTGAGGCCGGGTACGTGGGCGCTGACTGGCCCGTCGAATGGGGCGGTGCCGGCACCAAGGACGCGCTGCGCGCGACAGTCGTCGGCGAGGAGATGGCGCGGGCTCGGGTACCCACGCCGATCGGTGCCGGCCTGCTGGCCGCCGCGGCCCTCATCCACTGCGGGCGCCCCGACCAGCAGAGGCGCTACCTGCCCCGGATCCGGACCGGCGAAGACATCTGGTGCCAACTATTCAGCGAACCCAGCGCGGGCAGCGACCTGGCGAGCCTGACCACGCGCGCGCGTCGCGACGGCGATGACTTCATCGTGGACGGTCAAAAGGTCTGGACCACCAACGGCCAGCACGCCCAACTCGGCTACCTGTTGGCCCGAACAAATCCCGATGTACCCAAGCATGCCGGCATAACCGCGTTCGTCCTGGACATGACCAGCCCGGGCGTCGACGTGCGGCCGCTGCGCGAGATCACCGGCACCAGCGACTTCAACGAAGTCTTCTTCGATGGTGTGCGGATACCTGCGAACAATGTGCTCGGCGAAGTCGACCAAGGCTGGAAGGTCGCGACCACGAGTCTCGTTGAGGAGCGCTCCAGTGTGGGCACCGCGGGCATCATCCAGTTGCGTGCGGTACGTGACGCCGTGGTGATGGCGCGGTCGCTGCGGCGCGGATCCGGCCCAGCGCTGGACAACGATACGGTCCGCCAAGACATCGGCCGGCTGTACGCGGCCGCGCGGGTCAGCGTTCGGCTGGGCCAGTACAACTTGTCGCGCGCGTTGAGTGGCGATTCCGATCCCGGCGATGCTCCTTTGGCCAAGGTGCTCTACAGCGAGACCAATCTCGCGCTCACCGAGTTCGGGCTCGGGCTGCAGGGCACCGATGCGCTGCTCACCGAAGACGACCCCGAGGCGATCGCGGGCGGTTGGTGGCAGGACGCATTCCTTTATTCGCGGGCTCTGACGATCGCCGGTGGCGCCAATGAGGTGTTGCGCAACATGATCGCCGAGCGTTCGCTTGGACTGCCCAGGGAACCGCGCGGTTCTTGACGTCTTCGGAGGTAAGTCGTGGATTTCACCGTGAGTGATGAACAACGGATGCTCGTGGAAAGCAGCCGCAAGTTCCTGGCGCGCGAATCGCCGATCAGTCGTGTGCGCGAACTCGCCGATTCCGATGAGCGCGGCTACGACGAGCGCGTTTGGCAGTTGGGCGCGGAACTGGGGTGGGCCGGCTTACTCATCGCCGAGCAATATGACGGTTTGGGGCGCGATCTGGTGGACGTCGCGCTGATCGCCGAGGAACACGGCAGGACGGTGCAGCCGGGCCCGCTCATCGGTAATACCCTTGCGGCAGTGGCGATCTCACAATCCGGACGCGACGACCTGTGTTCGGAGATATTGCCGCTACTGGCAAGTGCCCGGGGCGTCGCAGCGTGGGCCTTCGCGGAGTCGCGCCAGCCGTGGGACGCCGACGGAGTGTGCGCGGTGGCTGCCGAACATGCCGGGGGCTTCCGGCTGAGCGGCATCAAGGTCGCGGTGCAAGACGCCGACGCCGCGGGCTGGATTCTGGTCACCGCCCAGCTGGGAGGCCGCGTGGCGCAATTCCTTGTCGACCGACGGTCCGCAGGAATCGGTGTGCGGCGCCAGCACACCCTCGACATCACCCGGCGCCTCGACGAGGTCGTGTTCGACGATGTTGCGGTGCCGCCATCGGCGCTGCTGCACGCAGGCGACGCTGCGGAAACGGCGGCTGCACACCAAAATCGCTGTGGTGCAGTACTTGTCAGCGCTGACAATATCGGTGTCGGTGAGGCCGTGCTGGAGATGACTGTCCGGTACGCAAAGCTGCGGGTCCAGTTCGGTCGCCCCATCGGTAGCTTCCAGGCGGTCAAACACAAGTGCGCGACGATGCGGATGTGGCTGCAAGCTTCGAAGGCCGCGACCTATTACGCCGCGATGGCCGTGGCCGCCGAGGCGGATGATGCCGAGGAAGCCGCCAGCGTCGCAAAGGCGTACACCTCTTCGGCGATCGCCGCTCTGACCAGTGAGGCCCTTCAGGTGCACGGTGGCATCGGCTTCACCTGGGAACACGACCTGCATCTCTACCATCGTCGGGCCAAGGCGAACCAGGTCCTGTTCGGTGATCCTTATCTGCACCACGAGCGGCTCGCGGCGGTGCTGGAAACGGCTACCGCCTAGGCAACTGTTCGCCGGCCGAACTGGCGGGCCAACCAGTCCGCGCTGTCGCGTGCCGCGGTTCGCGCCACGGCGGTGTCGGCGAACATGTCGAAGCCATGCACAGCGCCTGAGTAGACATGCAGTTCGGTGGGCACCGCCGCCCGGGACAGTCGCGCGGCGAAATCGATCGACTCATCGCGCAAGCAGTCAGCCGTGCCGACGGCGATGAAAGTCGCTGGCAGACCTTTTAATTCGGTCGCCCGCGCAGGCGCCGCATCTTCTGGCACGTCTTCGGTGCGATACCGGTCGCCGAGATAGCTGCGCCAGCCGAACGCGTTGGATTCCCGGGTCCACACCGGCAATCCTTGGAGCTGGCTCGACGCGGTGCGGCCGCGGTCATCGAGCATCGGATATTCCAGGTATTGAAATGCCAAGGGGGCGTTTACATTATCGCGCCACCGTAGCGACAGGCCCGCCGCCAGTGCCCCGCCGGCACTGCGTCCGGCGATACCGACCTGCTGCGGGTCGACCTCTAGCTCATGGGCGTGTTCGAAGAGGAAGCGCAGCCCGGCCTCGCAGTCGTCCAGCGGGGCGGGGTAAGGCGATTCGGGTGCCAGCCGGTATTCGACGCTGACGCAGACGCAACCCAACCAGCGGCACCACTCGATCAGGCGGGCATCGTCCATGTGCCGGTTGCCGATCACCATCCCGCCCCCGTGCATCCAGAACAGGACGGGCGGCTCGGCCGCGGCTTCGACGGGTCGTAGCAGCGACAGAGCGACGCCATCGCGTTCGGTGGTCAGCTCGAGGCGCTCGATGTCGGGCGCGGACTGCGGCTCGAACATCGATCCGGCGCGCATGGCCGGAAGCGTGTCGATGGAGAAGTCGAAATCGGGGAATCCATCCAGACTTTCGTTTATCTCCGGGTCGATCCAGGTGGCTTTGATCGTCGCCATTAACCGACACCCATCAGGTGCTTGCCCGCGCCTACGAGACCACCGTCGACGCGGATGTCGCAGCCGGAGATGAACCCCGCGGCGTCGGACTCCAAGAAGGCCACCGCGGCGGCGATGTCCTCGGGACGCCCGGGCAGCGGTCGGTCTGGGCGCTTGACCGGGGTCACGTCGATCATGACCGGGATGATCTGCTGACGATCCAGTTCCAGCCTGCCCATCGGTGTGTCGATCAGGCCGGGTGAGATCGCGGGTGCGGCCGCCCCTTTTGCCCCACGGCGTGGCCAGCCGTTCTGCTAGCCGGACCACGCCGCGTTTGGCCAGGACGTAGGCCGTGGCACTGTCGAGCTCTTGGCCCATGGCCTGTTCGATCGTGGCGAAGAACCCTTCGGCCAGCGGATCGTCCAGCAACGGCTCGACGCCCGCGGGGACGTCACTGTATCCGGCGATCGATCCGATCAGGATCGCGGAGCTCCCCGGGTTGACCAGCGGGAGCAAGGCGTCGGTGATTCGGACCGATCCGGCCAGGTCCACGTCGAGCACCGTCGCCGCACCGGCCATTTCCGGTGAGACACCCGCGGTGTGCACGAGGCAGCGCAGACGCCCGAGCTCGCGTACCCGATCGGCGACCGCGGCGACATCGGCGGGGGAGGTCACGTCGCAGCGCAGCGTCTCGACGTCGGCCCCGTGCCCAGTCAGCGCCTTGCGCGCCTGGTCGAGTAGATCCTCGCGCATGTCCACGAGCAGCAGGCGGCCACGATCGGCCAGCGCGCGGGCGCAGGCCAGCCCCATGCCGCCCGCACCCCCGGTGATCACCAGGACGTTGTTCACAGTCATCCGGCTCCTCTCCATCGGTGGATCACCATCGGCCCCGCTGGCCGACGAATCCGCCGACAAGCCGTAGTGTGCCATAAAAGCAACTTAATATATGCGATGGAGGAAACCCTAGTTGTCCTAGAAAGAATGTGATGGTCTACTCGACTTATGAAGGTGACTTTCGAGCCCGATCTCTGTGAAGCCAATGGATTATGCGTGCTAGCGGCGCCCGAAGTATTCGAACTTATCGATGACGACGTCGTCGAGATCCTGTTTCCGGAACCGGCACCCGAGGTGGAGTCCGCCGTCACTGACGCGGTGATTGCCTGCCCTAAGCAGGCATTGCGACTACCTGCGGACTGACCTCAGCGCTTGTTGCAACGCTACATCGCACACGAACATTGCAGAATACGAACTTATCGTTCTACTCTGAGGGAAGTCTGCCTTACAGCTGACTGCGAGCTTGTTTATCCGTCTGTGCCATGAGGAGTCCTTAATGCTGCCCGACGACGCCAAGATCATTTCCGTCGACGACCACGTCATCGAGCACCCCCGAGTGTGGCTGGACCGCGTCCCCGCCAAGTACGCCGACGTGGCTCCGCGCATCGTCAAGCTGCCCGACGGCAACGACACCTGGCTCTACGAGGGCAGCCAGTCCGGCAACTTTGCCCTCAACGCCGTTGCGGGCAAGCACCCACGCGACTTCGGCATGGACCCGCGCAGCTACGACGACATGTTGCCCGGATGTCATGAAATCGCCGACCGCATCAAGGACATGGACACCGAGGGTGTGTGGGCGCAGCTGTGTTTCCCCAACTTCGGCGGATTCGCCGGCAGCACATTTCACAAGGCCAAGGACAAGGACTTCGCCAAACTGTGCATCAGCGCCTACAACGACTTCATCCTCGACGAATGGTGCGGCTACGCCCCGGAACGTCAGATCCCACTGATGATGGTTCCGTTCTGGGATGTCGAGGCCTCGGTCGCCGAAGTCGAGCGCACCGCGGCTAAGGGCGCTAAATCCATCTCGTTCATCGAGGCGCCGCACAAGATCGGACTGCCGTCGTTTCACACCGACCACTGGGATCCGCTGCTGCGCATCTGCGAGGAAGCGGAACTGCCGCTGTCCATGCACTTCGGCTCCGGTGGGATGCCGCAGGGGCTCGCCCCCGACGGCGACCTGTTCATCGGCATCGCATTGTTCGGATTGAATTCGATGATGGCCACCGTCGACCTGCTGATGTCGGAGGTGTTCTACAAGTTCCCCAAACTCAAGGTCGCGCTGTCCGAGGGCGGTATCGGATGGATGCCCTATCTGTTGGAGCGCATCGACTACTCGTTCGGCCGGCACAAGTATTGGTGCAACATCAACGCTGACAAGTTGCCCTCGGAGTTGTTCCGCGAGCACATCTACGGGTGCTTCATCTCCGACCGGTCCGGGATCGAGCAGCGTCACCGCATCGGTGTGGACAACATTATGTTCGAAAGCGACTACCCGCATTCGGATTCCAACTGGCCACACACCCGCAAGCTGCTCGCCGAACACCTGGTCGACGTACCCGACGAGGAAGCGCGCAAGATCGTCGAACTCAACGCCCGGGCCCTATACAACTTCTGGGTCTAAACCCGGCCGGCTCGTGACGACCCAGCAACCGCGCCGTTTACCCGTGCCAGCTCGGATACCGCGGGCGTGCTCATCTGCGCATGATGAAAGGTGACCGAATGATTGACCTCACACGGGGAAAGCGACTGCGATGCCGGCTGCGTGGCTCGAAGACGCCGGTGGTCATTCGCGACGCGCTGCCGCAAACCTCGACCGGAAAGGTCCTGCGGCGCGATCTCATCGCCGACCTACTCGGCGCGAAGCGGGCAGCGACTTTATGACCGATCAACCGCCGCACCCAACCTTCGACGGAAGCGACAACAATGCCTGACGCGCTCATACTCTCGGCCGCTAGAACACCAATCGGCAGGGCCCGCAAGGGATCCCTGACGTCAGTCGACGCCTACGAACTCGCCGAGGTCGCCGTTACCGCGGCCGTCGAACGGTCACAGATCTCCGTGGCTGACCTCGACGACCTGTTGCTCGCGGAGTCCCTGCAGGGCGGAGGGGTGATCGGGCGCAACATCGCAGTGCGCCTCTGCATGACCAACGTGCCCGGGGTGGCTATCAATCGGCACTGCGCCTCGGGCGCCACTGCCGTGCAGTTGGCGGCGGCCACCATCATGGCCGGCATGGCAGACGTGATCGTCGCCGGTGGAACGGAAAGCGCGAGCACCATGCCGCGGCTGACCAAGGTGGCACCAGGTGCCCAAGAACCAACCCCATGGTCGCCGCAGAGCCATCCCGACGCCCCCGGCATTCCCGCTTTCGATATGTCGGTCACCATCGGTGAAAACACCGCCCGGCTCCACCATGTTACCCGCGAGCAAGCCGACGCCTGGTCCGCACGCTCACAGCAGCGGGCGCTCAACGCGATTGCCAAGGGATATTTCGACGACGAGATTGTCACCGTCCCCATCAACCACGGCGAAGCTGTGTTCGACACCGACGAGCACCCGCGAGACACCACGCCCGACGCGCTCGCCGGGCTGAAGGTCCTGCACCCGGAACTACCCGACGCGGTCGTTACTGCCGGAAATTCTGCGGGCATCAACGATGCCGCCGCCGCGCTGGTTATCGGAGGCTCTGACTTCGCGTCCAGTCGCGGCCTCACACCGCTGGCACGGATCCGGGGTTGGGCATCTGTGGGCGTGGAGGTCGAACACACCGGAATGGCCCCGGTGACCGCAATCCCGTTGGCGCTCAGGCGCAGCGGTCTCACAGTGGACGACGTGGACCTCTTCGAGATCAACGAGGCGTTCGCCACGATGGCCGTGGCGTGCACGCGTGACCTCGGATTGGACGAGTCAATCGTGAATGTGAACGGCAGCGGTATCAGTCTTGGCCACCCCATCGCGGCGACTGGCGCTCGGATGGTGGTGTCGATCGTTCATGAACTCGCACGCCGCGATTCGCGCATCGGGGTGGTGGCGATGTGCGCCGGGGGAGGGATGGGCTCAGCGATGGTCGTCGAACGGATCTAACTCGAGCCCGAACGCTCAGCGCTGGACGGTGAGCTTGGTGTAACGGCCGCCCAAAAGCCATTCAGACACATAGAGATTTCCGTCGGGGTCCGTTGCGACAGCGTGCGGGGAGTTGAAGCGATCGTGGCTGGGCAGGTGCGGTATCTCCGTACGCCCATCGCCGGCGAGCGTGTTGGGCCAGCCCGGCCGGGTCGGCCACCCCGGGGCGGCAGTGGGGTCGTCGCCGATGTATCCCAGCAGATTGTCCTCGGGATCGAGTACGGCCACTCGCCCATAGAGCTCGGCGACGACCAGCAGGTCGCCCCACTGCGCAAAATCGCTGGGGCTGTTGAGGAACTGTTCACCGAAGGACCGCAGATAGCGACCGCCGATATCGTAGACCAGCACGCGGGTGTTGACTCGGTCGGCAACGTAGAGCTCAGGGACCGTTTTGCGGCGATCGATCAAAATTGCGTGTGGACATGCGAGTCGTTGGCCGACTTCCTCACCGGTCAGCGTCGACCGATGGTTTCCCTGCTTGTCGAAGCGGTGCACGACACCTGACCCGTATCCGTCCGCCACCCAGATGTCGCCCGTTCCACCGAACCGCTCCTCGTCCACAGCGCAACCACACGGACAATACGGTCCCATCGGGCCGGCGGGGATGGCCGGATTCTGTTGGGGCACAGGCAACTCGGACCGGATCTGACCGTCCACGGTCATCTTCACCACTCGGGGTGCCCGGGTCTGGCAGCGGACTCCCTTGCCGAACATCGGAGTCCAGTCGGGGTCTCCGTCGTCGGCGCCGCAGCTGAACACGAACCCTGGATCGCTCACCCAGAGGAGTTCGTCATCGCCCTCGCGCACGAGAGTGATGCCATGGCCTTCGGTGAGGTCTGTGTCGACCACGCGGAGCAGACGGCCTCCGGTGTCGAACGCGACGAGTCGCCCGGCGTGGAAACTGATGATCTCGCCACCGTCGGTGGCGACGACAGCGTTGTGCACCCAACAGGACGGGGCACCCGGGACGGCGGACAGTTCTGCCCAATCACCGACCACCTCGTAGGAGGGGATGCTAATGGGCCTGCGGGTATCTGATGACACGACGAGCCTTCCGCTCTACTCGGCGGCGATAGCGCTACCGCAGCTCGCCTGAACTTCGTGATATTGACGAAACCCTCTCGGGTTCAGCGTCGTTCGCTCTGGACCACACCTGGCCCGCATCGTCTTCAAACTTGATCCGCACGTCGGGTGCAGCGTTGGGTTCCAACGAATAAAGGGCGGAAGCGTGTTGGTTTGGCCGTAGCCAGCGCGGGAAGTCCACTGCGTTGTGGGCAGCAACAAGGTCCATCCGGTTGGCTAGGAACGCCGGCTGCCGAGTTGGTAAGGCCCCGCCCCTTTCGAGCAGTGGGTGATGCTCGTCGGGCCACGGACCAGTGCTCAGCTTGGCGACGACGTCGGCGATCGCTTGCGTCGAGCGTTTGGCACCGCCGGGTCGAGCGCGTCCTTTGGAGTCGACCGCGCCTACCGAGACCTGTAGGTCGACGGCTAAAGAGGTGCCGTGATTCACCACTGTCACGGCCCAGATCTGCGGGCCAAGAAACGCCACTGGCGTCCGGTAGATCCTTACTTGCCGTGCCGATGCGATGCGTTCGGATTCCACGGTCAGCGCGCCGAGATCGGCGTCGGTCAGATCGGCTGCAATCGCGCTTTGCAAGCGGCCCTCGAAGTCAGCATCCCCATGACCAATGTAGCGCGGACAGATCCCTTCCCTTGTCAGTCGCTGCGTCACGTTGTCAAGCCAACTCTGGTCGTCCGAACTGGGCCCGTGCGAAGGTGATTCGGCGATGAGCCAAACGAGTACCAACTTGCCGGCTCGCTTTGCGCGCTCTACGTCACCCATCACCTCAACGACATCGCGGCCCATCGGGTCGAAGAGGGCGATGAACGCGTCGCAGCGGTCGGTGATCCCGCTCGACGGAATTAACGCAATCTGGGTCCGCTGCCCGCTCGCGCAGTTCCACCAATTCAGAGCATGACCAATGGCGGTGCGAGATCGCCCCGTGTCGTCGGGCGAGGCGATTGCCACCTCCATAACGTGGGCGGGGAACACTTTCTCATCTCCTCAGAGATACGTCAGCACTCAAGCGGTGCTGCGATGGATGACGTTGAGTGCTTTTTAATCTACCGGTCCTTGCTTCATTGGGAAATGACATCCTACTATAGCGAACACAGCCTTGTAGCTTAGTGCTGATCGACCGGTTGCAACATGGCTCGCAGGCGTTCGCCAGTGAACAGGAGGGACATTGTCGACGGAGGGAAGCGTGCTGGAGTTCGACCCGTTCAAGCCTGGTCCCGCTGACGAGTTGCCAGCGGTTTACGCGGCGCTGCGAGAGCGGTTTCCGGTCTACCGGACCGGTACGAATATCTGGGTGATATCGCGATTTGATGATGTGAAGGCCGTTCAATCCAATCCCGCTGTTTTCTCGTCCCGTCCCAACCCCTACGAGGGAGATTCAGCACCGGCGGATGCCGAGATGAAGCCCGAGGTCATCGAGCGACTCATGGCCCTGACCGCGGGGATTCCCGTCGACATGAACGAGATGGCCTCCGCCAAGACCATCGCCGCCGCGGACCCGCCTCAACACACCCGGATACGCAGAATCGTGAGCAGGGGTTTCACGCCCCCTCGAATCAAGGAGATGGCTGACGCGATCGCCACGATCGTCGACCGCTGCCTAAGCGGTATTGACGAGCTTCCCAGCTTCGACCTGGTCGAGCGGCTGGCTATTCCACTGCCGGTGGAGATGATCTGCCACATCCTCGGTATCGACCGAAGCGAGTACGGGCGCGCCAAGTGCTGGTCCGACGCTTTCGCCGCCGCCGCCGGCGGCAATTTCAGCAGTGCCGCCGAACGCAACGAGTTGATGTTGACGACGATCAAGGAGTTCAGCACCTACTTCGTGCCGTTGATCGAAGCGAGGCGAGTTGAGCCGAGGAATGATTTGGTCAGTGCGATGGTCGCGGCGATCGACAACGAGTCGCTGACCAACGTCGAAACATTGATGGTGGCGATCACCATCATGGTCGCCGGCAACGAGACGACCACGAACCTTATCGGCAATGCCGTGGTCGAACTGCTGGCCAACCCCGACCAGCTCAAATTGTTGCTCGACGATCCGTCGTTGTTGCCCAACGCCGTCGATGAGGCGAACCGGCTGACGACGCCGATCCAGTTCGCATTTCGGGAGGCGACCGAAGACACCGTCGTCGCTGGTACGACGATTCCGAAGGGGGCCATCATCGCTCTGCACATGGCCGCAGCGAATCGCGATCCGCGCCGCTTCGACGAGCCCGATCGTTTTTTGATCACTCGTCCTCCCGGTAAAAGCCTGGCCTTCGGTCACGGCATCCACTTTTGTCTGGGTGCTCACCTGGCAGGGCAGGAAGTGCGCGCGGCGATCGGCGGGCTGCTGCCCTACCTCGACCGCCTCAAATTGACCGATGCGCCGCTGGAACGCAACCCGACGGCGCTGCTCAACGGGTGGCAACGGGTCGAACTAGCGTGGGTGTCGTAGTGGGCCTGGGGAATTCCCGTTGAACGCGGACAGATAACGATGTTGACGGCATCGATGCTGCTAGACCCGGCAGTCCTGCAGAACCCCTACGCCTTCTACGCGATGCTGCGGGAGCAGGCGCCGGTCTGGATGGTGCCTGGTACGGACGTCGTCGCAATCAGCACTTTCGCACTGTTGTCGGAGGCGGTCGCGCGGCCCGAGGATTTCTCCTCGATCATGCGTTGTCTGCTTTACCGCGATCAGGATGGACTGCCTGCGCGCCTCGATTTCGGTGAGGCGGCCATGCCGACGCTGGCGACCGCGGACCCGCCCGTGCACACCACGCATCGGCGCGCGGTCTTCCCCGAATTAGTGGCACGGCGCATGCGCACCCTGGAGGACGACATTCGCGCGTTGTCAGCGGCCGCAGTCAAGCAAGCCCTAGATGACGGCAGCTTCGACTTCATGGCGAAGATCGGCAACATGGTGCCGATCACCGTGGTGGCCAGGCTGATCGGTTTTCGCGACATCGACCCCATGCAACTATTGGAAGCGGCCTTCGACTCCACCACGATGGTGGGCGGCACGATGTCAATGGATGAGCTCAGTACTTTTGTCGCGCGCACCGAGACTATCGAGGCCTGGATCGCCGATCAGATCGCGGGCACCGGCGAGGGGGGAGAAGAGGGAATCCTGCTGGCGGTTCGGCGGGCGCTGGATGCTGGCACCTTGCGCATCGGGGAGGCCACCATCATCCTGCACACCATGCTAAGCGCCGGCGGGGAGTCCACGACCAGCCTGCTGGGCAATGCGGTCCGGATGCTCGCTGAAAATCCCGGATTACAACAGCGGCTGCGCGAAAAGCCGCAGGACATCGATGTTTTCGTCGAGGAGGCGCTGCGGCTCGAGTCACCGTTTCGGCAAATGATGCGCAGCGTGCCACGCGACACCACGCTCGGCGGCGTCGAGATCGCCTCGGGCTCCACGGTGTTGCTTCTCTTCGCGGCCGGGAACCGCGACCCCGCTCAGTTCAAACACCCCGACCGAATCGACCTGACGCGCGAATCCCCCAAACGTCACCTCGCTTTCGGGCACGGCATTCATTTCTGCGTCGGGGCGGCTCTCGCGCGTATCGAAGCCCGTGCGGTGCTCGGCGCAATCCTCGAGCAGACCCGATGCTTCACGCTCGACGAGGATCGCGCACCGCGGTGGGTGGACAGCCTGTTGGTCCGTCGGCACGCAGAACTCCACGTCTGCGCTACTCCCCGGTGAGCTATGAGTCCCGACAGCGAGGCGGAGGGGAATGTCGCCTCCGTCAATGGAGTTGGGAGATAACGGCGATCTCGGTGGGCGCGCGGGAGGCGAAGTCGATCACTCGCGCGCCGGCGGGCTAGACATCAGGTATCGGCTGGATGTCGCTGCCCACAGCGTCATCGAGGTGGACGACGACGCCGGCGGGTGGTTGTTCGATCGGGTGATGGCCGGGTGGGACGCCACTGTCTTCCTCGCCGCCGACGCCGATGTGCGAGAGCTGATAGCGCGGTCCTGCTGTGAGCGGACCGGCCAGCGAATGCTAAACGACATCATCGAACACCGGCTCGGCCAGTTCGGTCATTGCCGATCGGCCTCGAAGCCACGCCGAACCGCGCGTTGCCCAGTGCTCCCGTTCCAACACCTGGGCTAGAGCGAGTGCGCTACCCGACGCCAGAATTCTGGAGTCCCATTGCTTGGCGTGATCAGCCAAGCGTGCGGCCTCGTTGACGGCGTCTCCAATGACCGTGTATTCGTAGCGGTTCTCCGCGCCGATATTGCCTGCGAATACCGCACCGGCGGCCACTCCGATACCGAAGTCCACCAGTGGCAGCGCCCTCAGTTCCGTGCCGAGCGCGCGTGCCGTCGCGAGCGCCGCCGAAGCCGGTTCATCAATGTCGATGGGTGCTCCGAACACGGCCAGGACCGCGTCGCCTTCGAACTTATTGATCAGGCCGTGCTGCTGGTGCACGGCCGCGACCACTATGCGGAAGAAGTCGTTCAGGATGCTCGCGACTTCCTCGGGCCGCCGGCCGGCGGCGATCGCCGTTGACCCCACCAGATCGACGAAGAGTACGGCGACATCGCGGACGTCACCCGATAGGGAGCCATCGTGTTGAAGTGCCTGGCGTGCCACGTCTGCGCCCACGTGGCGCCCGAAGAGGTCCCGGAGGCGTTCCCTTTCCTCAAGGCCTGCCACCATCCGGTTGAATCCGACCTGGAGTCGTCCGATTTCGGAGGGCTCATACACCTCGACGAGCGCCCCGCCATGGCCGTGCTCCACCTCGGTCATGGCGATGACGACTTCACGAACTGGGTCCGAGATTGACCGGGCAACCAAGATCATCGCGCGAAACCCCAAGGCGAGGGATGCCACAGCGAGCACCAGAACCGGTGTTTCGATTGGCGCTGACTTCGGCACAAGCCACCCGTTGGAGCGCGACAAGACGATCAATGCGATTCCAGCGATGGGTAATGCACTAAAGAGGACCCACGTAATCATCACTCGTGCAAGTACCCCCGGCATTTCGCTAGAGGGTTCGGCGGTCTTCATTGACGCCGCCAGGATGGGCCGCAGGATGCGTTGAGTTATCAGATAGCCCATGGAGGCGGTGGCCGCACCCCCGAACAGAATGGCGGTACCGATCACGCAGGCGACGGCGCCGCCGGCGTGAAAGTTGACCAGAACCAACACTGCGCCGCCGACAGCCCAGATGCCGAACTGGACGACGGTCTGGCGGGCGGCTATGCGCATAGCCGCGCGCTGTTGAGCGGGCGTTGGTTCGGCGCCATCGGCGAACCAACGGAAGGACGGAACCATATTCAAGACACCGGCCACACCACCGACGGTTGCCGAGATTGCGACCAGACCGCACACAGCAATCAGGTTCTTTCTGCTGGAGAGGATGCCGGGGTCCCCGCCGCGGTTACGGGTGAGCGAGACGATCATCAAAGAGACTGCGCCGGCGGCCAGGAGGTGCGCGGAGGTCAGCGCAGCCGCATAACTGAGCCCAAGACGAATTGCAGCTTTGCGCCCAGGAGTCCGGATTGACAGCCATGGAGGATAGGATGATTCCACTGGTAGACCGTCACTTCCGTTTAACGCATCTAACGACTACCATAAACAGCATTAATTGTTCTACTTCGTAGGTATCCAAACTTCGCGCACGTTAAAACCCATGACGAGGCCAGGACAAGACTGAATGACTGCGCACACGACGCTGATTCCGCACTTCATCGATGGGCAGCGCACCGCCGGGCAGTCCGGTCGCAGCGCTGACGTCTTCGACCCCAGCACCGGGGGTGTCCAGGCGACGGTGCCGATGGCCGGCCAGGCCGACATCGATGCCGCGGTGGTATCGGCCGTCGAGGCCCAAAAGGGTTGGGCTGCAACAAATCCGCAGCGGCGCGCGCGGGTGATGATGCGCTTCATCGAGCTGGTCAACAAGCACAACGACGAGCTGGCCGAACTGCTGTCCCGCGAGCACGGCAAGACACTGGCCGACGCCAAGGGCGACATCCAGCGCGGCATCGAGGTCATCGAGTTCTGCATCGGCATCCCGCACCTGCTCAAGGGCGAATACAGCGAGGGCGCCGGCCCGGGCATCGACGTCTACTCGCTGCGCCAGCCCCTGGGCGTGGTCGCCGGCATCACCCCGTTCAACTTCCCGGCGATGATCCCGCTGTGGAAGGCCGGCCCGGCGCTGGCCTGCGGCAACGCGTTCGTGCTCAAGCCCAGCGAGCGGGACCCCTCGGTGCCGGTGCGGCTGGCCGAGCTCTTTGTGGAGGCGGGCCTGCCGCCCGGGGTGTTCCAGGTGGTGCACGGCGACAAAGAGGCCGTCGATGCCATCCTGAACCACCCCGACATCCAGGCGGTCGGGTTCGTCGGCAGCTCCGAGATCGCCCAGTACATCTACGCCGGGGCCGCGGCCACCGGCAAGCGTGCGCAGTGCTTCGGCGGCGCCAAGAACCACATGATCGTGATGCCCGACGCCGACCTGGATCAGGCCGTCGACGCCCTGATCGGGGCCGGCTACGGCAGCGCCGGCGAGCGCTGCATGGCGATCAGCGTGGCGGTCCCGGTCGGTGACCAGACCGCCGACCGGCTGCGCGCCCGGCTGATCGAGCGGGTCAACAACCTGCGCGTCGGACACAGCCTGGACCCCAAGGCCGACTACGGCCCGCTGGTGACCGAGGCCGCCGTGGCGCGGGTGCGCGACTACATCGCCCAGGGCGTGGACGCGGGAGCCGAACTGGTCATCGACGGCCGCGAACGCGCCAGCGACGACCTGGCTTTCGGTGACGCCAACCTTGAACGCGGCTTCTTCATCGGCCCCACCCTGTTCGACCACGTCACCCCGGACATGTCGATCTACACCGACGAGATCTTCGGGCCGGTGCTGTGCATCGTGCGCGCGCACGACTACGAGGAGGCGCTGCGGCTGCCGTCCGAGCACGAATACGGCAACGGCGTGGCGGTGTTCACCCGCGACGGCGACGCCGCCCGCGACTTCGTCTCCCGCGTGCAGGTCGGCATGGTCGGTGTCAACGTGCCGATCCCGGTGCCGGTGGCCTACCACACCTTCGGCGGCTGGAAGCGTTCGGGCTTCGGCGATCTCAACCAGCACGGCCCCTCGTCGATCACCTTCTACACCAAGACCAAAACCGTGACGTCGCGGTGGCCGTCCGGCATCAAGGACGGCGCCGAATTCAGCATTCCGACCATGAAATAGCCTTGACAGCAACCACTTTCATACCGTCCCAGCAGATTTCACACTCCAGCGCAGGAGCGGCAGTGAGCGAACCAGTCATCATCGAGGCCGCGATCAACGGTGCGACGTCGAAGACCGTGAATCCGAACGTGCCGGTGACAGAAGACGAGATCGTTGCCGACGCACTGTCCTGCTTCGAGGCCGGGGCCGCGATCGTTCACCAACACGTATCGAGCTTCAACGTGTCCGGCGATGAGGCGGCCGAAGTGTATCTCGGTATCTGGCGACGCGTGCTGGCTGAGCGCCCCGATGCGTTGTGGTACCCGACAATCAACCTCGGGCCAGCAGCCCACTGGTACGACCACATTTCGCCCCTGGCGGAGTCCGGGCTGCTCCGGATGGGAGTCAGTGACCCGGGGTCGGTCAACATGGGAGTCCTCGTGGACGGCCTGCCCGTCGGTTCCTTCGTGTACGCCAACACCTTCGACGACGTCGCCCATCAACTGGACCTGTGTCGCACCCACCGGCTGGGACCGAGCTTAGCCATCTACGAACCGGGCTTTCTGCGCACCGTCTTGGCCTACCACCGCAGCGACCAGCTCCCCGCGGGCTCGTTCATCAAGCTGTACTTCAGCTCCGAGGCTGGCCTCAGCGGAACGGCATTCGGGTTGCCGCCCAGCGCCACAGCTCTCGCGGCGTACGTCGAGCTTCTCGACGGTACCGGACTGCCCTGGGCAGCATCCGCAGTTGGCGCTGACCTCGTTCGCAGTGAGCTGTGCGGCGCGGCGCTCGACGCCGGTGGTCACCTTCACGTGGGGCTGGAGTTCTATGCCGGCGAGCGCACCCCCACCAACCTCGAACTGGTGACGGAGGCCGTCGAGGCGACCGCCGCAGCCGGCCGGAAGGTGGCCACCAGCGCCGAAGCCGCGGCACTACTCGGCCTACCACGGACCCTGGAATCGGTGCCGAATTAACCATTGCGGATTCGAAATCGGTTGCCGGACAATGATAAGAGAGAGCTGGTGTAATGAGTTACGATCTGGTGATCCGGGACGGCTCGATCGTTGACGGTTTGGGGGGAGCGCCCTATCGGGGCGACGTCGCGGTGCGTGGTGGTGTCATCGTGGCGGTTGGTCCGGTCGATGGTGTGGGCAGGCGTGAGATCGATGCGGCAGGCCTGTTGGTCACGCCGGGGTTCATTGACCTGCACACCCACTACGACGGTCAGGCGATCTGGTCGGATCGGCTCAACCCGTCGTCTTCGCATGGCGTGACCACCGCGATAATAGGTAACTGCGGGGTAGGCTTCGCGCCGTGCCGGCCGGCTGATCATGACGTGCTCGTCGATGTGATGGCCGGGGTCGAGGATATTCCTGGCGTGGTCATGGTTGAGGGGCTGGAGTGGGACTGGGAGACTTTCCCCGAATTCCTGGATCGGCTCGAAGCGGGTCGGCGCGACATTGATGTGGCTGCGTTGCTGCCGCATTCGCCGTTGCGGGTCTACGTGATGGGACAGCGCGGCGCGGACCGCGAAGCGGCGACGGTTGACGACCTGGCCGAGATGCGCGGTCTGGCTGCCGAGGCGGTGCGGGCCGGAGCGTTGGGCTTCGCCTCGTCGCGGTTGGCTACCCACCGCACCGACGGCGGTCAGCAAATCCCGAGCTTTGAGGCCGGAGAGGCGGAGATTCTCGAGATTGCGCGGGGGATAGCCGACGGCGGTGGGGGATTGATTCAGTTCGTACCGGATATTCCGGCCGGCGGCTATGAATCGGTGTTGCAGAATGTGTTTGACGCCGCCAACGTCACGGGTCTACCGGTGACTTTCACGCTTCTCGTCGGCAATGCCGGTGATCCGCTGTGGGAGGAGGCAATCGCGATGGTCGAGAAAGCTAACGACGCCGGCGGGCAGATTACCGCGCAGGTCTTTCCCAGGCCCATCGGGTTGATGCTGGGCCTGGAGTTGACGATAAACCCGTTCACGTTGTGTCCCGCCTACCGCCAGATCGCTGATCTTCCGCTGGCCGAACGCGTTGCGCAGATGCGCAAACCCGTTGTGCGCGCGAAGATTCTGGCTGATCGACCCACCGACGCCGCATCCAATCCGTTGTTCCACTTGGGACAAGCGTGGGAATGGATCTTTCCGATCGATGATCGCGCTGTTTACGAGCCCGACCGCGCCGAGAGCATATTGGCCAGGGCGCGAGCCCGGGATGTCTCACCGTTGGAGGAGGCTTACGATCGTCTGCTCGATGATGATGGCCACGCCATGCTGCTGGGCGCCATGGCTAACTTCACCGACAACTCCCTGGATACTATCGGCAGCCTGATACGCCGTGACGACGTTGTGCTGGGTTTGGGTGACGGCGGCGCACATTACGGGATGATCTGCGACTCAAGCTATCCGACCTATCTGCTGGCTCATTGGGCCCGCGACCGCGCCACGGGCCGACTGTCGGTTGCCGAGGCAATCCGGGAACTGACTTCGACACCTGCCAAGGTCGCCGGACTGCTGGACCGTGGTCGCGTCGGGGTTGGCTACAAGGCCGACCTCAACATCATCGACCACGCCAGGCTGCGGTTGCACAAGCCGGTGATTACCCACGATCTGCCCACGGGGGGACGTAGATTAGACCAAACCGCCAGCGGCTACGTCGCGACTATCGTCTCCGGCCAGGTGATCGCCGAGCACGACGCGGGCAACGACGCCCGGCCCGGCCGACTTGTCCGCGGTCGTCAGCCCGCGCCGGGCTGATCGCGAGCGCGGGGCTGATGAAGGCCACGGTCCTGGAGTCGGTGGACGCCGAAAGTCATGGTTCCCAAGACGACCGCGTTCGACAGCGACCTGCCACGCGAAGACTCAGGCAAGCTATTCAAACGACGACCCGATACTGGCGGGATATCGAAGCCAACATCTGAGCTCGCTCGTAACGTGATCCAGGCATCTAGCGGACGCCTCCCGCCGATGACGACACAGTGTCGAGCCCGCCTCGCGCAGTCGGGATCACGGCAGGCGTAGACAAGCACATAAACATATATTCATTTAAGTAATAGAAACCTCTAGACGACTTCGCGGCGCCGTGAGTAGCCTACGTGCATGTCAGGTTCATTTCTGTCCTACATCGGCTAGGTTTCAGTCGATCCGATCGGCCCGGCCAGCTCTCGGTCGCAGAGCGTCCGGCGCCCAGCGCCGCCGACCACCGCTCGGTGGCTGAGAAGGAGGACTTGGACATGCAGTATCGGCCGCAGCGCCTGCCGGCCTTGGTGGTTGCCACCGGCGCTCTGTTGAGCCTTCCCGTCGCGCATGCGGATAATGACAACAACACGCTCGTACCGAACAACAAGCGACTCAACGATGGTGTCGTCGCTAACGTCTTCACCGTGCAGCATCAAGCGGGCTGCACTAACGACGTGAGAATCAGCCCCCAACTTCAAGCCGCTGCGCAGCGGCACACCCAGGATGTGTTGAACAACCGGGCCCTCGATGGTGATATCGGTTCGGACGGGTCTAGCCCCCAAGACCGCGCCAATGCAGCTGGTTTCCACGGCCTTGTGGCCGAGACGGTGGCGATCAATCAGTCAATCGCGATCAGCGGCAATGACTTAATCAACCGGTGGTACTACAACCCCGACTATTTCAAGATCATGTCCAGCTGTGCGAACAGCCAGATGGGGGTGTGGTCGCTGAACAGTCCGGATCGTACGGTTGTGGTTGCGGTCTACGGACAGCCACAAGCCGATCCCTCGGGACGAGGAGCAACACCGCTGAACACCGAAGGACAGAACATTCCGCTCGATCCCAGTCCCGACTATGACGCCAGCGATGAACTCCAGTTCGGTCTCAACTGGTTCCCGTGGATCCTGAGGGGCGTGTACCCGCCGCCCGGCAATCCTCCGCAGTAGAGCGAGATTCGTCTATCGTTGGCGAACGTGCGTCAGCTTGGAACGTTCCGTCACAGACGAACCTGCGGCGACGTCGGCGCTGCTGCAAGCTGTGCCACAGCGGAATCGACGACAAAGCGGGGCCCATGATCTTCGCCACTCGATTTCGCCTTTTGTCCGCAACACTATTCGCTCGGCGAAGGCAGGGAGACGGTCGTTTTCAAGTGGTCATCGCGACAGCCGTCGCAATAACCGGCCGACCAGGTACTGTGTCCGAGCAGCTGCGGAACTCGGCGGTGAACTCCTGACGGGAGTCCTCCGGTCCCGGCCAGTTCTTGTGGAAGTCTGATGCCCCAGAATTGGGGCGAGGACGACTCGATTCATGGCACGGCGGCATACACCCGAGCAGGTGGTCCGCAAGCTGCGTGAGGGTGAACGGCTGCTCGGTGAGGGCACAGACCTCGGCGCGGTATGCCGGCATCTGGAGGTCAGTGAGCAGACCTGGCATTGCTGGCGAAATCAGTACGGCGGGATGAAAGCCGAAGACACCAAACGGCTCAAGGAGCTTGAGCGGGAGAATCAGAGGCTTAAGAAGTTTGTCGCCGAGCAGGCCCTCGATATCGACATGCTCAAGGAGACCAGCCGGGGGAAACTTGTGAGCCCGGGTCTGCTGCACGATCGGGTGACAATTTCGGTCACGCAGCCTGACTGGCCGGTGTGATCATGATTGCTTCGTTTTCGACGGGGGTCAACCGGCCGAGGGTGGCCTGGCGGCGGCGACGGTGGTAGGTGCGCTCGATCCAGGTGACGATTGCGATGCGTAGTTGCTCGCGGGTGTCCCCGCGGCGGCGGTCCAGAACGTTCTTCTGAAGCAGGGGAAAGAAGCTCTCCGTGGCGGCGTTGTCACGGGCCGCGTCAACACGGCCCATGGAGCCGGCCGTGTCGTGACGCGCCAAAGCACGAACGAATTTCCGGCTGCGAAATTGACTACCCCTGTCGGTGTGCAGGATGCAGCCGCGACCTCACCACGGCGTGCCACCGCACTGGCCAGCGCTGTGGTGGCCAGACGTGATTTCATCCGGGAGTCGATGCTGTAGCCGACGATGCGGTTAGAGAACACGTCCTTGATCGCACACACGTAGAGCTTTCCTTCGCCGGCTTGGATTGCAGTAGTCGTTGCAACACCTTCTGGAGGTGGCGGCGATGGCCGGTTCGAAGTACAGCAAGGAGCAGGAGGACGAGTTCTTCAGGTTGCTCGACAAGGGTGGACCCGTGCGTGCGGCAGCTCGAGCGGTGGGTGTGCATCAGGATGCGGGCTATAACTGGCTGCGAAACTCCGGGTTAACGATGCAGCGGGCGACGCCGCGGAAGTACTCAGCGGAGGACAAGGCCGAATTGTTCCGGCGGTTGGCGCTGAACCCGAACGTCTCAGCGGTCGCCAGGGAACTGGGGTTCACGCGAATCACCTGCTATTCGTGGGCCTTTAAGGCCGGCATCCCCACCAGCGAGGCCCGCAAGGTCAATCCCCAAAGGGAGGAGTTCCTGAGGCTTCGCAAGCAAGGCCTGACCCGCGCGCAGGCCAGGGCAGGTGTCGGCGCCGATGCCCGATCAGCCACCGTTTGGGATAAAGGCATCATTATCATCAACCGTGGCCGGATCTATTCCGATGGCCGCGTCGTGCGCTACCCGGACCCGACACTGATCGGCGTGAATGCAGAACGCAAGATGCGCGCAATTGGTGGAAGTGTCGACTGAACAAGGTCGAGAAGGTCATCGACGCCCGCTATTTGAGCTTGGTCGAACGCGAACTGCTCCAAGACCTTCACCGCACGGGAGTGACGATCAGACGGATCGCCGCTGCGCTGGACCGCTCACCGTCAACGGTCAGCCGCGAGCTACGACGCAACACCATCTCGACTCAGGGTTATCTGCCCCATACCGCCCACCGCCTGTCGGTTGCGCGGCGAACCCGATCTCGAAAAGTGAAGCTGATAACCAACATTGAGCTTCGCGCGTACGTGCAAGCGAAACTGGCCAAGAAGTGGTCGCCGTAGCAAATCGGCAACTGACTGATCCGGGACTTCCCGGCCACGGTGGAGATGCGGGTCAGTACCGAGACGATCTACCAAGCGATTTACGTCCACGCCCGCGGCGAACTCAAACGCGAGCTCGGCAAACAGTTGCGCCGCGGCCGGGCCGCCCGCAAGCCGCGCAAGCAGCCCGATGCACGTCGCCCACGTTTCGTCGACCCCCTGAAAACGATCAGCCACCGCCCCGCGGCCGCGCAGTCACGCGAAGTCCCAGGCTATTGGGAAGGCGACCTCATCACCGGCGCTTCCGGTGGATCAGCGATCGCAACGTTAGTTGAGCGCTCCAGCCGCTACGTCATGCTCGGATACCTCGGCCGCGAACGAAGCGCCGACTCCGTGCGCGACAACCCGGCACGTCACCGCTACGGGAATCCCGTCCGCGGCGAGCTCCTTCACGAGCGGGTAGAGCCTTTTGCCCGCAGATTTGCCTGCGACAGGTAGGCCGCGGCCCGGCGAAGGACCTCGTTTTCCTGCTCCAACAGGCGATTTCGGCGAAGCAGCTCCCGCAGCTCGGCCGACTCACTGGTGCTCTTGCCGGGCTTGGCGCCCTCATCGATGTCGGCTTGGCGCATCCAGTTCGCCAGCGTCATCGGATGAACACCGAAGTCGGTGGCAATCTGGTCGATCGTCACACCGTCCTCACGGTTGCGAGCGACCCGCACGACATTGTCACGGAACTCACAGGGATAAGGCTGGGCACACTGACTTCCTTCCAGCCTACCCGTCACGGGCAAGCCATCTCAGTTGTCACCTGTTCGGGCAGCAGACCCCCGGGGCACATCAAGGTCTGCATCAAACGTGGGACGGTGCAGTGTGCTGGCACGCCGGATTAGTCCTCAACGCAGACCAGAACTTTGTCTCCACCTCGTCCCAAAGCCTTGCCGCGAGACCTCCGGTCGAGGCCGAGCCGGGTCTCGTTGGGTTGTGCAAATGTCTCAGTAGTTGGCGGCTTGTCAACCGCGCGGCTAGTCCTCTACGGTAATCGCTAAACAAATAACGATTTTGCTCACAGAGCCGTGGTCAGTGTGATGGCAATCACGCTGACCACGCCGCGAACGTGCCAGCGGGACGAGCGTGCCAGCAGGGGAGGACGTTGGATGAAGGCGTGGCCTCAGATGGGGTCCGATGCTAAAAGGTGTGGCGCCAGGCAATTTATGTCTCCCCACGGATGGTCGGCGCCCGGCGTGGGCGCGTCAGCGCTGAGCGACCTCGGGCTCATCGGTGCACGGCCAATGAGGGTGGTACTACCAAAGCGTCGCGAAGACGGTTCGGCCGTGCTGCGCAGTCTGGAGACCTACTCCTCACGCAAGGCTTTTGGCATGCCGGGTAGCCTGCTGCCGCTAGTGCCTATCGCCCTTGACCCGTGGGAGCGCGTGCGTTTTCACAAGTGCGCTGGCGGTGATTCATGACCACTCGCATCGACGACGACCTACCTCAGGACGCGTTGAGTTCGGGCTTCAGCAGCGTGGGCCGATCACTGCTTATGGTTTACCCGCTCAGAGCTGCGCGCCACGTGGGCATGATTCCAAGGCGTACCGCGGCCACGACGGGTCGTGGTGTGCAGCTGTTTGCGGACGTGGTGCGCTACATCGTTGCCGACACCATTGCCATGAGGCTCCCAGTCGGCGAAATCGTTGTGCAGGCATGGATCTTGCTCAAAGTGACGACCATACCCGCGCTGCTGATGGCTGTTCCGATCGGCGCAATCACAACCATTGTGACGTCGGGTCTTGTCAACCAACTGGGGGCAACCTCGCTGCTTGGCGCGGCCGCCGGGGTCGGTGTTGTTCGGCAGGGAGCGCCGATGACGGCGGGATTGTTGATGGGTGCCGCAGCAGCTTCGGCCATTGCGTCGGACTTTGGGGCACGCGCAATCCGTGAAGAACTTGACGCAATGCGGGTAATGGGTATTGACCCGGTCCGCCACTTGGTGGTCCCACGTTTTCTCGCACTGCTATTGATAGCCCCGATTTTATGCATATTTATTGTGGCGTCGGGAATGGCGTCCTCATTTTTGATGGCAGTGGGAGCCTCCGACGTGGCGCCGGGAAGTTTCTGGATGTCCTTCGGGACATTCTCGAAGGTGGTGGACGTATGGTTCGCCATCGGCAAAACGCTCGTCTTTGGGGCAATCGTGGGCTTAGTTTCATCGCTACGCGGAATGGAGGCGAAGGGTGGCCCGCGGGGCGTAGCAGACGCCGTGAACTCATCGGTAGTGGTCAATGTCGTTTGGATTGTTTTCGCAAACCTCGCGATAACGCAGTTGCAGTCGATGTTTGCTCCGCTGGAGGTAGCGTAATGACTCCCGGTAGCGGCGCAACAGTACCTAGTATGTATTTCAGTACTCGACTGGTAACAGCGGCAGTCGAGCCGATCGGCGGGATGTTCCATAACCTTGGGCAGTGGGTGGTGTTCATTGCCAAGACATTCAGCTCGGTGCCAATAGCGGTCGTTAAGTATCGGCGACAAACATTGCAACAGATGAACAGTCTCGCTTGGGGTAGGGGTTCGCTGATCGTGGATGGTGGAGCGATAAGCGTATTATTGCTCCTCGGTATTGCGGTCGGTGCCTCGTTAGCCGTTGAGGCGTTTGCTGTCTTGAATATTATTGGCTTCGGTGGCTTGTCTGGGATTGTCGGCGGGATAGGAGGGGTGCGCGAGATCGGGCCGATAGTGAGCGCCGTCGCGTTCGCTGGACAAACGGGGTGCCGGATGACCGCCGAGATCGGTGCCATGCGCATCGCCGAAGAGATCGATGCCCTAGAAGCGATGGGGCTCAGGCCGCTGCCGTTTGTGGTCGGCACTCGCCTGGTCGGCGCGATGATATGTGTGGTGCCGGGATTTCTAGTGGCGCTGATAGCCAACTTCTTCGTCATGGACGCCGTCATCCGAGTATCTCACAATCAGCCCGGCGGAACATACGATCATTACTTTGCCGAGTTTTTGGTACCTAGGGATCTTGCATACTCTGTGATCAAAATAGCCGTCTACTGTGCGGCCGTGACCTTGATCCATTGCTATTACGGATACTTTGCTTCGGGTGGACCGGTCGGCGTTGGTCAAGCGTCGGGTCGCGCTGTGCGGACCAGTCTGATCACGATCATTGTCTTGGATTTGATAATGACCGTGGCGCTGTGGGGCCTTCATCCAGTGTTCGTGTTCAAAGGTTAGGTGAGCAGACATGCTACTGCACGCTTCTGCGGAATCTGAGAAGCGAACGCTGACCATCGTCGGCGCAGCGCTTGTGCTCTGCGTCGCTGCCGTGGGTGGCCTACTTATGGTGTTCAAGCCATTCGGCGGGAGACCAGCGAATGCAATTTCCATGGCAATCGATACGCCATATGTCGGTCCCGGGGTGGCCAAGGGGACGGAGTTGGTCATGCATGGGGTAAAGGTCGGCGAGGTCACGGCCGTGTCCAGATTGTCCGGGGGAGGTGTTCGGCTCAATGCTGATCTGCAAAAAACGCCAATAGCGGGATTAACTGATGCGATGGGTATTGATTTCCGGCCCGTCAACTATTTTGGGGTGACCGGTATCAATCTAATCGCAGGTGCGGGTGGGCGACCACTCCGCGATGGGACCCACCTGAAGATCACGCCGAAGGGCAACTTTACGCTTCAAGCCTTACTATCTCGCCTTGGAAGACTTGCTACGGGAACATTAACCTCGCGGCTGATCCAGGTGGTCGAGAAGGCCACTCGATACACTGATGCGTTGGATCCGCTGGCCGAGACCCTCTTGATTTCGGCTAATGCGCTTGCCAACACGCAAACAGTGAGTACCGCGCAACTATTAAGAAACGCGACAGGAATGAGTGTTGCATTTCCGTCGTTTACCGACGCGATGCTCGATGCCGGCGCCGATTTAACGCACGGTACTAATAAATTGAACAAGGGTACATGGAACGCCAGCGATGACGAATACTCGCATACTATTCTACCGTTCATGCAATTCGTAGCGGATAACCTGTTTGGTGCAATCGGCAGGCTGGAGTACACGCACATCGACGATCTGGCGCCCATGGTTGATACTGTCAAGGCGCTGACCGATGTGGTGCCGCCACTGATCAGGCCTCAAGGCATTTCGGAGATGCTCGTGGAACTGCGTTCCCGGCTTGAGAAAATGTACGCGGGAACGCCTGAGCAACGTGCGCTTCAGGTTCGCATTGTTCTTGACAGCCTTCCGGGTGTCGCGGCGCCACTTGCCGCTTTGGGAGGTGCCCGATGAAGCCTAGAGCGGCGTTGTGGCGACTCGCGATCAGCGGGGTCGTCGCGATCGTTCTGTTTATTCTGGTTGCGAATGTCATTAGGCAGCCCATGGCGGCGGAAACGCGATCGTACGATGCCGAGTTCACTGACGCATCGGGATTGCATCAGGACGCCGACGTGCGGGTCCGCGGAGTCCGAGTCGGGAAGGTCCACTCAGTCGGTCTCGAGCGAAGGCACGGTCAAAGCATCGCCGTGGTCGGGTTTACGCTCGACAAGCGATATGGCGTGGTATCCGGAACCCGGCTTGCCATCAAGTTCGAGGCTCTTACCGGTCTGCGGTATTTAGATGTCGTGGACGCGACAGAGGGGTATTCGAAGGCCGCGCTTGTCACCCATGTGACCACCGCGATGACGCAACCGTCTTTCGACGTCACCACGTTATTCAACGGGCTACAACCCGTGATTGCCACTCTGAACCCTGACGAGGTAAACACCTTTACCGCCAATGCGGCAGCATATCTCTCCGGTGATGGCGGTGGCTTGGCGCCGATGCTGGAGAGCATCCGCAAGCTCACCAGGTTTGCATCGGACCGTCAACAAGTCATCGCAACGCTGATGCGCAATCTCAAGGAAATTTCCGATACTATGGGCGGACATGGAAAAGACCTGATCCAGATAGCGGACTGGCTTAATAAAGGCCCGGTAGCTGGCATCTTTGGAATATTGGACGAGTTTCGAAAAGCTTACCTCTACGGTGAGTTTACAGGTGATGTCGCGCAATTGGTGGCTAACTTAGGATTTCCACCTGGTGTGAATAATGGCGATTACTTCACCTACGGCCCGGCCGCCAACAAGAATGCCAGTGACATGGACCAGGGTCTGGACCGTGCGTTCACCGTCCTCGACGACTTTACGGACGCCTTCAAGCTCGTTCCGGTCATGTGGGAAAACATCCCACCACCGCCGGAGGCCGGCGCGCCCTTGGCCTGTTCCCGGGGCAAGGCCCAGTTACCTGAGCAAATGGACGTACTTCTCAACGGCCGAAAAGTGGTGTTGTGCAACCGATGAAAGCGTTACGTAATCCGACTCTGTGGGGTGCTGGTGCCCTTGCCCTAGTGACGATTGTGGCGCTCGCGACGGCGATGCTCTATATCAGCCCCCCCGGGCAGAAGACCGTCACCTTCTACACCGACGACGCGGCGGCGATCCGTCCAGGAGACCCGGTACGCATTGCCGGAATCAACGTGGGCAAGGTGAAGGATCTGGCACTGGAATCGAACCGAGTGCGCGTCCGAGCACGGGTTGACGCTAGTGCATTTGTCGGTGATCGCTCGCAGGTGCAAGTCCGCATGCTCACGGTGGTTGGGGGCTATTATGTGAGCATCGTGTCACTAGGTGACAGTTCTTTAGGCGCTAAGCCTATTCCGGTCGAACGCGTGACGATGCCTTACAGCTTGATACAGACTCTCACCGACGCGACGAAGATCACCGACAAGGTTGACCCAAAGCCGATAAATGAATCGCTCAACCAGGTGCAGCAGGGGCTTAACGGCACCAACGTGGAATCAATCTCGGCGGTTATCGATGCGGGCAACAAGCTTATGTCGACAATTGAGAAGCAACGTGGACAAGTGAGTGCCATCCTGAATCTATCCAATGAGTATGTCGGAAAGCTGAACAATTACAGTGACGACCTCAAGGACATGGTCCGGAAATTGTCGATCATTGAACAGTCACTTACGCTCTACAGCGAGGGACTCGCCAGGGCGCTTAAAGGCATGGGCGACACCATGGATGGCCTATCACCAATCTTCATTTACTACGAGAATCATCGCGACACGGCTCTAGCTAGGATCCGTGACTGGGTGCAAAAAGCACGAATGTGGTCGGACCGCAACGGTGTAATAATCCGGGCGCTGCGCCTGGGGCGGAGAAAAATCGAACGGGTCCTGGGCGCACAGCAGGAGGCTCCGGAGCTATTGGCCACCGATCTGTGTATGCCGATACCGGGGAGTCCGTGCTAATGGCCTTGTCAGGTTCGCATCGCCTTGGTCGGCTCGGCGCGATCGCTTTGACAGCAGCGGCGGTAATGACCCTTGTGGCCTCATGCGGGCGGCTGCATGAAAGACAGCCGCACGCCGAATACTGCGCAATGATGCCCGACAGCATCGGGCTATATGTCGGCAATCCGGTCACGCAGATGGGCTATCAGATCGGGAAAGTCACGAGCATCACCCCCGGTACAACGGACGTCCGTGTCGATTTCAGTGTGACTGAGCGGCGTCCGTTGCCAGCGGATGTCAAGGCAATCATCAGGTCGACATCGATCCTTGCTGACCGGTCGCTGGAGCTTGTCGGCAACCCTGGTGCGGCACCTCACCTCGGTGCCGGTGAGTGTATTCCGCTTACCCGTTCGTGGACGCCGAAGAGCCTGTCCGAAGTGATCGGCTCGGCGACCAATTTCCTCAACAAGATCAACCCGGGTGGGTCGACGAATGTCGGCGATGTCGTGCGTGAGCTCGATCAGGCGCTGCACAACAATGGAGCCGGCGTCAATCAGCTGCTGACCACGTCATCGGCGGTAGTCGATAGCCCTGATCAAACGATCAGCGACATCGGATCCGTGATCACGAACCTTGCTGAACTGAGTTCGGCGCTCACCGAGATCAGAGGCCCGCTGAAGGAGGTTCTGCTCAACGCGGAACAGAACATGTCGGACTTCGCCGTGACGGTGGATGGCGGCAATCATATGGTCGGAGGATTTATGGGCTTGGTCAAAACGGGTGTCGACGTGGAAGACAACCTCGGTGACGAGCTTCAGTTCACGCTCGACTCGACGTCGGTTGCCCTGAGGAAGTTCAGTGCACACGCGCCGTGGCTGGCGAATCTTCTGAATCCGGTGCCTTGGTGGGTCAATACGCTAGCCAACCACTTCAATAACCGTGAGTTCCATATCACCTACCGTCCGCCGCTGTATCGCGTCCGTACCCCCAATGGACTTGCGCTGTGTGGCGTGATGAACGCTTCGATGCCCGGAAGCTGCGCGGATGTTGCTGGGCAACCGTACGCGGTTGATGTTGCGCTGCTTCAATACGTCCTCAACCAGGCGAACCGATGATCCGCCGGATGTGGCGGTTGGCCGCGGTCACTGCCGGTGTCGTCGCACTTTCATCGTGTGCATCGCTCAATGTGAGTTCGTTGCCTCAGCCTGGTAATAGCTATCGCGGTGGATATGACATCGTCATCGAATTTAACAACGCGCTCAACTTGCCGGATCGGGCAAAGGTGGTGTTGGACGGCACCACGGTCGGCGTCGTCACCAAGGTGGCACTATCCAGCCGTGCGGTCGACGTCACCTCGAGAATCGACCCCAACGTCGCGGTGCCGTCGAACATCCGAGCGGTCCTGCAGCAGGACACTGTCTTGGGCGACATCTATGTCGCCCTCGAGCGACCGCAAACCGACCAGGCTGCGGCACCAGCGTTGAGGTCCGGCGACCGCATCCCGCTGGCGCAGACTACATCTCCGCAACAACTGGAAGACACAATCGCGAACATGGCGAACTTCGTGTCGAGCGGATCCATCCAGCGCATACAGAACTCGATCATCCGTATCAACCGAGTCCAGCCGCCGGGAGGAGAAGGCGCGATTCGGAAGGTGGCTTCCCAAGTGGCAGCCGACCTCGGGGACCTGTCTGACAACATGAATCTGGTCGACCAATGGCTCAATGGCGTGTCCGAAACGGTCGATGTCATGCACAGGAGGATCCTGGTAATCCAGGAAATGTTCTCGAAGCAAGGCATGACAGCGATTAAACGGTTCTTGGAGATCTTTTCGTATGTGGGTACCATCCTTCCGTCTACCGGTAGTATATACGCCGGTGGTTTCTGGCTGGTGCCGTTACTGCGATCATTGAGTGATGAGATGGGCGCTCTTCAGCATTCCAAATGGGAGTTTGAAAAGGAGTGGCCCGCATGGCGCCGGCTATTCACTGGCTTCTTCCTTCCGGAAGATAAATATCCAGCGATCAATATTACGTCGATAGTCGGACCCGACGGTCGGGAAATGTCGGGCAACGTGCAGGATGTGCTACGGATCTTAGGTGCGACACCATGAGGGTGCGAGCCATTTTGTCCTTCATTGCATTTGCCCTGATGATTGCGTTTGCCGTGAGCTACATTGGCTCGCTCGGCGTGCGGGTTAGAGCGCCTTCTGACCGTACCAATCTCTCCATGACGGTGGGAGATATCAACGGTCTCGTTGTCGATTCAAATATCCTGCTGCGTGGCGTGCCAGTCGGCAAAGTAAGCCGTATCGCATCGTCTCTCGACGGAGCTACTATCGACTTCTACGTCGACGGCCACTTGCGCATCCCCGCCGACTGCGATGTTCGACTCGAGAATCTGTCTGCCCTCGGTGAAACCTATATAGGCCTGTTTCCGCGGCGTCGGGACGGCCCAATGTTGCACGACGGCCAGCACATCGCAACCGAGTCGGTAATACAACCACCATCAATAACAGAGCTGGCGGTAAGTGTCACGCGGATACTCAATCAGCTCGATCCCGAAGCGGTCGAACGCATCATCCATGAGGGTGACGCTGCACTGCCTGATCCAAACTTGGTGCTGCCTAACCTGTCGCACGCTAGCGAGTTGCTGAGAAACACAGCAGCGGACATGCATGGCCATGGGCGAGTGCTGCTGAGCAACTTCCAGACCCTCTTACGCAACGCTGGGTGGGTCGGGCCCACGCTCGCTGGCCTGATACCCGGAATCCGGGATAGCGCCGACAATTCTAAAAAGATCCTGCAAGGCTTTTCGGTAGGTGCCCTCGAGATCGGTCCGGACGGTATGCGCAAATTCGGCCACCTGCTTAGCCGGGTCCAGAAGTTATTGGATCAGAACGGCGGTGACCTCAAAGTGCTGGGTGAAGCGCTTCGGCCACGGGTGAAGGCCATCGCCGGTGCGTTGTTGAACTTCGACCCCAGTCAGATCCTGTCCAACATCCTGGACACAGTGCCCGAAGATGGCGCGATTACGCTGCACGTGGCCATCCCCCAGAATTAAATAGGCAGGCATGGCCGTGCGAGACCACGAATTAAGGAATTTACGTGATGATTGATACCGAAATAAATACCCCCGGACCGGATGCGGCCCAGGCCGATTCAGCCGAGTTTGAGCCAGCGGACGAGACACCCACTGAGGACACTTCGTCGACTACGGACGAGCCTCAGGGCAAGAAGTCCAGACGAGCGCAGCTCTCGGTTTCTCTTCCTAGCCTGGTGATCGCCGTCGCGATCGCCGTCCTTGTCGGCGGCGTCGCAGTGTTGGGCTGGCTATATGTTGGAGCGAAACACAAGCTGGACGAGCAGGCTCGGCAATCCGAAAACAAGGTGCACGCCGAAAACGTCGCTTTGCACTACGCGGTAGAAGCGGCAGCGATGAACTACCAAGATCTGAACTCGTGGAAAGGCAAGCTTGTCGGCGGCACCAGTCCCGAACTGAAGGACAAGTTGACCAAGGCCGCAACGTCAATGGAACAGATTCTGGTGCCGCTGCAATGGAATTCAACGGCACGGCCGCTGGCGGCCAAGGTCCGCAAAGTAACCGGCGCTACCTACGTCGTCGACTCTTTTGTAATGGTGCTTACCAAGACCGCGCAAGCTCCGGAGCCACTGCAGTCGACGGCAACGTATAGCGTCACAATCGATAGCAGTAAGGATTGGCAAATTACCGAGGTTGGCGGAGTTGGCGACGCGTTAGAACAGAAATAGAACTCCCGAACAGGAGATTATGATGGCTCGAACTAGGTGGCCCGATCTGGATGGCTGCGTTCATAGCTGTCTCCGCATAGTAGGAGTGTCTGCTGTCAAAGCTACGATGCGAAGCGTGTTTGCTCGTCCGATTGTGGTCTTGACATCCGTCCTGATTACGTTGTCCGGTGTGACCGTCGCGACTGAGCCCGCTTCTCGAGCCGATCCGTCCGATTACGAGCGGCCTCCCGAGCCATTACCGGTGGTCACTCCGACGCCTTCAAACTGGGCGCCCAAATTTCCATTCCCTTATGACGAAACAAAAGGAAGCGTCACCGATGCGGACATCAATGCGGAACGGGAGATGTGCCAGTGGTTCAACGCTCAATATGACGAATTGACGCGCCAGATCAACAGGCTTCAATTCAACCGGATCACACCGAATGGACCGGGGGTCATCTCGGGCGCCGGTTCCGACTGGGACTACAGCATCGGCGACCTTCAACAGCAAGCTGACATCGTTACCGCAAATATCGACCAGTCGGTAGACTTCCTCGCCCCGCGCGTTCAGGCGCTTACTCAGTCCACGGACCCTGCGGGTGATGTCTACTTCCCGCTCTATGAAGGTAAGAGTTTCTACCTACTGTGGCAGCACCTGTCCAATGTCAGCGCAGGGATCAAAAGCCATCAACCCGACTGGTTCACAGGTCCATCGGTGCAAAGAGTATTGCGTTGGGGTACTCGAATCCGCCGTTCGCACGTATGTCAGTAGAACGTAGTCCGGTAACTGAGAGGATGCGCCGAGCGTGCGCTTCGTGTCAATTCACAGCGGACTCCGATCTCTGGGTTAAACCAGTCTCTGGTGAGGGTGAGCGGTGGCGGTGAGCTGGGCCGACGTGGTTGCCGTTCGTAGCTTGCGCGCTGCTCCGGAGAAGGAGAATCACAGAATGTATCGCCGTGTTGGCAGTCGCCGGTGGTTGGCGACCACTGCCTCTGCGATCGGGTTGGTCTTGGGTACCGTCGCTCCGGCACACGCGGACCCGCCTGGCGGTGCTCCCGCGAATCCTTTTCCAGAGATGGCGCACATATCGGCGTGGTACGACAAATTCGAGCCAGACCGATTCTTCCTTGCTGACCATCCCGGTGTTTGGTTCTTGTCACCCTCTGGACTCAACTGCGGCATCTGGGATAGGGGAAGCTTTGGTTGCAGCGGCGTTATTCCGGGTGCACCCGCGGACAGCAATCACATCGCTTGGTTCAACGGAAACCGCTCCGTGCACCACGGCTGGACGGCGGCCATTCAGTTCCCTGCCGGACAAGCGGATCAAACCCTGCCGCCGCGCAGTTACGTAACGTACAACTCAACGACTTGTGCGATCGAGCCAGACGGCAGCACCTATTGCGGGCACGGCGAATTTAAGTTCTTGATAACCCACACAGAGACATGGTTCAAAGGCTACGACGAGGCCTCCACGCGGGTGTGCCTAAGCTACGGGTCTTGTTGACACAAGGCTTCTCTGCTACCAGTGAGGCCAGCGAGTTCTAACCGCACGACGAGAAAAGGCACATGTTGTCCCGCACTTCTGTGGCTCGTAATGGATTTCCAGAGAAGGAGTTGTAAGTGCTAAGACAATCACTTGCGCCGCTCGGTGGCCGCAAGTCGGCGCCGATACTCCCGTGCCGGAGGAAGGTGATCCGACTGGTAGTCGTGTTCATGCTGGCCTTTTCCGGTGCTATGGTGCTGACGCCATCGGCTCTGGCGGATTCGGAAGACAACCTGAAATACGCAATGGAGACCGCCCGCGGCGGGACGTCATGTCAGCCGTTGAGCTACAACCCGGTAGTCGAAAAGGCAGCGAGGATCATTAATCAGTCGACCGATGACTACCTTAGCCATAACTCAACACACCTCCCGATCACTGACCCGCTGCCAGGGTTAAAGGATCTCGGCTACGGCGGCAACAAGGCCGTCCTGCTTCAAGGTGCCCGCATGACCGAAGCTGATGCGATAAAGGGCGCGTTACTACAAGGCTCCACCGCCATCCCTGATTGCTCCTACACAGACTTAGGGATAGATGTGCGACGCAATGAAGCGACCGGTAATAGCTTGGTTTTGTTACTGTTAGCGGGGGCCCAGCGACCATGATTGCATCGGGTTTTGGCAATGACAGGCGTCTCACTAGCTCGGTGCATTGTTGCTATCCGGCCTGGTCAGCATTGAGCTCGACAGTGATACCTGCCGGAGGGATTAATGATTCGTACCCAGCTGATAATTATTGCGCTGATTACCGGCATTTCTGCCGTCGCGGTGGCGCCGGACGCTCGCGCTGAGGATAGCGTTACATACGAGGTCGTTTCAAACGATGTCGCCGCAGCAAATCTGGAGTACTTCGACTCCTCTGAGCGAAAAGTACTGGACGGCGTGCCACTGCCATGGCGGACCACCGTGACGGTGATGAATGCTCTCAGTCCATCAGTAGACGGCGCGGAAGTTCGCGCCGACTGGCGCCCTCGCGTGTGTGATGGGCGAGCCTGGTGCCCAGAGGCTAGGCCTAATAAGTGGGTAACGGTCCGGATCTATTTTCGCGGGAAGGTCATCTGCGAAAGCACCCTTGATGTGGGCAACGCGGCATGCTACGGCAGCACATCTTTTAAATCCTGACAGTCGATAACACCAAACCTCGTAGCACGCTCCACCTGTCGGGGTGGTGTGCGCATTATTCGGATCACTAAGCGGTCTTAAGTAAGTCGAGACATGCCGGCAGATGTCGCACGTTCCAACGGTGCCTGCTAACAATTGGAGTGTGCGCGACGATGGCCGCAAGCTCGATCACGAAGCTTCCCCAGAGTGTGGAGGTGACGGGGTCGCAGCTTTCCGGGCCAGTGTCTACGAGACTTGTTGGTGGGTGGTTTCGCAGTGCATTCGGAACCCCTCGGGGGTGAGGTCGTTGAGTGCGCTGTTGGGGTCGGTAGGTGTTGCATTCGGTGCGAGCCCACCGAACCCAAGGGTGCTCAATCCGCGAGGGCGTGACTAGTCAGGTCGGGTCCGTTGTGCATGCGGATGTGTTCGGGCTTGTGGCCCGTGTTCATGATCAGCTCATCGAGGAGGCCGGTGGTCCGATCGGCATTCAATGAGCGACGTGGCCGTGTCGCCAATGCCTTACGGGTGACTCGTCGATGACGTTGCAGAAGCGCAGCGCACGGCCGTCGACGGTGAGGTCGTGCTGATAGTCCAGCGCCCAGACGTGGTCGGGCGGACCGCCGCCATGCGCCATGGCTCCGAACTGTGGCCCAGGCGCAGGCGCTTGCGGGCCTTCGACGGACGTTGCCGCCGTTCGTCTTTCCACAATCGGTGGGTGCGTCTGGGATTGACCACCGGACCTTCGGACTTGGCGATGGCATGCGCCTTGCGCCAGCCCCACCGCGGATGCCCGAAGGCGATCTCGCGCAATCGGGCGCGCAGCCGCGCTTCGTCGCCATCGGGTCGGCGCGGCCCGTACTGCGCACCGAACTGTGTTGGCCGACCACCCGGCAGGCACGCCGGTGCGAGACCCCGAACCGCTCAACAAGCACAACCACCGCTCGCCGCCAACGGTCGGGGCTCACAAGTTTCCCCGGCTGATCTCCTTGAGCATGTCGATATCGAGGGCCTGCTCGGTGACAAACTTCTTAAGCCTCTGATTCTCCCGCTCAAGCTCCTTGATGACAGGATGCTCGATCTTCACCACGTCGGCGCCCCAGTCGGCGAGCACAGCGCCTGCCGAGGGAACGAAGGTGAACTGGGCGACCTCCAGCACGCGAACCCGGTGAGCGGTTTACGCATCAGATGTCCTTCAAGTGAGGGTGGGCACGGTGCCCACTCAGTGCATGATGTCTCGGACCTTCGTCTTCTCGTGGCCCTTGAGTAGCTCAGCGCTGGCGCTCTCCATGTGTCGCCGCCAATGCGCCTCGGCCTCGGCGCCGTCCCGGGCGGCCACCAAGTCGGCGAGTCGGGTGTAGGACCGCATCAGCTTGTTGTACTGAGCCTTGGGCACGACGTTCTGAACGCTGAGAAATGCTGCGGTCATGTGCCTTTCGAAGATTTCGTGCAGCATGCCGACGATCACGGTCAGTGTCGCGTTGCCCGACAGTTCGACTAGCCGGCGGTGCAATGCGGTGGACGCCGCGCCCAGCTTGCCGGTCTCCCATGCAGCGGGGATCTCCTCGATGAGTTCGCGTAACTCGCGGTGGGCCGCAGCGGTGCCATCCTCTGCGAGCAGCCGGGCCGCATACGGTTCAATGCCCATCCGTGCCGTCATCACGTCCGCGAGCGTCGTTCCCGCCATCTCGAGCAGGAAGCCCGCCGGCCGCGCGACGATCTCGGGGCCCGGCACGCGAACCCGGGCGCCGGTGCGTGAGCCGCGCCGCACCTCCACGAGGCGGTCGGACTCCAAGACTCGCACCGCTTCTCGCAGTGACGGCCGGCTGACCTGAAAGTGATCCATGAGTTCGGCTTCGTAGGGAAGGAAGTCGCCGTCTTTGAGCTGTCCCTCGACGATCATCCGCCGCAACGTGTCCGCCACGATCTCGGCCGTCTTCGGCGACCGCACCGCACCGTTATTCTGTGACGTGGCCATCGGCGCGAGCGGTTCCCGCTTGGGCATCGCGACCTCCTGAACTCGACATGTATTACTCAGTACACCATGTAAGGCACCCATCTGGTGCATCCGTAGCTGGCGTCAATGTAGTTGCGAAAGAACGCGCGTCGCGGCCGCACCATAGCCGGAGCGTCGTCGACGTCCGACCAGGAAGCTTGGCGGTGAGGCAAATGCCGTGTCGGGCACTCGTTTGCGAGTCGCCAGCATCTCGCGTGCCTGTGTGTCGTCGCCACAGATCGCGATCGACCACAGCATATCGTCAGTGACGTGGTCGGCGATCGTTTCCGGATGGCCGCTGCGGAAGGCCGATCGGATCCGGGCGACCTGGTCTGTCCAGCCGTGCAGTTCGACGAGTGAGTCGTAGGTCTTCACGGTGAAGTAGAAGGCGATCTGCAGCCGCGCGTCCCGGACAGCCCGTGCCGGGTCGTCGTTGTCGATCGCGGTGATCAGCCACCCCCAACGTCGTAGCTCGGCCGGGTCACGTCCGCTTGCTTCCGCGCCGCGGACCAGTTCGGGCTCCACGACTTCGGTCCACCACCGATCGGTGAACAGGCCGTGCCCCAGTACGCCATCGGCGGTGCGACCTACCGTCCGCAACATGATCTTGTTGAACGCTCCGATCAGGATGGGAACGTCTAACCGGCCGAGCACCGGTGCACGGATGTCGGCGTCAATCGTGTAGAACCGGCCCTCGTAACGGACGCGTTCGCCGTTCTCGGCGTTCAGGAACGCCCGTATCGCCTCGATCAGTTCGGCCATCCGGGGGGCGGGGTGGGCGGCGTCGACACCAAACCAGTCCTTATTCATCCGTGAGGTCCCCGACCCAAGTCCCAGAAAGACCCTGCCCGGGGCGAGTGTCCAGAGATGTCGGACCGCCGCGGCGTGCACGAACGGGGACCGGGCGAATGCGTATGCGATTCCCGGGCCGATGTACGCCCCCGAGGTACCGAGAGCCATCTCGGTCGCGGTGATGTATGCGTTGAGGTCGGCGAACTCGCCGGCGCAAAACGCCTGCGCGCCGGCGGTCTCCGCCTGCGCTGCCAGCGCGGGCCCCGGCCACGGCAGACCCCAGTCCATGCGTCCTCGCATCCGTCGGCACTACGTCACTAACCTAGTTAGATACGTAATTGTACTTCCTGCCCGGTGGCTACGCCATCGCCCCTGCATCGATCGTTTTCGACAAAAGTGTCAAAAAAGAGTAGCCTCGCGATAGTCCTGCTGCTAGGCGTCGTGCGTGGAAAGGACATTCCGATAATGCAAACATTGCCGAGCATGCTGCCCACCGGGTGGTTTCAGGTCGCCTGGAGCGCTGACCTTGCCGTCGCCGAGGTTATCCCGATGCACTACTTCGGCCGGGATCTGGTCGCCTTCCGGCAGCTGGATGGGGTGGTGAAGGTGCTGGACGCGCACTGCCAGCATCTTGGCGCGAGCCTGGCCCACGGCGGCTGCGTAGTCGAAGAAGGCATCCAGTGCCCTTTTCACGGCTGGGTGTGGAACGGCGCGGGACGCAACGTCCACATTCCCTACCAGGATCGGCCCAATAAGGGCCGCCGAGTACGTAGCTACCCGGTCGCCGAGCTCAACGATTCGATCTTGATCTGGCATGACAGCGCGGGCAGAGATCCATTGTGGGCGGCACCCGACGCGTTCGCGGTGCTTGGCGAACACGTCCGCTCGCAACGATTCCACCCATTGACAGCCGATTGCCGGACGCGGCATGAGCGGGTAAAGGTGCATCCCCAGGTGATCGCCGAGAACGCCGTCGATCCTCACCACTTCCAATTCGTCCATCGCACCCCGATCAGTCCCGTGGTACTGCGTGAAAGCACCGACAGCTCGACCTGGTCGGCCAAGGTCGGCTTTGGCCGGAGGTGGAGCGACGGCCTGGACCGCACCGGCGACACGATGAACACGATCGAAATCTATTGGTCAGGAATCGGGCTCAGCTACAACGGCGAACACGTCCGCGACGGAATCCGAGTCATCTCCATCTGCGCGACACCGGTGGACGACACCAGATCCGACATCTTCGCCGGCTACTGGATCAGCGAGGAAACGTCAGAAGGCCCGGATGATTTCGAGGCGCGTCTGGCCGCAGCGAAACGCGCCCTGCCCGACGACATCCGGATCTGGGAGCACCAGAAGTACCTCGAACCGCCGGGTCTGGCGACCTCGGAGGCGGCAGGCTTTCGCGCGCTGCGTCGGTGGGCGAGCGGGTTTTATCCCGAACCGGAGGCCGCCGCCGAGCCGGTCGCGCATGGTGTCTGAGGGCTCGCGCCCGCGGGTAACACGCAAGTCCGACCGCACCCGAGAGTCAATCCTGGACGCTGCGCGGACCGCGTTTGCGCGCAAGGGTTTCTCGGGCGTCACCATCAAGGACATCACTGACCTCGCGCCGGTCACCCGGGCGAACTTCTACTATTACTTCTCCGACAAGACCGAGCTTTTCATCGAGCTCGGCACCGACACCTACCGCGAAGCGCTGGCGGTTGTTGAGGGTTTCATGGAGCAGGGGAGCCCGCCCAGCCGGGAGGACGTCGAGGCCTGGGTTGCCGGCTACTTCGACTACCTCGACCGCAACGGTGCGTTCGTCATCCGCTCCACGGAGGACATGCCTCCCGATCGCAAATTCCGCGCGGCGGTCGCCCGCTCGCACCGTCGAACCGCCGCTGCGCTCGGTGAGGGCATCGCAAAGATGGCGCCGACACCGCCCGACCTCGACCCCGTGGCTACCGGGCTGGTGATTATGGCGATGCTCGAACGCTCATGGCTGATGGTTCGCCACAACGAGGTCCCGTCGACGACACGCCAAGCGGTGGTCATGGCGGCCACCGAGATGCTGTGGCGAACAGTCAACGGTCAGACCTGACCGATGTCCATTCGCCGATAAGCTTATCGATCGTGGTCAGCCGACCCAGCACGGCAATAGTGTTGTCCAGCACCTGTTCTGCATAGTCCTTGGGGGTGCCGCCGACGGCGTCGCGCGGGACGACGAGTTCGAAACCGGCCTGCGTAACATGCCCGGCAGTGTGGGTGATCGCCAGGTTCAGCGAAACGCCGGCAAGGACGATGGTGCTCACGCCGAAGCCTTTGAGCACGGGCAGTAGTTCGGAATCGAGCGTTGGGAAAAGGCCGTGGTGGCGCGGTAACACCAGATCGGTGGGTGCCAGTAGCTCGGGAAGCACTGTAGTGGAGGCGGTTCCCGGTGCCCAGTGAGCGGTTGCGGGGCCCAGGGCCCGCCAGATGCGCGCCGTCCCGGTCGGCCGGCCCCCGAGGTTGCCCTCATAGGTCGCGTGCACCACCCGCGCGCCGAACTGGCGGGCGGAATCGAGAAGTCGGCGCACACTGGAGACGAGTTCAGAGCTGTCGGCGGCCAAAGCGGGCAAGACGGACTCGGGGCCTAGTACACCGTTCTGGCATTCCACACAGACAACGGCCGTAGTCTCGGGGTCCCATGGTGTCAGAGCCATCCCTGCACCCTAGTCTATTTTTTTGACACCTGTGACGAAAAATTCGGTAGATCCCTTACAAAATATCGCGTTTCGCCTTCTTTACCTCGGAAGACTCTAAGGTGAAATCGTGGAGATCCGCGATCACATCTCATCCGGTAAACCTGCCCTGGTCCTCGCTCGGACTGGCACGGTGATCGACTTTGCCGAGCTGGAGAAGCGTGCCAATCGTCTGGCTCACTTCTGGTATGCCGCCGGACTTCGCGAGGGCGACACGGTTGCGGCATTACTCGAGAACAATGAACACGTCCATGCCGTGATGTGGGCGGCGCGCCGAAGCGGTCTGTACTACGCGTTGATCAACACTCACCTGACGGCCGCCGAGGCCGCCTACATCGTCGACAACAGTTCAGCAAAGGCGCTGATCGGGTCACGCGCGACTCGCGACATCTGCGAAGGCCTTGCCGAGCATTCCCCCGGCGGGTTACCTGAGCTGCTGCTGATCGCCGACGACGATCTAGACGGATGGTACCGCTACCCGGAATGCGTTGCCGACCAACCCGAGACGCCGATCCCCGACGAAAGCGAAGGCGATCTGCTGCAGTACTCGTCGGGAACCACTGGCAGACCCAAGGGGATCCGCCGTGAGCTTCCGCATCTACCACCAAGCGAAGCACCCAACATCCTGATGCCGTTGATGAATGCCGTCGGAATCACCAGCGAGTCGGTGTATCTGAGCCCGGCGCCGCTGTACCACACCGCGCCGTCGTTCTGGTCGATGGTGGTGCAGTCGCTGGGCGGCACCACCGTCGTGATGGAGAAGTTCGACCCGGAACACGCGCTCGAGTGCATCCAGCGCTACGGCATCACTCATGGCCAATTCGTCCCGGCGATGTTCGTGCGGATGCTCAAACTGCCCGAAGCGGTGCGCATATCCTACGACGTTTCCAGCCTGCAGCGGGTGGTGCATGCGGCCGCGCCATGCCCGGTGGACATCAAGAAACAGATGATCGCGTGGTGGGGGCCGATCATCGACGAGTACTACGCCGCTTCGGAGGCGGTGGGAGCCTCGTTCATCCGCGCCGAGGACTGGCTTACCCACCCCGGCTCGGTCGGCCGACCCTTGGTTGGGGTCCCACACATCCTCGACGAGAGCGGCCATGAGCTACCGCCCGGTGTGCCCGGCGAGATCTATTATGAGGGAGGGCATTCGTTCCAGTACCTCAAAGACGATGCGAAGACGGCGGCGGCCCACGACGCGCACGGCTGGGTGACCGTCGGTGACATCGGCTATCTCGACGTGGATGGCTACCTCTATCTCACTGATCGCCGTCATCACATGATCATTTCGGGTGGCGTGAACATCTACCCGCAAGAAGCCGAAGACCTGCTGATCACCCATCCCAAGGTGCTCGATGCCGCAGTCTTCGGTATTCCGGATGACGAGATGGGTCAGGCTGTCAAAGGCGTGGTGCAGACGGTCGATCCGGCTGATGCCAACGACGGCTTCGCGGCAGAGTTATTGGAGTGGCTGCGAAACCGGTTGGCGCACTACAAGTGTCCGCGGTCTCTCTCGTTCGAGGCGCAGCTGCCCCGGACCGATGCCGGTAAGTTGTACAAGCAGCAGCTCGTCGGCAAGTATTCGGCGAAGGGATAGGTGATCAGCCCAGTTTCAGAGGCACGCGCTCAAGTGAAAAGGTGCTCGCGGGGAACACAATCTGCGGTTCCTCACCGACTTTCACCGAAAACTCGGGAATGCGCCGGAGCCATTCGCCCACGATCAACTTCAGCTCGAGGCGGGCCAGGTGCGACCCTAGGCAGCGGTGTGGCCCGCCACCGAAGCCCCAGTGCCGGTGCACCTTTCCATCCATCACCACGTCGTTGGTCGAGATCTCGTCGCTGTCGTCGCGATTGATGGCAGCGACACACAACCGCACCATGGTGTCGGCGGGCAGCGTGACGTCCCCGATGGTGACCTCGGTGGTGGTCACGCGGGGCAGCATCGGCGCCGGCGGCTCCAGCCGGACGATCTCCTCGACGAACACGTCGATCTGGTCGGGATCGTCGTGGAGGGTGGCCCTCAGCTCCGGGTTGCGGGCGAGCTCCAGCAGTGCGGAACTCATCGCCGCGGTGACGGTGTCCAGCCCGGCCAGGACGAAAAGGAAGCTCAGGCCCATGATTTCGGCGTCGTCGAGTGGCTCCTCGCCATTGAGCAACTGCGACAGGATGTCCGGCCCGGGGTCGGCGCGCCGTGCGTTGATCGCCTCGGTGAGATATGCGACCAATTCGAGTGCCGGCGTCAGGTCGGCATCCTCGAGTGACGGCGCTTCCGAGATCGCGATGACCGAGGTTTTCCACGCGACGAGCTTGTCGCGATCCTCCAGCGGAAGCCCGAACAAGGTCAGGAATACCTGTGAGGGATAGGGGATCGCCACGTCGGCCACGACTTCGCACTCGCCTTGTGCGGCTACCCGTTCGATGATCTCGATCGCCTGCTGCTGCAGCGAGGGCAGCATCTCTTTCAAGGTGTGTGGACTGAAGAAGGGCTGCAGGATCTTACGGAACCGGGTGTGTTCCGGCGGATCGAACGAGATGGGCACCAACGGCAGCGGGCTGCCGAGCACGTCAAAAGCTTTCTTCGAGGAGAACAATTCGGGATCGCGCAGCGCGGCCAGCACGTCCTCGCGGTGGGTCAGATAGAAGATTCCGTCGACGGACACCACCCGCCCTGCGTCACGCAGGACCTTCCACCCCACCCCGCGGTCTGCCGCCATCGGCAGGCTGGCGAAGGAAAGTTCGGGTGCGCCAAGGGTTTCCACGTATGCTCCTAAAGGTTAGAATGCCGACCGGTGCAAGCCACCGTCGACTTCGATCCAACTACCGGTGAGGTAGCCGGCAGGTTCTGAGCAAAGATAGGCGATGAGCGAGGCAATCTCGCTCGGTTTGCCCATTCGCGCTGCTGGCACCCGAGCTTCGCGCAGCATGAACTCGCGTCGCTCCTGATCGGTGCTCGCGCCGAGGTGCTGCTCCAGGTAGGCCAGTGCGTTCTCAGTCTCGATCCAGCCGGGCGCGACGGTGTTGACCGTGATGCCGAACTGGGCGTACTCGTCGGAGACCGTCTTGAGCAGGCCGATCGTCGACGGCCGACTGGTGTTGGCCACCGCATGGTGGATGTTGCCCGCCGGCTCCTTGGCGGTGGCGGAGCCGATGTGCACGAATCGGCCCCAGCCGGCGTCCTGCATGGCAGGCAGGACCGCGTGCAGCAGGAGGATCTGGCTCATCGTGTGCAGTTCGAAAGACTCGCGGTAGACGTTCACATCGGTGATATCGGCGAAATCGCCGGGCCGCTGGTACTTGGCCTGCCCGACAACGATCAGCGGCGCCCCGTGCCGGGCCGCAATCTCGCGGACGGCGTCGGTGAGCTGCCCGTCGTCGGCCACGTCGGCAGTGACACCGATGGCAGTGCCCCCTTCAGTTCGGATCGCCTCGACCGCGGCGTCGACATCGGTCTTAGTCCGCGCCAGTATCGCAACCCGCGCACCTTCTGCGGCAAGCAGTTTGGCGACCTCGAACCCGATTCCCTTGCTGCCGCCGACGACCAGCGCCGATCGGCCGTCGATTCCGTAATGCATCCGGCGCGCCGACTAGCCTCGCCGCACGTCCATGCCGGCGTCCACCTTGAGCATGCTTCCGGTGAACGAACGGCCCGCGTCGCTGATCAAAAAGAGGATCGTGTTGCTGACGTCGCGTGGCTCGATCAGCGGCAAGTCCGGCAGCGCGGTCTGGACCGCATTGACCATGCGGGGGTTGTCCTCGATCACTTTGAACAGCGCCGGGTTGTCAGTGATCATCGGGGTCGCGCAATTCGTCGGCGCCACCGCATTGACGCGAATACGGTCGGGGGCAAGCATGGCTGCGTACGCGCGGACCAGGCCGACGACGGCGACCTTGGACATCAGGTAGGCGTCGCTGCCGCCGCGGCCGTCGGTGAGATCCAGTAGGGCGATCATCGAACTCGTCGCGATCAGATTGCCGCCCTCGCCACGTTCCTTCATGTGGGGGATCGCTACTTGGAAGGCGTTCCACACCCCGATGAGCATGATGTCGAGCCCTAGCCTCAGCGCCTCTGAGGCGTCGCGCTCATCGGCGTTGGTGAGCACGACCCCGGCATTAGCGAGCACCGTGTCGACGTGGCCGAACTCGGTGACACCCGCGTCGAACGCCTCCTGCAGGGCAGCCTTGTCGCGGACGTCCGCCTTGCGGGTCAGCATCTTCCTGCCGGTCTTTTCCACCAGGCGGGCCGTCTCCTCGAGATCGTCTTCGGTGCCAAGTGCATAGGGCACGATGTCGAGGTTCTCGCAGATGTCGACGCCGATGATGTCGGCACCTTGCTCGGCGCACATCACCGCGTGCGAACGGCCTTGCCCGCGAGCGGCTCCGGTGATGAAGACAACTCTGCCGTCCAGTGAACCCATATCTTTAAGCCTCCAGTAGCTCTCGCTATCGGCCGCGCTCTGCGGGATGGTGAGGGCGCGACGCAGTGACGTCCGCCACGTTACGCCGCGGAATTGGAATCATACAACTATTTGGCTAATTTGGTGGACGACGGAACACTCCGAGCTTTGGAAGGGATATCACATGTCCGACAGCCCCAATGGCGGTCCGCGCCCACCCGACGGTGACTGGTTGGGGAGCCCCTACCTGAGGTTCGAACGTGAAGGTGCGTTTGCGATCTGCACCTTGGACCGCCCCGAGGCGCGGAATGCGATGACGCCCGCGATGTACTTCGGGATCCGTTACGCGGTGAGTCGCGTCAATGCCGACCCCGACCTCGCGGGCCTGCTCATCACCGGCACCGGCGACGTCTTCGCGCCGGGAGGTGACCTGGGTCAGAAAGCAGCAGACAACTGGATGGACTTCGCGTCCACCATGGGAACCGACGTCACGCCGTTCGACACGCTGCGGCAGTCGGCCAAGCCGGTCGTCTCCGCGGTCAACGGCATCTGTCAGGGTGGTGGCCTGCAGATCGCGATGTGCAGTGACCTCGCCGTGGTGAGTGATCGGGCCGTCTTCCGGGTGCCCGAATTGTTCCGTGGCATCGCCGACACGTACTACAGCCAGGTGCTGGCCCGGCTCATCGGACCGGTCCGGACCAAGGACCTGATGTTCACCGGACGGACGCTGAACGCGCAGGAGGCGCTCGACTGGGGCATGGTGAGCAGGGTGGTCCCGCACGACGACCTGATGAGCGTCGCCAAGGAGTTGCTCGCGCAGTGTTGCCGGACCGCTCCGGGAGCGCGCGGGTTGGTCAAGGCGAGCCTGGACAACTACCTCGGGCTGTACGACCGGATCGGCATGACGACCAGTCTGTTCGGTCCCGAGGCGGCCGAAGGCTTTCGGGCGTTCAAGCAGAAGGACTCGCCGGACTGGGTGCACCCGGAACTCCGGGTCCAGGGCCGGTTGTAGCCCGTCGCTGCGGGCCGACGCGAGGTCGGCCCGCAGTCCACGCCGGCTACTTCGGAGTGAAGCGCTGCGCGCCGTCTAGGCGCATCACCTCGCCGTTGACGTAGCCGTTGGACAGCAGAAACGTTGCTGCGTCGGCATACTCGGCAGGAGTGCCTAGTCGCTTGGGGAACGGGATGTTGGCGGCGAACTTTGCGATCGCCTCTTCGCCGACCGACTCCATGATCGGCGTCTTCATCGTTCCAGGTGCGATGGTGTTGACTCGGATGCCCACCGAACTGAGGTCGCGAGCGGCAGCGATGGTCAACCCGATCACGCCGGCTTTCGCTGCGGCATAAGCGGTCTGGCCGATCTGGCCCTCATAGCCGGCAACCGAGGCCGTCATAACGATGGCACCGCGTTCGCCGTCCTCACGAGGTTCGGCAGTGGCTACCGCAGCCGCTACCAGCCGTGTCAGGTTGTAGGTGCCGTTGAGATACAGGTTGATCGTCTTGGTGAATGCGGCCATGTCGGCGGGACTGCCGTCGCGCTGCACGATCCGTTGGGCCACCCCGAAGCCGCCGTGCGCAACGACCGCGTAGCGCAATCGACCGAGCTGGTTGGCCTGCTCGATGGCGCCCTGCACACTCTCGTCACTGGTTACATCGGTACTGACAAACAGTGCCCCGCTGCCCAGTTCGTCGGCCAGAGCCTTACCCTTGTCGGCGGCGAGATCGGCGATCACCACGCCGAGTCCGTCGGCATGGAGCCGACGGACCGTCGCCTCGCCCAGGCCACCCGCGCCGCCGCTGACAATCGCCGAGGCTCCGTCGAATTTCGCTACAGTCACCAATTCTCCTTATTAACCATTGTTTTCACTTCAGGCGGATCGCCCGTCACCAAGCTCCACGGATCCTCCGCGGCCAGCACCAGCCGGCCGAGTCGTCGTGCGTAGTTCGCGATCGTGCCGTAATCCGCGGTCCAGCTCTGAGCGCGCAGGGTGAACAGCCACAGCGGGTGCTCACTGGTGACGCCGATCGCGCCGTGCAACTGATGGGCGACGCTGGTGACCGGGCCGACGGCGCGGCCGACTGCGACCTTCGCGACGGTGACGGCATAGTCGGTGTGGGGGGAGTTGAAGCCGTGCTCGGAAGCGGCGGCGACAGCTAATTCCGCAGCGGCACGCGCTCTTTCGATCTCTCCGGCCATGCCGGCCAGTGACTGCTGCACGGATTGGAAGGCGCTGAGCGGACGACCGAACTGGACGCGCTGCCGGGTGTGCTCGACTGAAAGTGCGGCGGCGGCGTCCAGCACCCCGATGGTCTGCACACAGCGTGACCATGCGCCGCGCCGAGTCAGCTCGGCGCCGAGTGCCGGGTCTACGGCGTGTAATTGGTCGGCGGACACGTCGAACGGAACCGAATCGCGTGGTTCGCCTGCCAGGTTGTGGCCTTCCTGCAGATCACCAGAGGCCACGTCGATGACGCCGACCCGCAGCCCGGCGGGCGTGGTGACGGCTAGCAGGGCGGCGGCGCACGCTCGAGCCCATGGCACGCCGGTCGCGGTGCCGGTGACCCTTGCGCCGTCGGTTTCGGCATCGGCGACGGCAACGGTCAGCGGCCCGTTGGGGAGCTCGATCCCGGCCTGCTGGCCCAGCCACCCGGCAAGCGCGTCGGTTTCGGCCAACGGCACCGCGCCGGCGTGGCGGGACACGCCGTAAAGCGCAATGGCCAACTCGTGCGGGCCGGCTCCCATGTCGGGCGCGCTCGTCAGCCTGGCCAGCCCGGTGTCCTCGAGGTTGCGCCAGAGTTCGGCGTCGAACTGGTCGGGGATGCCGCGACGGCCCAGCCCCGCGTCATAGGAACGCCGGCCAAGGTCGTCGACGAGCTGGCGCAGCTGTGTGTCATCATTTTGAGAGTCGGTCGCGGCGAATACCCCGCCGGCCAGCGCGCTCATCGCAGCCCCATACCGCGGGCGATGACGCCGCGTAGCACCTCGTTGGTGCCACCGCGCAGCGTGAACATGGGTTTGTGCAGCCACGCGGTGGTCAGCATGGCCTCCAGTTCGGAATTCGGCGGTGCCGCCTCGAGCAGGTCGGCGATCAACCCGACGGATTCGGCTTCGAAACGGGTGCCGAGGTCCTTCACCAGCGCCGCCTGATTCGCCGCGTCGCCGCCGTCGGTGAGCGTGCGTGCCACCGACAACGACAGCTGCCGCAGCGAGATCAACCGCGCCATCAGGTCGCCGATGTCGGCGGCGGTACGGTCGTCGGGCACCGGCCCGCGACCGAGTGTGCGGATGGCGGCGAACAGCAGGGGACCGGTGGACAGGATCCGCTCGGGCCCGCTGCGTTCGAACGACAACTCGGACGTGACCTGGTGCCAGCCGTTGCCGACCTCACCGAGCACGTCGGCATCGGGAACGAAGACCTGCTCGAACAGCACCTCGTTGAAGTGGTGAGCCCCCGACATCAAGATGATCGGCTCGATGCGGACGCCCTCGGCATCGCACGGCACCAGGAATTGGCTGAACCCGGCGTGGCGGTGTTCTGGATCCGACGGGCTGGTGCGGGCCAGCACGACGACCTGGTGCGCATGGTGGGCCCCGCTGGTCCACACCTTGCTGCCGGAGAGTAGCCAGCCGCCGTCGGCGCGGACAGCCTTGGTTTGCACAGCAGCAAGGTCGGACCCGGCGCCGTGTTCGCTCATGCCGATTGACGAAAAAAGCTGTCCTGCAACAATCTTGGGCAACAAACGTTCGCGCTGCTCCTCATTGCCGTAGGTCAGCAGGGCGGGTGCGACCTGACGGTCGGCCGTCCAGTGGGCGGCCACGGGCGCGCCCACCGCGATCAGTTCCTCGGTCACCACGTAGCGGTGCAGGTGCCCCAGCCCGTGGCCGCCGTAACGCTGCGGGATGGTCAGGCCGGTGAATCCGGCGGCGCCAAGCCGCCCCGAGAACTCCTCGTCCCACCCGGCCAGCCATGAATCGACGCCGGGCTGCCAGCCGAATTCAGCACGGTCGGACTCCAAGAAGTCGCGCACGGCGTGCCGCAGCTTGACCAACTCGGGCTCACGGGCGCTCAACGCGTCGAACGAATTCACCACTGCCGCTTCCTAAACCGTCGGCGCCGGGGCCGACAGGAGGTAGAAGTTGGGCGTCAGGTCATCCTCGTTGGCCGCCAGTAGGTACTCCGACAGGTCGGCGCGGCCCTCCTCGCGAAGGATCTCCTCGTCGGTGTAGAAGTGGCCGCTGCACGCCGCGGCGGGACGGGTGACCAGCGCGTGCACCGCCTCGGCCATGATCTGCGGGCTGCGGGCCTGCGCCCGCACCGTTTCCTCGCCCATTGCGACCATCATTCCCGTACTGGCGATCGTGGTGGCCGGCCACAGTGAATTCACCGCGATGGGCACCGAGGCGAACTCCTCGGCCCATCCCAAGGTGAGCAGGCTCTCGGCGTACTTGCCCACGGTGTGCCCGACATGGGCACCAACCCATCGGGGGTCCATGTTCAGCGGAGGGGCGACATTGACCACGTGCGCATTGCCCGACCGGCGCAAGTACGGAAGTGCGGCCTGCACAATCGCGAACGGCCCTTCGACATTGACCTCCAGCAGCCGGCGCAGGCTTTTGGGCGGTAGCTGCGCGGTCGGTCGTAGATCCAGGGCTCCGGCGTTGTTGATGACGACGTCGATGCCACCGAACGCGTCGGCTACCGCCTCGACTGCCGCTGCGACCGCTGCCGCATCGCGCACATCGCAGGTCAGCGGCAGCGCCCGACCGCCGGCACGTTGCACGGCGTCCGCGGTCTCGGCAAGGGTCCCCGCGATCTTGGGATTCGGTGTCTCAGTTTTGGCCAGCAATGCCACGGCGGCACCGTCTTCGGCGATACGCTCGGCGATGGCGGCGCCGATGCCGCGGCTGGCACCGGTTACCAGCACGACGCGATCCCTCAGACTGCGAGGATGGGGTTTGCCCACGGTTCGTTGACCCTTCCGTCCGTCGCTAGGCTGTGAGGTTGAATGCTATAACTATATAGCTAGTTTGTTGCGCGATGAAATGCGCGCTCATCCACAAAAGCGGGGATCTATGACTCGGGTCTTTTCGATCGGCACCTATCTGCCGCCATGGACTGTGCGCGACCGGCGGGTCAAGGGGCCCGACGAGGACGCGCTGACGATGGCCGTCGCCGCCGGCCGCGCCGCCGATCCCGAGGCCACGGCGCAACGCGTGGCGTTGGTGTCGCGTGACTTTCCGCTGCTGGAGGGCGGCAACGGCGCGGTGCTGTTGGCCGCGTTGTCCCTGCCGGCCGACACCCCCGTCGCCGAGGTCCTCGGCGGTGCGCCCGCCGTGTTGGACCAAATCTGCAGCGCCGGCGAAGGCACCTTGGTGATCGCCGCCGACGACAACGATCTCGCGGCGGGGGCCGGTGCGGTGCTCACGGGCGATGGCGGCGCCTCCGTGACCCCGCTGGCACGCCAGACCCGCAGTCTGCCGTTGACGGCCCGTGGTGCCGACGGCGCCCGCCACTCCTACGTCGACCCCCGGCTGCAACGTGAGGTCGGGGTGCGTTCCACACTGGCCCGATTGGGCCTCGCCCCAAACTCGGCGGTGGCAGCGGTCGCAGGCGTGCCGGTCGCGCAGGTCGGGGGTGACTTCGACACATCGCACGCCGTCGGCATCCCCACCGTCTCCGCCACGGCGATCATCCGGCTGTTGGCCGATGCGATCGAGGCTGGCGCACAAGGCTTGTTGATCGCCGTCGAGCAATCCAGTGTCAGCGCGGCCGATCTCGCGCAGGGGGGCGCCAAGCCCAGGATCGCCCGCGACGAGTTTCCGGCGCGGGAGCTACCCAAGGCGCGCGTTGCCGACGGCGTCGGCATTCCGATTTCGATGCCCGCGTATGCGCGCGCTTTCGAGCCGAAGATCCGTTGGGAGGCGGCGGTTTTCGAAGAGAGCCCCGGCATCGATGCCGCACCGCAGTTTCCACCGCGGCTCCGAGTCGACAATGCCGGACGGTTGGCCACCGAGTACCGGCTCGAGTCGCTGCCGCGAACCGGCACCGTCTACACCCACACCACGGTGCGGATTCCGGTGCCCGACTTGCCCAGCCCGTACTCCCTGGCCGTCGTTCAACTCGACGACAGCCCGGTGCGGGTGCTGCTGAAAGTCACCGGTGTGCCCGCGGGCGAGGCGACGATCGGACAGCCGGGGGCGGTGGTGCTGCGCAGGATCGCCACTCGCACCGGCATTCCCGATTACGGCTACGCCTTCTGGCCCGGACGGACGCTGGAAGGAGCGGTTGCATGAGAAAAGTCGCCATCGTCGGCGCGGGGATGACGCCCTTCGCCGAACACTTCGAACTGGGTATCAAGGACCTGGTGCCGATGGCCTACGCCGAAGCGGTCGCCAACGTTGACAAGGGCATTCAGAAGTCTGAGCTCGAAGCCGCGTGGTTCGGCGAGTTAGCGACCACCGACGGGTTCCCGTCCGGCATTTTGGCCGACACCCTCGATCTGACTGACATCCCGGTAACCCGCGTCGAAAATGCCTGCGCCACCGGCAATGACGCGATCCGGAACGGCACGCTGGCCATTGCCTCCGGCCTCTACGATGTGGTGCTCGTCGTCGGGGCCGACAAGGTCCGCGAGACCTCCTCGAACACCACGTTCTGGGACTGGGCGGCGATGACCCGCGACAACGCCTGGGACTATCCGCTGGGGCTGGTTGCGCCCGCCAATTTCGCGCTGCACGTGATGCGATATCTGCACGAGTCTCCGGCGACGAAGGAGCACATGGCGATGGTGGCGGTGAAGAACCATTTCCACGCGGTGAACAACCCGAAAGCTCAACTGCGCTATGAGATCACCGTCGAGCAGGCGCTTGCCGCGCCGATCGTGGTCGAACCCTTCGGGCTCTACGACTGCACCCCGCAGAGCGACGGCGCGGCCGCGGTGATCTTGGCTGCCGAGGACGTCGTCGACCGCTACACCGACCGTCCCGTCTGGGTTCGCGGCGTGGGGCTGGGTATGGACCGGGTGATGCACCAGCATAAGACGGACATGACGACGTTTCCGCCGACGGTGCGTGCCGCCAAGGCCGCAATGGCGATGGCCGGGGTGACGCCGCGCGATATCGACGTCGCCGAGGTCCACGACTGCTTCACCGGCGTCGAGCTGATCAGCTACGAAGATCTGGGCTTCGCACACCGTTTCGAGGCCTACAAGTTGGTGGAAGGCCGCGAACACTATGTGGGCGGGTCGATTCCGATCAACCCGAGCGGCGGGTTGAAGGCTAAGGGGCATCCGCCGGGTGCCACCGGCGTGGCGCAGTGTTACGAACTGTTCAACCAGCTTCGCGGTGAAGCCGAGAATCAGGTTGACGGCGCACGAATCGCGTTGGCGCACAACATCGGCGGGCCGACCGCGGTCTCCGCGGTCACCGTCCTTTCCAACCAGAAGAACTGATAGGACCATCACATGACAACTTCCGAGATCGCCACCCTGCCCGGCTACGAAGAGTTTGCGCCGTGGCTGCTGGTGGAGAAGACCGGCAACGTGCACGTGATCAGCATCAACCGGCCGGAGGCTTTCAACGCCGTCAACGAGGACGTGCACCACGCGTTCGCGACGATCTGGCGGGTACTGGCCGCCGACGATGACGTGCGGGCGGTGGTGACAACCGGTGTCGGAAAGGCATTTTCCGCGGGCGGCGACATGGTGATGTTCGGGCGCCTCATCGAGGACCCAGTGGCACGTCAGTTTCAGATCACCGAGGCCCGCACGGTTTTTCTCGAGGTGATCAATTTCCCCAAGCCGCTGGTGTCGGCCGTCAACGGCCCGGCTGTCGGGCTCGGCTGCTCGATCGCTTTGTTGAGCGACTTCCTGGTGATGGGGGAGAACAGCTACCTGGCCGACCCGCATGTCGCGGTCGGCTTGGTGGCCGGTGACGGCGGTGCCGCGATGCTTCCGCTGCTGATCGGCCTGATGAAAGCCAAAGAGTATGTGCTGCTCGGGGATCGGATCACCCCTGCCATTGCGGACAAGCTGAACCTCGTCACCAAAGTGGCCACCGATGACACCGTGCTCGACGAGGCGCTCGCAATAGGAGAGCGGCTGGCCGGTCTGCCGCCTCAGGCCCTGCGCGCCAGCAAGGTCGCGATGAACATGCACCTGTCTCGGGCCGCGCTCGGTGTGCTGGAGTACGCGCTGGCCGAGGAATACACGTCGTTCTCGACCCCGGAATTCAAGGAGCGGGTGGCCGCGTTCCGGGCGCGCTCGAAGAAGTAGCTCGACGGGCCGGCGCGGGAATCAGTCAGCGGTAGGCCGTCACTCGCGCGGTGATCGCCACCTTGCGGTCGTGGCCGGTGGCCTGCGCATCGCCCACGCCGGTGTTGCGGCCTACGCGCAACGGCGTGCCCTCGTAGCGGGATTCATTGCCGGCGAAAAACGGACGCAGAAAGTTCACTCGCAACGAGGAGGTCTGCAGCAGACCGCCGGAACGGTTCTGGTTGATCGCCGCCGAAGCCGCGAGCTCGAGGCCGGCGGCGGCCACGCCGCCGTGCACGATGTCCATGTCGTTGTTCAGGTTGCCGTCCGCACGCTGCGCCAGCACCGTCGCCGGACCATCCTGCGCGACGTGCACCGCCATCAGGTCGGCGAACGCGGTCTCGCCCGACCGGCGCAGGGTCTCCGACCGTTGCTGAGGGACGATGTCGCCGGCGTGGATGAAGAATGACCGCACTATGCCGGTGCCGATCACCACGCCGCGATAGGTCAGCGTGCAGATCCCCAGCGACGTGGCACCCAGCGGACCGGGTGAGTGCGCGCTGGCCAGCACCGGGCCGTCGAGTTCGCCGACGTCGGGGCTGAGGTCCATCGAAAGCTCGCTTGACACCGTCCAGTGCCCGGGCCGCCTGCGGTAGTGGTTGACGATCCCGGCGGCCGCGTCGACGAGGATCGCCAAGGGGGCCACAGTGGGAGCGCCGGTGCACGGATTGCGGAATCGATGCATCGGCATCGACAGCACGGCTGTGGCCTTGGGCGGGTCTGATTCGACGTATTCGATACCGAACCGGACCTGTATCGAGTCGGGTGTCTCGAGATCGTGCTGGTTTACCTGTTCGTCGACCCCGGTCATTCGAGAAGGTCTACGACGGTGGACAATTCGGCGCCGGTCAAGACGAACTCCTCTGCCTTCTGCAGGTGGCGCTTCCAGAGCTCGCCGGCCTGCTCGGCGTCGCCGTCCTTGATCATGTCCAGCACCATCCGGTGGGTCTTCGCTGAGCGGCGGACCGCCTGCTCGGCGCGCGTGCCCTTGGTTGGCTGCAGCGACCGGTTGGCCTTCTCGATGATGTGATGCAGCATGTCGCTGACGATTTGCAGAGTGCTGTTGCCGGATAACCGCGCGATTGCGGCGTGGAAGTCGGTGAGCTGATCGACGGCGTCGCTGCCGGGATTCAGCTGCGATTCGCGTTCGACGATCTGCTCGAGTTCGGCGATCACCTTGGGACTGCGGTCCTTGGCCAGCTGCTCGACCATCGGAACCTCGAGCGTCACTCGTGCGTCATAGACGTCCTTCACCGTGACGCCTTCGTATTCGAGAATCAAGCCGGCATAGCGGGCGAGTGTCTCGCGCCGGGGGCGGGTGACGCGGGCGCCGCCGCGTACCCCACGCTGAACCTGAATCAGCGACTCCGATTCGAGCACGCGGAACGCTTCCCGCAGCGTCGGCCGGGACACGCCGAAACGCTCCATCAGCTCCGATTCCGGCGGCAACATGGTGCCTTCGGTGATCTCGCCGCGGATGAACATTCGCCGCAGCACCGTGGCCACCCGATCGGCCATCTTCGGTTCTCGAAGACTGGTGACCTCCATTGCAACCTCCACCGCTATGCGAATATGCGAATCAACTAACCATTTAGAGGTTAGCCGAACTAGAGGGCCGAGTCGGGAATCGGCGACCGTCAGTTAGCAAACTCACCCTTAGTACCCCATCGCCCGTCCCATGAGGTCCTTCATGATCTCAGTGGTGCCCGCATAGAGCCGCTGCACCCGCGAGTCCCGCCAGAGTCTGGCTACTTCGTATTCGTTGATATAGCCGTAGCCGCCGTGCAGCTGCAGGCAGCGGTCGATGATCTCCCACTGGACTTCCGAGGTCCACCACTTCAGCCCGGCGGCGTCCTGATCGCCCAGGGTGCCGTCGTTGACCGAGAGCACGCATTGGTCGAGGTAGGTCTGAGCGGCGTCGAGCTTGGTCTGCATTTCGGCCAGGAAGTGCCTATTGACCTGAAACTTGCCGATAGGCTGCCCAAACGCGGTGCGCTCCAGCGCGTAGGCCTTGGTCAGGTCGAGCGCACGGCGGGCGGCCGGCAGCGCGTAGCAGGCTACGCCGACCCGCTCGCTGGGCAGGTTGGAGACCAGATGGTAGAAGCCGCGGTTGAGCTCTCCCACCAGGTTCTCCTTGGGCACCTTGACATCCTCGAAGAACAATTCCGCGGTGTCGGCGGAGTATTGGCCGATTTTGTCGAGCTTGCGGCCACGGGTGAAACCCTCCATCCCGTCCTCGATCATCAGCAGGCTGATGCCCTTGTGCCGCGCCGACGGATCGGTCTTCACGGCCGTCAGCACCAGCTTGGACAGCAGGCCGTTGCTGATAAAGGTCTTCTGGCCGTTGACCACCCAGTGGTCGCCCTCGTCGCGCGCGGTGGTCTTGATGCCGGCCAGGTCGGACCCGGCCGCGGGTTCGGACATCGCGATGGACCCGATGTACTCGCCGGAGACAAACTTGGGCAGCCAGCGTTCCTTCTGCTCCTCGGTGGTCAGATCGTTCAGGTACGGCACCAGGATGTCGTTCTGCACGCCGAGGCCGATGCCGACCGAGCCGGTAAGGAACATCTCCTCGGAGACGATCTGATTGAACCGGAAGTCCTTGACGCCGAGCCCGCCGTACTTTTCGTCGAACTCCCAGCCGATCAATCCGTGTTCGCCTGCGGCCAGCCAGGCCTCACGGCTCACCTTGCCGTCGCGTTCCCACTTCTCGACGTTGGGCACGCATTCGCGCTCGAAGAAGCTCCTGGCGGTGGCCCGGAACTCGTCGTGGATCTCCTCGAAAATGTTGCGGCGCATGTACTTCCCTCTACTCGGCTGTCTCGTCGGCCCACGTGACGACGGCGGGCAGCGCGCGGCCGGTGGCCCAGCCCTCGTCGGAGTCCTCGAAGAGCCGCTCCGCGAGCAGCCCTTCGAGCTGGTCGTGTGACCCGCAGAGCGCGTCGATCTGGAATCCTCGAGTGACGTAGCGGTGCAGATCGTGCTCGGCGGTCAGTCCGATCGCACCGCACACCTGCAGTGCCACGTCGCTGACGGCGCGGTGTGCCCGGCCCGCGGCGGCCTTGGCGGCCAGCGCCAACAGTTCGCCGCCGTCTCGCCATGACTCGCCCAGCAGCGCCCGCGCGCCTGCCAGCACCGCCGAGGCATCGGCCAGTGCATGCCGCGGCGATTGGAATGACCCGATCGGTGCGCCGAACTGGACGCGCACGCTGACGTGGTCGACGGCGATGCGCAGCGCCCGCTCGGCCAGTTCCACCAGTTCGGTGGCCAGCGCCCGACGGGCTGCGGTGACGGCGTTCTTCCATTCGGTGGAGGCCTCGACCAGCGGGGTGTCGATTGATCCGCTCACTCGGGTCCAATGCGTCGACACGTCAAAGGTGTCCAGCCGCTGGCCGTTGAGCCGCGATGCGTCCACAACGGCCACCGAAACGGTGTTCCTCGGCCCGACTACCGGGACCACGATCCGGCCCTCCGGCGGTCCCAGCATGATGCCCGAGACCCGCTCAGCATCGGAACCCGCCACACTTCCGGTGGCGAGGTCGGGCAGCAGCACGTGAGCTGCGGAACCGTCGAGCACTCCGGCCAGTTCGGCCAACATGATGCGGTCCAAGCAGTCCGTCAGGGCCAGCGATCTGCCTTGCGCGCGGAACAACAGCTCACCCGCCTGGACGGGGTACTCGGCCTCGATCTCCGACCAGCCCAACTCGGCCAGCCGCCCACCGATTGCCAGGTGCTCACCGGCGTTCTTACCCGCCAGTTCCTCGAAGAGGCGAAACACCGCCTCTTCGACCATCTGCCATGACTCGTCGGGCACCGGCGCCTTCCTCATCGTTTCTCCTTGGGCAGCCCGAGCAGGTGGTCGGCGATGATGCCGCGCTGCACTTCGGCGGTGCCACCCATCACCGTGGCGGCCCGCGAGTACCACCACTCGGCCCGCGCGGTGTCCAGTTCCGCGCCGCCACGGCCTGTGCCGGCGATCAGGTGCTCTCGCTCGATTTCCAGGATGAGGTCGTTGACCTCCTTCTCGGCGCGGCCGAACAGCAGCTTGTCGATGCTGCTATCGGCACCGACCGCCTCGCCCGCGGCCAATCGGCGCACGGTGGTGGCAGTGCGTGCCTGGGCGGCCGCCACGTCGACATACACCCTGGCGAAGCGCCGGCGTTGCGCGTCGGTAGCGCCGGCGGTCACCATGTGCTCACGCAATCGACCCAATTCGGTGAGCACCTTGTTGAGCACCGCGTAGCCGTACATGCCGCGTTCGTACTGCATCAGATGCATCGCCACGGCCCAGCCGCCGCCGACGTCGCCGACGACCCGCTCACCGTCGACCCGGACGTCGTCGAAGAACACTTCGGCGAGTTCGCGGCGTCCGCTGGCCAGCGCGATCGGACGAATGGTGACGCCCGGTGCGTCGGCGTCGACCATGATCATCGTCAGCCCGCGGTGTCGGCTCTCGGGGGTTCCGGTCCGGACCAACGCCAACAGGCGCGTGGCGGTGGGCCCTTGGCTGGTCCAGATCTTCTGACCGTTGACGACGAACCCCCCGGCCCCGTCGTCGACCGCGCGGGTGCGCAGGCTGGCCAGGTCGCTGCCCGACTCGGGTTCTGAGAAACTTTGGCCCCACCACTCGACGCCGCTGAGGTAACCCGGCAGATACGCCGCGGCCAGACCGGGAGCGAACTTCAACAGAGCGGGGCCGAGGGTCTCCAGCGTCCAGTGTTGGGCCGGAATGGGCAGCATCGCGCGGCCGAGTTCCTCGTAGTACACCGCACGGTGAATCTCGTTGCCGCCCAACCCACCCGCGGCCTCCGGCCAGCCGTACCGGTTCCAGCCGTCGGCGTTCAGAGTGGCCATCACCGTGGCGTCGTGCGCAAGTCCGTCCTCGGCGCTGGTGAACGCGGCCGCGCGCCACTCGTCGGCTGTCTTCAAATTACGCAGGTAACGTCGGAAGTCCTCGCGGTACGCCGCGATGCTGGACAGGTATTCGGGGTGGCGACCGCTATGCAGGGCGCTATCGACAGGGGCGGACAACTGCTGCCCTTCCGTTGGTTCTCGCGTCTCGCCAGCCGGAGCTGAATCCGCTAAACAGTTATCTATAACAAGGTACACTAGCCCCACGCCGACAACTCTGCGAGAGGGAGCGCCAATGACGGCTTCACCGGTCGCCGCTACAACTGTCCAGTTCAATCCCGAGGCCAGGCTTTTTATCGACGGCCGGTTGCGGGATTCGTCGACCGGTAAGACCGTCGACAACATCAATCCGGCTAACGAAGAAGTGCTCGGCCTCGCCACCGACGCCAGCGCCGAAGACATGGAGGAGGCCATCGCCGCTGCCCGGCGTGCCTTCGACTCCACCGACTGGTCCACCAACCACGAGTTCCGTCAACGCTGCCTGATGCAGTTGCACGACGCGCTGCAGGAGGAAGCCGAAGACATCCGCGCCGAGCTGATCGCCGAGGTCGGTGCGACGGTGGGGATGACCCACATCGCACAGATGGGATGGCCGCTGGCCGACGCCATCCGGTGGCCGGCCCAGCTGATCTCGACCTTCCAATGGGAGCGGATGCTCGATCAGGACGCGAAGATGGGCGTGCCGTACAACCGCGTCGTGGTCAAGGAGCCGATGGGTGTCGTCGGCGCGATCACGCCGTGGAATTTCCCGTTCGAGATCATCAGCAACAAGGTGGGCCAGATCCTGGCCACCGGCAACACGATGGTGCTCAAGCCGGCCATGGAGACGCCGTGGAGCGCCCTGCGGTGGGGCCGGATCATCGCCGAGAAGACTGACATCCCGGCCGGTGTCGTCAACATCGTCCCGGCGTCGGACAACGACATCGCCCAGGTGCTCGCCACCGACCCGCGGATTGACATGGTCTCCTTCACCGGATCAACAGCTGTCGGCAAAGTCATCCAGCGGCTCTCGGCCGACACCATGAAGCGCAACATGCTCGAGCTCGGCGGCAAGTCGGTGTACCTGGTGCTCGATGATGCCGACATGGACACGGCGCTGCCCGGCTGTATCGGCGCACTGATGCATTCCGGGCAGGGGTGTGCGCTGGCCACCCGGATGCTCGTCCCGCGTTCCCATTACGACCAGGCCGTCGAGGTCGCCTCCGCGACATTTGGCTCCCTGGCCGTCGGCGACCCTGCGGACCCGAATACCTTCTGCGGGCCGCTGGTCTCGGCCAAGCAACAGGCCCGGGTGCTGAACTACATCGAGATAGCCAAGCGTGACGGAGGCCGCGTCACCACGGGCGGCGGAGTTCCCGACGGCCTGGACCGCGGATACTTCGTGGCACCGACCGTCGTTGCCGACGTCGCACCGGACCACACGATCTTCCAGGAGGAAGTGTTCGGGCCGGTGCTGTCCATCACGCCGTACGACGGAGGTGACGACGGCGCCGTCGAGTTGGCCAACAACTCCACCTACGGCCTGGCCGGCGGCATCATGGGCTCCGACGAGCGCGCCATGGCCGTCGCCCGCCGCATCCGCACCGGCTCACTGATGATCAACAGTGGCATGTACTACGGCGCCGACGCCCCCTTCGGTGGCTACAAGATGAGCGGTATCGGCAGGCAGAACGGCATCGAGGGCTTCGAGCAGCATCTACAGACCAAGACGATCGGATACCCCCTGTGAGCGACATCCTCAGCGGAATACGCGTCGTTGAGCTGGCGGCGTGGACATTCGTTCCGGCCGCGGGCGCCGTGCTCGCCGATTGGGGTGCCGACGTCATCAAAATCGAGCACCCCGAGACCGGTGACCCGCAGCGTGGCCTGATCAGCTCCGGGATCGTCACCGGCGCAGGGGGAGTGAATCACTTCATCGAGCAACCGAACCGCGGCAAGCGCAGCATTGGGCTGGACACCTCGACCCCGGACGGGCTCGAGCTGCTGATGAAGCTGCTCGAAACCGCCGACGTCTTTGTCACGAATCTGCTGCCGGATTCGCGCCAGCGGATGGGGATTGACGTCGAGCAGGTGCGGGCGCGCAACCCCAAGATCATCTATGCCCGCGGCCACGGCTACGGCACCCGTGGCGACCTCGCCTCGCAGGGCGGCTTCGACCTGGCCGCCTACTGGGCGCGCGGCGGCATCGGCGATGCCTATTCGGCCGGCGACGGCACCTACCCGCCGATTCAGCGACCGGCATTCGGCGACTCCTATGGTGGGCTGGCGATCGCGGGCGGAATCGCCGCGGCCCTGGTGAAGCGCGAGCGCACCGGCGAACCGTCGGTGGTCGACGTGTCGCTGCTCAACGCCGCGATCTGGCAGTTGGGTCCGGACATCGTCGGATCAGGCGTCACCGGTCAGGACATCCCGAAGTTCAACCTCGACGAGATGCCCAACCCGGTGGCCAGCATCTACAAGACCCGCGACAACCGGTTCATCGCCTTCGTGCTGCTGCAGGCCGACCGATTCTGGGCGGACTTCTGCACCCGGCTGGGCCGCACCGATCTGATCGAGGACGAACGGTTCGCGAACGCGGTCGTGCGGTTCGGCAACCGTCAGGAGTGTATCGGCGAGTTGCGCAGCGCGTTCGAGTCCAAAGATCTCTCGCACTGGGAGAAGGCATTTGCTGGTTTCGACGGGGTGTGGGACGTCATGCACACCGCGCATGAGGTGCACAGTGACCCGCAGGTGATCGCGAACGGGTATCTGCCAAGGGTCACCGATGCGAACGACAACGAGTTCGCGCTGGCGGCCAGCCCCGTGCAGTTCGACGAGGCTCCGCTGGACCTGACGTGTGCGCCGGGCCACGGTGAGCACACCGACGCGCTGTTGGCCGAGTTGGGCTTCAGCGAAGAAGAGATCATCGAATTCAAAATCAATTCGGTTGTGCTGTAGTGGGTTCCGAGGAACTTGCGCGACGGTTCCTGCACGTCAATCTCAACTGCGCGTCGCTGGACGCCACCGAGGCGCTCTATGTCGGGCAGCTTGGACTGGCGGCGCGAATGCGCACCGATCCCAAAGTTCCGACCGACGGCAGCATCCTCGGCATCGACGGCGACGAAACGTTTTGTGAGACATCGTTTCTCTACGATTCGCGAGGCGGCCGCGCCGGCTGCGCTTTGGAGGCCATCGAGTTTCACAACCCGGCGCTGAAAGCCGACCCGAACAGTGACCCGACTCGTCCCGGCATCCGGTCAACGCTGCTGACAGTGGCCGATCTCGATGCAACCGTCATAGCGTTGCGTGAGGCCGGCATCACCGTGGGCGGGCCGGTCGACGGCCTGATCTCCGGCTCTAAATCGGTTCTCGCGGTCGACCCCGACGGAGCGGTCATCGAGCTCACCGAAGCCCCGAGCGATAAGCCGGGGGCGGTGTTCGCCGGAATCCGCATCGCTGCCATCGACGCAGTGGCCACCGGAGAGTTCCTTGCCGCGATCGGTTTCACTCAGGTGCAGGCGCCGACTCAAGTCGAGGTGGCCGGCGACCAACTCACCCCTGGCGGGTCAACCGATGCCGTCAAATGCGCGGTGTCGCGCTACGCGCTTCCTGAGGACGCCCATCAGTTCAGCCTCACCATTGTGGAACATCCCGACACGCGTGACGCGGACCCGGTGCCGTGGGGCGGGAACCATCAAGGGCTGTACCGCTGCGCGCTGCGGGTGGAAAACACCGAGGCGGCAATGGCGTTGGTCCCGAATTCCGTTGAGACCATGGGTGATCCGGTGTGGTGCCCGTTGCCGGGCACCAAGATCGAGGGGCTCTACATCTCGTTCCTGCGCTCGCCCGACGGAGTGGTATTCGAATTCGTCGAGCGGCCGCTGAAGTACTTCAGTCCGGCCGTGGCAAGGGGTTGAGCGTTGGACCTGGGAGTGCGCGGCAAGGGTTATGTCGTCGTCGGCGGGACGGCCGGCATGGGACTGGCGGCAGCACGGGCGCTGGCTCGCGAGGGTGCGTCGGTCGTCGTGGTCGGGCGCGATCCACAGCGGGGAAAGAACGCCGCGGAAGAAGTCGCCGCAGCGGGTGCTGCCTCGGCGCATGACCTGGTCTTCGACGTGAGTCAGCCCGGAGCTGCGGTGGCCGCGGTCGACGAGGCTGTGCGGCTTCTCGGCAGGCTCGACGGCATCGCGGTCACTATGGGCACCGCCGGAATGATGCCGATCGACTCCGACGACGACGCCTGGGACACCGCGTTTCACGACGTCTTGCTGGCCACCGTCCGCAGCGTGCAGGCGGCACTGCCGCACCTCGCGGTCAACGGAGGCGCGATCGTGACCACCGCCGCGTACTCGGCGCGCTCGCCGCACGAGCCCCGGCTGCCCTACGCCAGCCTCAAGGCGGCCGTTGCCACCTTCACCCGCGGCATCGCGCGCACCCATGGCAAATCGGGCATCCGGGCGAACAGCGTAGCCCCCGGCGCCGTGGAAACCGATGCGCTGCATGCCATCCGGGGATACGTCGCTGAAAGCAAGGGCTATCCCTACGACGAGGCCCTCGAGCGGGCACTGGTGGAGGATTTCGGGTTCGACGCCGCGCTCGGGCGCCCCGGACAGCCCGATGAGATCGGCGCGTTGATCGCCTTCCTGCTATCGGACATCTGCGCGTTCGTTACCGGCCAGACCATCTACGCCGATGGCGGTGCGCCGTAATCTCTTCGGGGCTCAGGCCGTCGGCAGCGGTCCGGCCAGTCCGCGGGGCGAAGTCGCGTAGAGCCAGCTGACGGCCTGTCCGATCTCGGAAAAGGTCAGCGAAGCACCATCTTTAGCGTGGTAAGCGCCGGGCGCTTCGGTGAAGCCCTCGATGCGGGTGAGCTTGTCGCCGTTGATGCGCAGGATCTGTCCGGTGAGCCACGACGACTGCGCCGATTGCAGCCAGGCCACCACAGCGGAGCTGCGGGCGGGATCCAGCGCGGGATCGTCAGCCCGGGCGCCGAAGACATCGGCGGTCATTCGCGACATCGCCAGTGGCGAGATCGCATTGACCGCAACACCGTAACGCTGTGCCTCCATCGCGGTGACGAGCGTCAGGTTGGCGATCGCGGCCTTGGCCGCGCCGTAAGCGCTCTGCCCGACATTGCCCCACAAGCCCGCGCCGGACACCGTATTGACGATGTGCGCGTCAATCGGGTTGCCTGCCTTGAACTGAGCACGCCAGTACTCGCAGGCATGTCGGGTGACGGCGAAGGTGCCTTTCAGATGTACGGCGATGACGGCGTCCCAATCGGCCTCGCGGGAGGCGGCCACCATGGAATCCCGCAGGATGCCCGCGTTGTTCACCACTCCGGTCAGGCAACCGAAAGTGTCGATGGCGGTGGAGATCATGTCGGCGACGTCGTCCCACGCCGACACCGAACCCGTGTGCGCGACGGCCTTGCCGCCGGACGCCTCGATCTCGGCGACGACGTCCGCCGCGGGACCTTCCTCGTCACTGCTAGAACCGTCCCGGCCGACGCCTGGATCGTTGACAACGACGGCCGCGCCCTGCTTGGCCAACTCGAGGCAGTGGCCGCGGCCGATACCCCGTCCACCTCCGGTGACCAGGACGACCTTACCGGTCAGCGGACCTTCAGGCATTGCGCGTTATCTCCTTCATTCCGTGAATAATTCGGCTATCAGTGTGCGGCGCTGGGGCCAGTCTGCCGCGCGCAAGTCGACGTACCCGGCCTCGGTGACGATCAGGTCGACGTCGTGGGCGGGGGTGGAAGTGGGCCTGCTGAGCTGCTCGACCAGGGGTGAGCGCCCGTTCACCCGCGTCGGAACGGCGATGATCGACAGTCCGCCGCTACTCACTCGGGCGGCGGCGCAATAGTCGGGATGTCCGCCGATACCACCAACCACCTTGTCGCGCACGCCTTCGACATTGACCTGCCCGTATTGGTCGATCTCGATGGCGGTGTTCACCGCGACCAGCGGTGCACCACGCGACAGCCGGGTGAGGTCGTGGGTGTAGTCGAGTCCGCGCAGGATCCGGCGCCCGTCGGCCCAGTCGTAGAGCGCGTCGCTGCCCAGCAGATACGTCGCCGACGGAGTGCCCGCCAAGAGGCCGCGCCGGTCCAAGTCGACGACGGCGTCGGTGAGTAGCCCGGTGTCGATATACAACGGCACCTGTGCCCGTCGCAGCAGTGCGGTGCCGAGCTGGCCGGGTCCGTACTGGATCCGGGCGCCCTCTGGCAGCAACCGCAATACCGCATCGGCGAGCGCCTCGTGGATCGGCTCGGGCTCGCGCTGCGGTACTCGTAGTGGGCCGCCCCGCACAGTGCCAAGTACCTCGAGGCCCGGCGGGCCGAGTCCAGGCTCGGCAGCCGCTGCGGGCGCCGAGGTGTCGATGATCGCGAGAGTCCTTGTCCCGCTGTCGGTTACCGCGCGCTGCCAGGACACCTCGGTGCTGAAGTGCAGCAAGCCATCCCGGCGGACCAGCCGGGTGAGCAGCACGTCGGGCCGCAGCACATCGGCCAGCAGGGCGGGAATCGCCGCCAGCCGCGTCGGCAGGAACCGCGCCTTCGGGCTGCGCAGCACCTCACGCACACCCCACCCGGGCATCAACGCAACCACCTCACCGAACGCGTCTGCGTCGAGGCCGTCGATCGGGGCGGGCAGCCAGCCCAGTACCAGCCGCACCGAGCCGACCTCCCTGGCCGCGGCGCTCAGCGCCGCGCCGACCGAGCCGCCGTCGTCAAGGCAGCCCAGCGCGCCAACTCCGTCGCCGAGGACAACCGTCATTCCGGGGCGCAGCGCAGCGCGCAACGCGGCGGTGAAGTCGACCCTGGTCAAAGGGTTCAAACCCGCTGTCATCGCGGTTCTTTGGGAAGTCCGAGCACTCGCTCGCCGAGGATGTTGCACTGAATCTCGCTGGTTCCGCCCAGGATAGTCTGCGCTCGACCGATCAGCATGTGGTGCACCAGGCCGTCCTCCTCGGGGTCGGTGCACGCGTCGGTACCGAGCACCTCGGTGGCGATGTCACCCAGGTCCTGATCGGTTTCCGAGGTCATCAGCTTGAGCACCGAGAAGGCCGGCGACGTCAGGTCACCCGAGTCGATGGCGCGCTGCCAGGTGAACCGCAGCAGCCACATCCTGGCCCACAATCGGGTCATCGACCTGGACAGCACCGGGTCGAGCAGGTCGTGTTCCCGGGCCGCATCGACCATGCGCTCGTGCAACCGGAACATCGATACGGCCTGCGAACCCAACGTCAGGCGCTCACGGCCCAGCGTCACCATCGCCACTGTCCAGCCCTGACCGACTTCACCGATCAGGGCATCTTCGTCGAGCTCGGCGCCGTCGAAGAAGACTTCGTTGAATTTGCTCTCACCGTCCATCTGGGTCAGTGGGCGCACCGTCACCCCCGGGATATCCATGGGCACAACGAACATCGACAAGTCACGGTGCTTGTCCGGGCCGGTGCGGGCGAGCAGCAGCCCGAAGCGGGCCGAGGCGGCCGCCGAACTCCACACCTTCTGACCATCGATCCGCCAGCCGGTCGTGGTGCGCTCGGCACGGGTACGCACACCGGCGAGATCTGACCCGGCGCCAGGCTCGGAGAAGAGCTGACACCAGACATCGTCGCCCAGCCTGATCGGCTCCAGAAAGCGATCCTTCTGTTCCTGGCTGCCGAACTTGATCAGCACCGGTCCGACCAGGTCAGCGCCGGTGATGTTGAGCTGACGGGGCACTTCGGCTCGCGCGCACTCCTCGGCGAAGACGGCCTGGTACGTCACTGTTGCTGCGGCACCGCCGAACTCGCGCGGCCAGTGCAGACACGCGTAGCCGTGGTCGGCCAGATAGCGGTGCCAGACCCGGCCGGCTTCGACGTCATCCGCGGTGGGAGTGGGCCCGTAGTTCCGGAGGCCGGCCGGCCTGGGTGCGTTGTCCAGGAAAGAGCGGATCTCCGCGCGTAGGGCGTCGACATCGTTGAGCTCTTTCGTCACTTCTGGCGAAGCCGGCGGCTGAGTCGACGGGTCCAGCGTCGATAGCCGGTCCCAGTGCTGGCCCGGGGCGCCGAGGAGCACCTCGTCCGTGCGGGCGCGCCGGAAGTACAGGTGTGCGGAATCCTCCCAGGTAAAGCCGATGCCGCCGTGAATCTGGACGTTTGCCTTAGTCGCGTTGCGCAGCGCCTCTGAGCAGACCGCCTTGGCCATGCTCGCCCGCCAGCCCGCTTCGCCGGCGGCCGCGGAGTCCGGATCGTCGAGAGCTTCCAGGGCCGCCTGTGAGGCCGAGCGCGCCCACTCGAGATCGACCAGCATGTCGGCGCACTTGTGCTTGATGGCCTGAAAGCTGCCGATCTGCCGTCCGAACTGCTCACGCGTGCGGGCATAGTCGGTGGCGATCTCGAGCACCCGCTCGCAGGCGCCGACCTGTTCCGCCGAGAGCACCGCCAGCGCAATGTCGACGTTGCGGTCGACGACGTCGCCAAGGGGTGCGTCGCCGGACAGCCGCAGCGCCGGCGCCGAGCTCAGCGTGATGGTGGCCATCGGCCTGGTGCGGTCGAGCACGCGTTCGGCCTCCGCGACGACGCTGTCAATAGTCGGGTCGAGCAGGAACACCGCCGGCTCGCCATCTTCGTCGATGGCGACCACGACGAGGTCGTCGGCAACGGAGCCGCCCAGCACGTGGCGTACCGTGCCGTCGATGTTCCAATCACCCCCGGCGCGAGCGGCGCGCAGGGTCACCGCGGACCGTCGCCACAACCCGCCGTCGCCGGTAAGGGCTGCGGCGGCGGTGCGGCGACCTTCGATGAGCCCGGTGAGTCGCTTGTCCGCATCCGGGTCGCGCTCGGTCAGGTCGAGCAGCAGGCCGGTGGCCAGCACCGTGGAACTGACGAACGGCACCGGGGCCAGCGCGCGGCCGAGTTCGTGGGCGACCACACCCAGCGCGGACACTCCGTAACCTGCGCCGCCCAGGTGTTCGGGCAGCGCGATGCCGGCCACCCCCACCTGATTGCACAGCACGTCCCACAGCACCGTGTCGAAGCCGGAATGCCCGTCTCCGCCGCCGCGGTTGCCCTCGGCGTATGCGACAGCGCGCACTCGGTCCTCGGATGCCAGTCGCTCACAGGCGGAGCGCACCGATTGCGCGAGTTCCTGACGCTCGTCAGCGGACAACGCCGTCATCGGGTTCCTCCTGCGATCTGCCGGGCCAGCTCGGACTTGGCGACCTTGCCGAGCCCTGTCAGCGGGAACTCGTCGACGAGGACGAGCCGCTCGGGCCACTTCTGCTTCATCAGCCCGCGTTGGTCGAGGAACGTGCAGAGTTCATCGAGGGTGACGTCGCGATGGCGTGGCGAACGACGCACGACCGCGCATACCAACTCGCCGCGCAGTTCGTCGGGCTGGCCGAGCACGGCGATCTCGTCAACCAGGGGGTGGGCCAGCAGTTCGTTCTCGATCTCGTCAGGGGCAACGTTCTCGCCCTTGCGAATGATCAAATCCTTGGTGCGGCCGGTGACCACGATGCGCCCGTCCGGGCGAAGGTGGCCCCGGTCGCCGCTGCGGAACCACCCGTCGGCGGTGAGCGCATCGGCCCACTGGTCGTGCTGCAGGTATCCCGCTGTCAGGTTGGCGCCGCGCAACTCGATCTCGCCGTTCGCCCCGATCCGCACCTGCGATCCAGGGATAGGCCGGCCGGCGCTGTTGGCCAGTTGCTCGTCGGTGTCGGTGGCCTCGCTGACGCAGATCATCGGCGCCTCGGTCATCCCGTAGGCATGCACGACGGGTACGCGTAGGTGTTCACGCACCTGCTTGTGCACCTCGGGCGGACACGGGGCACCCCCGCCGATCAGCATCCGCAGCGACGGCACCAGCAATTCGGTTGTCGGCGCGGCCATCTGGGCGGCCAGCAGCATCTGGTAGAACGCGGTGCTCGCTCCGGTCACCGTCACCTGATGTTCGGCGAGCACCCGGGGCAGGTCGGCTGCGGAAACTTTGGGGATGAGCACCACGGGAAAGTCGCCGAACAGAGCGGTGGCGAGGTAGACCATGCCGCCGATGTGTGCGATGGGAAAGGCGATCGTGCCGACTTCCCGCGGATGGCTGCCCACGCCGAGATGCGCGACATAACCGCGGGCGGCGCTGAGCAAGGTGGCGTCGGAGTGGCGGACGGCTTTCGGGCGGCCGGTGGTGCCCGACGTGAAGTACACCCAGCGCGGCTCCGCTGCGGAGGGGAGCGCTTCGTACTCGGCGCTTGTAGCCGGTGACGTCTGGAGTCGGCGGACAAGGTCGGCAGGCACCGTGATTGTCGGTAGCCCTGGTGCGGCATTGGCGGCCGTCGACTCATCAACCAGCAGGATGTCAGCGCGCGCGACGTCGACCGCCGCGCACACCTCGCGGCACCGATAGAGGTGTAACACCGGGGCCTGCACAACGGGCATGCGGGCCAGCGCCAGCATCACCACCGCCGCGTTGACGTGTGAGGGTAGCTGCCAGGCGACCGTCATGCCAGGACGTACACCGGCATCTGTCAGCCATCCCGCGGCAGCCGAAGCCAGTCCGGCGACCTGCGACACGGTGAGTGTCTCGCCGTCGACGTCGCGTAGCAGCGGACGATCCGGCCGGCCGGCGGCACACTCGTCCAGCAGCCCGGCGATGGTGCCAGCCGTCACCGCGTTCTCCCGTCCCGGCCGGCCGTCAGCCCACCCGCGGCCCGGGCGTGAAACTGACCGGCAGTTCGCGCACGGCGTACACCTCGCCCGCGTCCTCGAACAGTTTCGCCTCACCGGCCAACTCGAAGTCGGGTAGCCGCTTGAGCACCTGGGTGATCATCACGTCGAACATCAGCTTGGCATAGTGCGAGCCAAGGCAGCGGTGCATGCCCACACCGAAAGCCATGTGCTTCTTGGCATTTGGGCGATCGAGGTCGAGTTCGTCGGGGTTCTCGAACATTGCGGGGTCACGGTTCGCCGCAGCCCACATCAGGATCGCCCGGTCGCCCTGGCACAGGTGTTGGCCGTGAAAGTCGGCGTCGCGCGAGACGGTGCGCGCCAGGCCGAGCGTCGGCGTGTACAGGCGCAGCAGCTCATCGGTGGACTTCTTCACCAGGCTCGGATCAGCGGTGAACTTGGCGCGCAGCTCGGCGTCCTTGCACAGCCGCAACAGCACATTGGCGGTGAAGCCACTGGTGGTGTCCATACCACCGAGCATCATCAGCACGGTGTACATGGTGATCTGGCCATCGTCGAGCGGTTCGCCGTTCAGCGTCCCGCGCAGGATGTCGCTGAACAGGTCATCACCGAGTCCCTCGGCCCGACGCTGCTCCATGTGCTTGACGATCTCGCCGAACATCTCCATCCCCGCGATTCCGGCCTTCTCCGGGTCATGGGCACGGTCGTGCACGGTGGTGTGCACCCAGCCGACCCAGTCCATGAACCGCGACTCGTCGAAGTTCAACAGCCGCAAGATCAACCGCGCCGGCAGCGGCGTCGTAAGCTCACCGACCAGGTCACACTCACCGCGCTCGATGAAGGCGTCGATCGCCTCATTGGTCATCTCGATGGCTGACTCACGAAACCGTTCCGCCGAACCCGGCGAGAACCGCTTGAGGGTGACCTCGCGCAACTCCTGGGTCTCGGGAGGATCCGACTCGATCGGCAGGATCGGCAAGGGCAGCTCACTAGCGGGCACACCGACCGAGGGGAAAGAGTTGAACAGGTCGTCGTCGCGGGCCGCTTCGAAAACCGATGCGTAGTCGACCAGCGCCCAGAAGCCTTCGTAGTGCTCGGAATGTGCTACTGGACAGCCTGATTCGCGCATCTCACGGAACCGGCCGTAGGGGTCATCGCGAAACTCGGGCGAGTGGTGGTCGAGGTCGACCTCGGCGCGCGGGCGCGATTCCGCCTGGGTGTCGGTCATCGGCAGTACTCCCTTCGGGATGGCGGCTACTTGGACAAGATGGCGACGGCTGCGGTTCCGGGTGCCCCGTACAGCTGGGCCAGCCCGACCTGCGGATCGTTCGGCACCTGACGGTCACCCGCGATGCCACGCAACTGCTGGACCAGCTCGTAGACCTGACGTAGGCCGGACGCGCCGACCGGTTCGCCGTTCGCCAGCAGGCCGCCGTCGGTGTTGATAGGCAGCCGTCCGCCGATCTTGGTGGCGCCGTCAGCGAGCAGCGCCTCCTGTTCGCCGTCCTTGCACAGCCCCGTCTCGGCCATGTGGATGATCTCGGAACCCGAGTCGGTGTCCTGCAATTGCGCGACGTCGACGTCCTCGGGACCTATCCCGGCCAATTCGTAGGCGGCGCGGGCGGCCTCGGCGGTGGTGCCTGGCACGATCGGCAGCTCGATCGAGGTACGCAGCAGTTCGTAGGCGCCTTCGCGGCGGCTGCGCAGCGCGGTGGAGCGCAGGTAGATCGGAGAGTCGGTGTACTGCTTGGCTTTATCGGCCCGGCACACCACGACGGCGGCGGCGCCTTCGTTCGGGTTGCAGTACATGTATTGACGCAGCGGTGCGTTCACGACCGGAGAGCTCAGGATCGCGTCGACGCTCATCGGCTTGCGGCGCCATGCATGCGGCGCCAGCGCTCCGTTGTCGAAGTTCTTGGCGGCAACGCGGGCCAGGGTCTCCTCGGTGATGCCGTGATCGTGCATGTAGCGCATGATCTTGGTGCCGAAGTAATGCGTGGTCAGGAACATGCCCTGATCGCCGTACCACTGCGGCAACCCCGATACCGACGGGTCGGCGCCGAAGGCGCCGCGCGGATGCTTGTCCAGCCCGACGCCGACCGCAATGTCGGCTTCGCCGAGTTGGACGTCTCGGGCGGCCAGGGTCAACAGCGAGTTTCCGGTCGCGCAGCCGCTCAACGTGGCCCGCGCCGGGAGGCCAGTCATCCCTGCCAACCCCGTCACCGCCTCGGGATTGGCCACCTCGAGGCTGCCCGCATACAGGCTGCCCACGTCGGACCACGCCACCCCGGCATCGCGCAGTGCCCTGCTGATCGCCACGGCGCCCATCTCCAGTGCCGACCGGTCCTCGTACCGCCCGAACGGGTGAAGGCCGACACCGATGATGGCGATCTCGGGCCTGCTGCTCATTGTGTTCCCTTCAGCATGCGTCACTGTCGAACCCGCCGTCGACGGGAGCGCGCGTTGACTCAGATACCACTAAGCCTATAACTATATATCTGATTAGTCGGTGCGGGTCTAGAATCGGGTCGCTACGCACTAACGGCGTTAGGGCATCAACTCGCAGGTGAGGGCTGAGGGGCGTTGAGTATTTCGTTGCTGCTGGAGATGGCGGCGTCGGGTGATCCCGGCCGGGTTGCCGTGGTGGACGGCGACATTCGATTGACCACTGCCGACCTCGGCGAGCTCGCCGACGGCGGTGCAGGTGTTATCGCCGCATCCGGGGCATCCCATGTCGCTTACGTCGGCACCGGCGGAGCACTACTCCCGCTGCTGCTGTTCTCTTCGGCGCGCGCGAACACGGCGTTCACGCCACTGAATTATCGGCTGAGTCCAGAGGGGCTGCGCGAACTCATCGATCGGCTGGCCTCGCCGTTGGTCGTGGTCGACGCCGAGTACCGCGATATCGTGGCCGGTTTCGGCCAGCCGGTGATGACGTCCGACGAGTTCATCGAGACCGCGCGATCCACCGAGCCCGTCTCGGTCTTCGCCGACCCCGACGACGTGGCGGTCGTGTTGTTCACCTCGGGTACCACGTCGCGGCCCAAAGCCGTTGAGCTGACTCACAACAACCTGACCAGTTATGTCACCGGCACTGTCGAATTCGGTTCCGCCGATCCCGCCGATGCGGCGCTGGTGTGCGTCCCGCCATATCACATCGCGGGGGTCGGGGCCGCATTGTCAAACCTGTATGCCGGACGGGCGATCGTGTACCTGCGCCGGTTCGATCCGCACGAATGGGTTCGACTGGTCCGCGACGAGCGGGTCACCACCGCAACGGTGGTGCCGACCATGCTGTCCCGCATCGTGGCGGTCCTCGAGCAGCAGTCTGCCGAGCTTCCGACGCTGCGCAACTTCGCGTACGGCGGATCGAAGGTGGCGCGACCCCTGGTCCGAAGGGCGCTCGACCTGCTACCGCAGGTCGGCTTCGTCAACGCCTACGGGCTGACCGAGACCAGTTCGACCATTGCGGTGCTCACACCCGAGGACCATCGCCTGGCCCACGAGGCGCGAGACGACGCCGTCGCCCGTCGACTGACTTCGGTCGGTCGACCGGTCCCCGGCATCGAGGTGCAGATTCGCGCGGAGGACGGCACCGTGCTAGGGCCGGGCGAGACGGGTGAGCTGTTCGTTCGCGGCCCTCAGGTCTCGGGCCGTTACACCGAGATCGGTTCGGTGCTCGATGCGCAGGGCTGGTTCGCGACCAGGGACGTCGCGATGCTGGATGAGGATGGCTACCTGTTCATCGGAGGGCGGTCCGACGACACCATCATCCGCGGCGGCGAGAATATCGCCCCGTCGGAGGTCGAGGACGTGCTCATTGAGCACCCCGATGTCCGCGAGGTTGTCGTCGTCGGGCTGGATGACGCCGAGTGGGGGCAGGCCATCGTAGCGGTGATCGTGCCCGAGTCAGGCACCGCGCCGGCAGCTGAGCAGTTGCGCGAGTTCGCCCGCAGCAAGCTGCGCGGGTCCCGCACGCCGGACCGCATCGTGTTCCGGGATGAGCTGCCGACCACGCCGACCGGCAAGGTGCTGCGCCGGGAGATCCTCGAAGACCTCAAGCCGGCGGCAGCCGAGCACTGAATCCGTCTCCCAGACAACAACAAGGAGTCCGACATGATCAAGAACGGCACGCGCATGCAGAGCCAGGTGTGTGACACCCAGGTGATCGTCGTCAAAGCCGCTGAGAGCCTGGACGATCTGCGTTGCGGGGGCCGGCCCATGCTGCCGCTGGACGCCGAGCGGTCTGCCGACGCCGCGCCCGACCCAGCCTTCGCCGACGGCAGCACGATGGGCAAGCGGTACGTCGACGACGGCGACGCCGAGGTGCTGGTCACCAAGGCCGGCGCCGGTTCACTCAGCGTCGGGACGACGCCGCTGGTGCTCAAGGAAGCCAAGCCGCTGCCGGCGAGCGACTGATAGTCAATGACACATCTAGGCCGCGGCGCGTACGCCGCTGGGCCGTTACCTCCGTCGAACGTCCCGTGGATGGTGGAGGTTGGCGGGTGGATCGCCTTCGGCCTGGTGGCCGTGTTCCTGCTCTACCGCTGGCGCAAGAATGGCCGGCCCGACACGGCTGCGCTGCTGTTCATCGGGTGCTTCACCATGTGGTGGCAGGAGTTCTACGCCGACTGGGGTGCTTACCTGTACTACAACCCGGATCTGGCGCTGCTGCCCTGGGGAAAGACCCCGTACACCACCCCCAACAAACCGGTGTACGTGCTGGCCGGCTACGGCTGGTTCTTTGCCGGCGGATTCGCAGCCGTGTTGAACCTGTTCCGATGGTTCCGGCGTCGCTATCCCTCAGCGAACTACCTTGCCGCCCTGGCGATCACCGTGTTCGTTCCGTTCATCCTCTGGAACTTCGTGACGGCGGACGGAGTTTCCTACGTGACGAACTGGTTCCAGTACCTGGAATCGATCGGACCGACCATCCACACCCACAAGGGTGGTCTGCAGCTGATCTATCAAGGTGTCCCGCTGGCCATCTTCGCCGTCGCAGTGGTCGCCAGCCTCGACCGGCGCGACGTCGCCGGGCGCACGTGGTTCGAGCGGATGCTGGGCGTGCGACCCGTCATCACCAGCTGGGCGCAGCGCGCACGCCAGGTCGTCGCCTGGATCGTCGGGATGAACGTCCTGTACGCGGTGTTCCTGACCCTCCCGCTAGTGATCGCGCGCATCCTGTTCTTCCCAGACCATCCCTGGGTGCCCAACCCGTGACGTCCGAGCAGGCGATCGATGCGTGGATCGCCAATCACGGTCACCTCAGCGCAGCCGGCCTTCGATGAACACGCTTTCCGGGACGGCGGCATCGAGGCCTGCCGGGACGGCTCGGTTGCTTGCGGCCATCAGATCCTCTGCGCTCGTCGCAGCGGTGACAGTCCAGCCATGCGCTTGCAGCCAGTCGACGACCTCGGTTCGCTCTTCTTCATAGAGCAGGTTGCCAGACTCGGTAATGTCTTTGCCGCCCAGCCTGATTGCGGCCTGTCGGTAGCGTTCCGTCTGCTCCTCGCGGCGCGCGAAACTCTCTGGGCTGAAGAACTCGTTGGTGAACGCTTCGACCGCGACACGGCTCCCGGGAGCGCTGAGCGACTGGATTCGATCGAACAACAGGCCCTGGGCATCGGCTGTTAGATAAGGCAACAGCCCTTCCGCCGACCACGCCGTCGGGGCCGACGCGTCAAACCCGGCCTGCGCCAGTGCCTTCGGCCAATCCAGACGGAGGTCGATGCCGACGCTGACATGAGAAGCGATCGGGTCGACCGCATGCGATTTCAAGGTGCCGATCTTGAATTCCAGCACCTTCGGCTGATCGATCTCGTAGACCACACACCCAGCCGGCCAGGCGAGTCGCCAGGCACGTGAGTCCAGACCGGCCGCCAGGATCACGATCTGCCGGATACCTTCGCCGGCCGCCGCCAGAAAGTAGTCGTCGAAGAACTTCGTCCGGCACGCCGTATAGCCCAGCATCGCCTGCATCCGGTCCTCGAATTGTGGATCGGCACCGACCAATTCGGCCGGTAACTCATCGTCCAGATAAACCCGCCAGATGCCGTCGCCGGCCGCTTCGAGGAACAGTTTTGCGTAGGGATCGCTGATCAGCGGATCGGCGCTTCTGGTCTCCGCGGCCCGCCCGCCGGCAACCCCTAACGCGGTAGCGCCGACGCTCTCATTGATGTCCCACGTGTCATTGTCGGTTCTGGCCATCACGGTCCCTTTCGTGGCTCTCGGCGAAACGAGCTATTCCGAGCCTACCCGAAAAGTTAGCCGTGCTTACTAAATGGACCATTAGCGCTGCGTGTACCTCAGGCGTTCGCCAATTGCGGGGGCTTGACGGCCTCCGGGTCGGGGTTGGCGATCGGCAGCCCCATGAAGCGACGGGCGTTGTCACCCATGAAGTCATAGGTGCGACGCTCGTCCATACCCTCGGCGTACTGCCAATAGCGCTTCGGCTCCGCCAAGCCTTCGGGATGCGGCCAATCCGAGCCGAACATCACCTTGTCCCATCCGACGGTCTGCACGACGTCGGCCACGGAACCCTCCCAGAACGGGCTGACCCAGATGTTGCGTCGGAACACGTCGTGCGGATGCTCGGGGAAATTCTGCGGCATCTTGCCGTATGTCGACTGCAGGTCGTCGAACAGCGGCTTGATCCACGCGCTGCCGTTCTCGACGCTGGCGATCCGCAGCTTCGGGAATCGGGTCAACGTGCCGTGGCAGATCAGGCTGGTCAACATGTCGGCGATCTCTCGGTGGCCCAGCGCGGTCCACTTGAACGCCGACATCTCGAACGCGCTGCTGGTCGACGGCGGCTCCCACCTGTCGATGTACTCCTGCAGCGGAGGTTGGCTGGCGTGCAACACGATTGGCAGACCTGCGTCCTCGACGTCGCGCCAGAACGGGTCGAACTCGGGAAGCGCGGGGGAGCGCCACCCCTTGTAGCCATTCACCGGCGCCGGCTTGATCAGCGCGACCTTGGCGCCGTTGTCGAGGATGTACTCGAGTTCGCGACGCGCTTCGTCCACGAGTCCCAGGGTGAGTACCGGTGTCGAGTAGACGCGGTTGGCATGGCTGAACCCCCAGTGCTCCAGCATCCATTGGTTCAGCGCATGGATGATCGCCACGGTCAGGTCGGGATCCTCGGCGGCCGAATGCTCGACCAGATTGGCCAGCGTGGGGTAGTTCAGGCACGCGTCGACGCCCTGGCGGTCGAGTTCGGCAATTCGGTCTTCGGGGTTGCGCGCTCCCGGGGGGGTGTCGATGCCGCGGCCGGACATCTCTCGCATCGACAGGCCCTCGGGGTTCTGACCCGAGTAGAACTTCTCGTGCGCGCCGGGGGCCGCGACCCGTTCGAACGTCGGGTTCGGCATGTAGTCGGTGATCTTGTTCAGGATCGCGATGCGGGTGTGCCTGCCGATCTGGACGAACTGCACCTTGGGCTGGAACTCCTTCGGCAGATATTTCGTCAGCGCATCGGGGGTCTCATACATGTGCTGATCGGCATCGAAGATCGGTGCGTCGGTGAACTGCGTCATCGTGGTGCCTCTCGCTATTCGACTTTGGGCTTGGCTATGAGCTTCGCCTAACTTGACACTTGTGTCAAGTTCAGATGATTCCACGCCATGATTCGTCGAATAGGTGCATTGATTGCAGTTGACGGCGCTGTCATATAAAGTCGCCGCATGACGGTGACCTCGGCTTCGGCCGCCGAACGGGAATCGGACCCCACCCGCGGTGAACGCACCCGCGCGGCGATCCTGAACGCCAGTCGCCGTCTGTTTCTGGAACGCGGCTACGCAGGCACGCCGATCAACGCGATCACTGAGGCGTGTGGCATCTCTCGGGCCGGCTTCTACACCTACTTCAAAGACAAGCGCGAGATCTTCAACGTCCTCGGCAAGAACGCCTACCGCGAAGCCCTAGCCGTCATCGGGGAATGGGCCGAGGCCGACGCAGCGTTCGGCCCAGCCGACATCCGGGCCTGGGTCGGTCATTACTTCGACTACATGGATCACCACGGTGCGTTCGTACTCGCTTCGGCGCAGTCGGCGCCCGACGACGACGATTTCCGAAACTCCCGCAACCGCATGGTGACTCGGGCGTCGTGGAAGCTTGGCCAGGCGATTGCCGGAAACGGCACACACTCGCCAGACGTCATCGGCGTCGCGGTGATGGGGCTGCTGGACCGCGCCTGGCACACGGTGCACCGGCAGACCGTGGCCGTCGACCGCGACGAGATGATCGCGGTGGTCGCGGAGATGATCGTCGCGATGGCAACGCCTCTCGCGTCGTGACCCCGCTGTCGCTCGACGCGCCGGACGTCATCGAGCTCCTCCATGCCCACCACCGCGTGTTTCTCTTCTGCCGCGATGGCGCCGGACGTCCGATCGGCTACGCCATGCGTTCGGTCGCCTATCGCTCCGCCACCCGCTGCCTCTACTTCGCCACCTACGCCAAGAGCGCCAAGGTCCGACACCTGCGCTCCGCTCCCGAGGTCGCCTGCTTGGTCGGCGACCACGAGGGTTGGGTCTCTGTTTGCGGTCATGCATCCGTCTACCAACCGTCCGCAGCCGAGGTCGACGAACTCATCGGCGAAAGCTCACCGGATCAACGCGTGCCGGAGGCGGTCGTGACGAACGTCCGCGACCGCCTCCTCAGCGGCAAGCGGTGCTTCATCGGCCTGACGCTCAACCAGATCCGCGCCGCCGATCTCCCCGATCGACGTGCCTAATCCGCGCAGCTCCGGCCCGATTGCGATGGCCGAGGACGAACTAGCCGAGTTTTTGGCGCAAGGGCCGTCCGGCGCGATCTGTGTCGTCGACACCGACGGCCAGTTGCTGGCGCTACCGGCGCGGGTGGTCGACTTCGATTCCGCCACAATCGCCGTCATCGTTGACGGTGTGAGTAGTGAGGCCGCACAACGCGCTGAAATCCAGGCGTGCGTGGTGGCTGACACCTTCACCGCCTATCGGGACATTCGCGGTGTGATCTCGCAGGGAACAGTGATCTGGCCACCCGCAGCGAATCACGTGACCACGCTGACGGTTAGCCGCACACGGACGTTCTCGTTCGCCAACGCTTAGAGGATTGAGCGCCGGGATTCTGGCTATTCAGTAGCCATGTCAGGATTCGATACCAGCCAACCGATCACCGACGAGGCGTCCCTCGAGGACATCGACGAGGTTGACGGCGCGACCAGGCCGAAGTCGGCCACACCTCCCGCTCAACCCGACGAGCTGGGTGACGCGACGCCGGGCCCGCGCTGACGCGCTCAGGCTGCTTTCACTAGGCGTATCAACGCCTCAGCGTCGGCGACGCTGCGCAGCAGGTCGTTGAGGTGGGTGCACGTACTGGTGCCCGATAGTTCTCGACGCACACGAAAGTGCAGTTCCTGCAACGTCATTCCGGTGATTCGCGCAGCGCTGGCGACGGCTCCGGGGCATTCCTGCCACGGCAGCACGCGCGGTGTGGCCCGCGAATCGACGATGACGCCGGTCTCGGTGTCCACGACGGCGTCCAGGGTGTACTCGTGGATGATCGTCTCCACCCCGTCACCGCGCACGTAGGTGTCGCGGAACATCGCATCGATGCCGACCCGCCGAGCGCTCTCTTCATAGACGTCGACGCGCCGTCTACGGCGCATGGCGTGGCGCGGCAAGGCCGCCACTTCGTGCCAGGCCCAGGGGTCCCCAGGATCTTGGCCGTGGTCGAGGTCGGGAGCCGCCGGGCCGGTGACGATCACCGGATCGCCCGCCTCGAAGGACGTCATTAGCAGACCCCCGGTCGCGAAACCCGCACACTGGTCTGCGACCGGCAGGTAGTACCGGGACTTCGCGACGTCGCCGAGCAGGTTGGATGCCGACAGCGCGTGGCCGGAGATCAGCGTCGCGACCGGAACGTCGTCGAGCAGCGTATAGCGCAGATCGCGGGCTTGCCGCAGCTCGGGAGCCACCTTGTCGGCCGCCGCGCGAAACCCGCTCATCGCGGGCGCGCCCGCCAGCCGGGACATCGCGGCGACGGCTGGCGTCACCTCGACGTGACGGACGACGCGGGCGACCAGCTCGATGGTGGCCGAGAGTGTCGCGGAGCCGAGTTCGGTCGCCGTTTCGTCGCCGGCTGTCCACAGATCGCGCGCCCGCCCACTCAGATACACCGGATCCAGCGAGCCCTCGTCGCGGGTCATGTCGATCGAGGTGGTCCGGCGCGCGGATCGCGGCCGGCGCGGCGGATTGCCGGTCGTGGGTTCGTGCACGCCGTGCAGGGGATGAAGCCCGAATTGCGGAGAGCCCAGGTCCGTCACCGAATGGACTCTAACTCTCCTCGGCCGGTCGGAACGCGAACGTCAGCAGCGACTGACCGTCGGCGGTCTCCAGGGTGGTGGTGGTCGAGACCAGGCGCTGGCCGATGCGCAGTTCGTCGGCAGTCGCATCGACGATCAGCGTCTCCACCAGCACGCCCTCGGCCAGCTCGACGAAGCCCACCACATACGGCTGGAACACTTTCGGATCCCGATTGCCCTTGTAGGGTAGCGGTGGCGGGAACTCCTGCGTCGTATAGGTGTACAACGTTCCCGCGGTGGACAATTCGATCGGCTCGATGTCCTGCTGAATGTCGGAGTCGCCGTCGAACAGCTCGGGCCGCTCTGCAGGGAACTTCACCGCACCCGACGAACGCCTGCGCGACGCGAACAGCACCGCACGGCCGCCGTCGACCCAGAACAGTCCCTCGGTGATCAGTGCGGTCATCTCAGGCCACCTCAATGACCATCGCGGCACCCATACCACCGCCGGCGCACATTGACAGCACGCCGATACCCCCACCGCGCCTGCGCAATTCGTAGATCGCCGAGGTGACCATGCGGGCGCCGGTTGCGGCGATCGGGTGGCCCAGGCTGATGCCCGAGCCGTAGACGTTGACGATCTCCTCGTCGAGACCGAGTTCGCGCGCACACGCCACCGCCTGAGCGGCGAACGCCTCGTTGATTTCGAATAGTGCAACATCCTCGAGCTTGCGGCCCGCCAACTCGAGCGCCTTCGGGATAGCTTTGATCGGCCCGCTGCCGGTCCGCGTCGGGTCCAGTCCGACCTGTGTCCAGGACAGCACGCTTGCCAGCACTTCCTGCTGGGTGTCCGGGCTGGCCAGCGCGACCACTGCCGCGGCATCGTTGATCCCGGAGGAGTTTCCTGCCGTCACGGTGAAGCCTTCGATCTCAGGATGCAGCACCTTCAGCCCGGCAAGCGACTCCATCGAACTCCCGCGCCGTGGATGCTCGTCCTCGGCGAAGGTAATCACGCTGCCGTCGGCCTGGGGCACCTGGAGCGGGATGATCTCGTCGGTGAACGCCCCGGTGTCGATGGCCCTGATCGCGCGCTGATGGCTGCGCAGCGCCCACTTGTCCTGGTCCTCGCGGGTGATCCCGTACTGAAGGTTGCAGTTGTGCGCGACGGTGATGGACATGTCCATGGCGGGCGCTTCCGCAGTCGGCGGATGCGACTCGGGGAACCACTGCGCGTAGTCCTCGGGCGACTTGCCTGCGGTGAAGAGCTTGCGCTTCTGCATGATTGGGCCGGTCGACAGCGACTCCATACCGCCGGCCAGGATGGCGCGGCTCATCCCGGACGCGATCTGCCCGGCGCCCACGGCGATGGCCGAAAGACTCGATGCGCACTGGCGGTTCACGGCGAGCCCGGGAATGTCGAGCATGCCGAGGGCCACCGCGATGTAGCGGGCACTGTCGCCGCCGCCCTGCATGCTCTCGGCCAGCACCAGGTCGTCGAAGTCCGCCGCGTCCAGTCCGGAGCGTTCGACGACGGCCTGCACGACGGGTTTGGCGAGCTCGATCGCGGGCATGTTGGCCAGCGTGCCCTTGCGCGCCGTTCCGATCGGTGTGCGGGCAGCGGCCACGATCGCTGCGCGGGACGTGGTGGTGGCCATGTGTCTCCCAAGATCGTTAGAGTTGACGGGCTGCTTGCCCGACGAGCGAGGCCAGTCTATACCGTTAAATAGATATCGGTATATCGGCGCAGGCGACGTTGGGAGCAGCGGTGAAAATGATCAGGTCCGTGGACGATGCACTCGCGACGATCGGTGAGGAACTGGGCGTCAGCCGGTGGGTGGAAATCGACCAGAGCCGGATCGACGCCTTCGCCGACGTCACGATGGATCATCAGTGGATCCACGTCGACGTCGAGAAGGCCAAGGCCGAAAGTCCTTACGGCGCAACGATCGCGCACGGCTTTCTCACGCTCTCGCTCATCCCCGGTGTGAGCAAGGACAACTACCGCGTCGAGAACGCCAAGATGGGCATCAACTACGGCCTGAACAAGGTGAGATTCCTGTCCGCGGTCACCGCCGGTAGCCGCATCCGAGTCCGGTCCGAGCTCGCCGACGCCACCAAGGTCGCCGACGATACCGTGAACCTGACCGTGCGACACACCGTCGAGATCGATGGAGTCGACAAACCGGCCGCCGTGGCCGAACTGATCGCGCGGTTCGTATGGTGACCGGTGGTCCGTTCGACGGCAAGGCCGTCCTGACCGGAGCGGGTAAGTCGCAGGTCGGCCGCAGGCTGGGCCGGACGGGATTGGACCTCACCCTCGAGGCGGTGCTGCGGGCGATCGCCGACGCCGGGCTGAGCGTCGACGACGTAGACGGGATCGCGAGTTACCCGGGACCGGGTGTGCCGGACGCGGGGTTCTCCGGAGCGACCGTCCAAGAGGTCCGCAACGCACTCGGACTGCGCACCCGCTGGTACGTCTCCGCGATGGAGACAGCGGGGCAGATCGGCCCGGCGATCGAGGCGTGCATGGCGGTCAGTCTCGGGCTGGCCAACCACGTCGTGGTCTACCGGTCGGTATGGGAATCCACCGCCGCGCAACAAGCCGGCGGCGGTCGGGCCTCGGTGCTGTTCGGCGGCGGGGAATTGCCCCCGCACCTGGAATGGACGGCGCCCTTTGGCGCACTGTCGGCGGCGAACTGGCTGGCGATGCCCGCCCAGCGCTACATGCACGACTTCAGCCTGACGCGCGAGCACCTCGGCCGCATCGCGATCAACGCCCGCACCAATGCCGGACTCAATCCCGATGCGGTCTATCGCGAACCGATGACGATGGACGACTACCTCGGTGCGCGGATGATCTCCGAGCCGCTGTGCCTCTATGACTGCGATGTGCCCTGCGACGGCGCCACCGCCGTGATCGTGTCGCGCCGTGACGCCGCCAACGGCCTGCCGCGACACCCGCTGACGGTGGAGTCCGTCGGGCCCGGGATGTTCGAGCGGGCGACCTGGGATCAGCGCGGCGACATCACCACGATGGCGGCGCACGATTCGGCGGCCACGCTGTGGGAGCACACCACCCTGACTCCCGCCGATGTCGACATGGCCCAGCTCTACGACGGCTTCTCCTTCCTGACCGTCATGTGGCTGGAAGCGATGGGCTTCTGCGAGCACGGCAAGGTCGGCGAATTCGTCGGCGACGGTTCGTCTATCGCACTGGACGGTTCGCTGCCGATCAACACCAGCGGCGGTCAACTCTCCGGCGGGCGACTGCACGGAATGGGCTTCCTGCACGAGGCATGTGTGCAGTTGTGGGGCGAGGGCGGCGATCGGCAGGCGCCCCGCACCCCCGAGGTGGTGGCAGTCGGTGTGGGCGGCGGGCCGGTGGCTGGATCGATGCTGCTGAGTAGCCGGTAACTCATGTCGAGGGCCGAAGTCGACGACATGACGCTCGGTGACATCGTGACCGACAACGCAGTCCGCTTTCCCGACGTCGTCGCCTACCGGTACGGCCAGCGCACCGTGACCCACGCACAATTATGGGACCGGGCGGTCCGATTGGTGTCGGCGATGGCCGCGGCAGGGGTGAGGCGCCAGGACCGCATCGCAGTGTTGAGCCGCAACAGCATCGAGTTCGGCGAACTGAACGCGGCCGCCCAACTCGGCGGAATTATCATGGCCACCATCAACTTTCGGCTTTCGCCTCCCGAGATGGATGATGCGCTGCGGCGCGTCGCCCCGTCGATCGTGTTCTGCGCCGCCGAGTTCGTGCCGGTGATCGGCGATCTCATCGCGGATATGCCGTCGCCACCGATGTTGGTGGTCATCGGCGGACAAGCTCCGCAGGGGATCACGGGCTACGAACGATTTGTGGAGGAAGGCCGTAGCGGCGAGCACGAGTTCGTGGCCCGGCCCGACGACATCGCGTACCTGCTGTTCACCAGCGGCACGACCGGCGCATCCAAGTGCTGCATCCTCGGACAGCGAGAGATGCGCAGGGTCGCATTCACCATGAACAACGAGATGCGTTGCGGCAGCGCCGATCGCGGGCTGATCAACATGCCGATGTTCCACTTCGGTGCGCTCGGGATTATCGGTGGGCTGCATGCTCGAGGCGGAACCGTGGTGCTGCAGCAACAGTTCGACGCGGCCGATGCGGTGCGGCTGATCGCCGACGAGCGCATCACGGTGCTGCATCTGGCGCCGGTCATGCTCAGGGCGCTCCTCGATGAGGTGAGTGATCGCTTGGCGGTGGAATCGGTTCGCACGGTGGTCTATTCGGCCGCGCCGATGACCGCGGCTATCCTGCGGCGGGCACTCGCCGTTCTGCCGGACGCGGGTTTCCTCAACCTTTACGGACAGACGGAAGTCATTGTCTCTGGACTGCCACGGGAACTGCACATCCTCGACGACCCCTACGCTGCCGAGCGGCTGAGCTCGGTTGGCTTCCCATTTCCCGACACCCGGGTACGTGTGGTCGATGCGGACGGTGGCGTCCTGCCCGTGGGGCAGGCAGGTGAGATCGTCGTGCGGTCCGACTCGATGTTCCGCGGCTACTGGCAGGACGCGGCGGCGACGCAGGCGACGCTGCGGGACGGGTGGTGTCGCACCGGCGACATGGGTCGACTGGACGAGCGCGGGCTGCTCTATTTGATGGACCGCAAGAAGGACGTGATCATCAGCGGCGGGGAGAATATTTATTCGCCCGAGGTCGAGGATGCGGTCAGTGCGGTTGACGGGGTGGCCGCTTGCGCCGTCGTCGGGGTGCCCGACGACAAGTGGGGCGAGGCGGTCTGCGCCGTTGTGGTGCCGCGCGGCGGTGCGTCGCCGACGCTGGAAATGGTGCAAGAGGGGGTCCGGCAGCGGTTGGCGCGCTACAAGGTGCCTCGTCGACTGGTGTTGGTCGCCGATCTTCCTGTACTGGCCAGCGGCAAGGTGGATAAGAAGCGACTGCGCGCCGAGCTGAAGGCCGCCGCCGGCTGAGCTCCTGTGTTCACGCTTCACGCAGGAGCGAACGGCGCAACAGCTTGACCATCAACTCAGCGGCCTGCTCGTCGCTGTTCGGTCCGCTAGCCCCCGTCGGCTCGGACATCCGGCCCAGGACCGCCACGAACACCGCGCCTGCCACGTCAGCGTCGATGCCGGGCGGCAGGTCGACGGTGGACAACAACGCGGCAACCGCCTGGAAAATCGCGCCAATACCGTGGTCCACATCGGCGTTGGAGAGCTGTTCTGCGACCGTGCCGTCGAACCACGCCCGGATCACGCCGCGGTAGGTGCGATGGAATCGGACGTAGCCAAGCATCCATTCGGTCAGCGAATCCGCGGCCTTGGCAGGCAGGGCGGCGGCGTGCTTTTCGATCTCGGCGACCGCTCGGCGGGTCAGTTCGGCCAGGATCTTGTCCTTGGTGCTGAAGTACCGGTACAAGGTCGCGCGGCTGACATCGGCGGCGGCCGCGATCTCCTCCATGCCGATGGCGTAGTAGCCGCGTTCGGCGAACAACGCCGAACTGACCGACAGCACATCCTGCGGAATCGGCGATCCCGACGCCTCGACGGCCGCCGGTGTCGCCGCGGCATAGTCGAGGGCGCGGGGCGTGGTTCGTGCGCATCCGTCTCTTGCCGGTGCTACCACCTGCAACACGTCGGCTGGGGTCTCGGGGAACAGCATCAGCTGCAATGCACCGGTCAACGACCACGTCACGGTCGCGCGAGCGGGCAAAGGGAGCATGTCCCGGTACCGGTAGAGGTGAACCATGTGGGGGATCCGCCCGAGTGCTGCGGCCGCATCGTCGGCTTCCAGATCCCGCAGGCGTGTCCGCCGCAGCCGATCGGTGACGGTCTGATGGAACTGGGCGGCGGCCGAGCTGGCATCGATGACGGCCAACCCGGTGGCCGTGCCGATGCCCGGAAACTCGGCGAACACCGCGGCGTGGGCGTCGTAGATATCCGCCCATGCGACGAGCCAACGGTGCAGCGCATCCACTCCGTCGACTGTCGGGCCGAGTTCACCGAGGTGTTCACCGTGTGCCAGCACATCGCGTTCGGCCAGCGCACTCAGTTCGCGGAAGATCTCTTCCTTGCCCGCGAAGTATTGATACACGGTCGCACGAGAGGCGCCGGCCGCCCTCGCGATGGCGTCAAGTGAGGTGGCGTGAAATCCGTTGGCCAGGAACACTTCCGCGGCGGATCCGAGTATGCGCTCGCGGGTGTGCAGGCCGCGGCGTCCCACACCGTGATTGGCGGCGGGGGCATAGCCGGAGCGCCGCAACTTGTCGGGAGTGCGAGCCATGTGTGAATTATCCGTACGCGCCGACACGCTCATCGGGCCGACGGCGCTCCGGGCAGGTTGCGCTTGGCTTTGCCCGGATAGCCGAAGAACTTCTCGAAGTTGGCGTCGTTGATGGGCTGCGCGCTGTTGCGGGCTGCAGCGGACCGCAGTGCATCGAGGCGGGCCTGGGCCTTCTCGAGCGCCTCGACCGGCCCGGATTGCTGCAGGCCTTGCACCTCTCGCGCAGCCGCGGCGATTTCCAGGCGCAGTCGTTCGCCCGCTTCGCCGAAGGTCAACAGGTCGTGGTCGTCTTCATCGACCTTGTTCCGGCCTGCGTCTTCGGCGGGTCGGTCCGTGGATTCCATGTCGCGCCTCTCAACTGCTGGACGAATGTGGCATGTGTCATATAGTCTGTGAGACGAACCGTCAGAAAACAAGACGATATGTCAGAAAAATACGACCGATCGTCAGATGCGAAGGAGCATCATGCCGCTTCAGGATGACCACCAGATCGTGTCCGTTGATGACCACTTGGTCGAGCACCCACGCGTGTGGCAGGACAGGTTGCCGCAGAAATACCTCGAACAGGGCCCGCGCATCGTCGAGGAAAACGGCATGCATCTGTGGCACTACGACGGTCAGGTCTTCCCGACCATCGGCCTGAACGCGGTCGCCGGCAAACCGCCCGAGGAGTGGGGCATGGATCCCGTCCGCTACGAGGACATGATTCCGGGCTGCTACGACCCCGTCGCGCGGGTCGCCGACATGGACCTCGACGGTGTGCAGTCGGCATTGTGCTTCCCGTCGTTCCCGGGATTCGGCGGCGGCACGTTCCAGCGTGCCGAGGACAAGGACCTGGCACTGTTGTGCGTCAAGGCGTGGAACGACTTCTACATCGACGAGTGGTGCGCGGTGGCGCCCGAGCGCTACATCCCGCTGGCGATCCTGCCGACATGGGATATCGACGCATGTGTGGCCGAGGCAGAGCGCGTCGCCGCCAAGGGTGCGCGCACGATCTCGTTCCCGGACAGCCCGGTGCCGCTCGGTCTGCCGTCATTCCACTCCGATCACTGGGACGGCTTGTGGCGGGTCTGCTCGGACGCCAAGATGCCGGTGTCGCTGCACTTCGGGTCCGGCTCGTTCGTGCCGGGTTTCTCGTTCTCGACGATCAAGCCGGTCCCGGGTCAGATGGCGGTGCCCGACGCACCGTTCGCGGTCGCGACGGCACTATTCTCCACGAACCTGATGTGGTCCACGGTCGACCTGCTGTTCTCCGGCAAGCTGCAGCAGTTCCCGGATCTCCAGATCTCGCTCGCTGAGGGCGGCATCGGTTGGGTGCCTTACATCCTCGAGCGAACCGACTACGTGTGGGAGCGGCACCGCTACTACCAGAAGATTGACTTCGACACCCGGCCTTCGGATCTGTTCCGCAAGCACTTCTGGGGATGCTTCATCGACGACGAGCACGGCCTGACGAACCGGCACAGCATCGGCATCGACCGGATCATGCTCGAGATCGACTTCCCGCACAGCGACTCCAACTGGCCGAACTCGCGCAAGCGGGCAGCCGAGGTCCTTGCCGACGTGCCCGACGACGAGTGCAGGCTGATCGTCGAGGAGAACGCCCGCCGGATGCTCAACTTCCCGCGGGTGGGTGCGGTCGATCGGCAACTCGCCGGCGTCTAGAGTTTGCCCCGCGAGACCAGCTGTGCGGCAATGACGTTGCGCTGTATCTCGTTGGTGCCCTCGCCGACGATCATGAGAGGTGCGTCGCGGAAGTAGCGCTCGACGTCGTATTCGGTGGAATAGCCGTAGCCGCCGTGGATTCGGACGGCGTTGAGCGCGATTTCCATGGCTACCTCCGACGCGAACAGCTTGGCCATCCCGGCCTCCATGTCGCATCGCTCACCGCTGTCGTATTTCTCTGCGGCGTAGCGGGTGAGTTGGCGCGCCGCGGTGAGTTTGGTGGCCATGTCAGCCAAATAGTTGCCGACCGACTGGTGCTTCCAGATCGGTTGGCCGAAGCTCTCCCGCTCCTGCGCGTATTTCAGCGCGTCTTCCAGCGCTGCGCTCGCCACCCCTAGCGCCCGCGATGCAACCTGAATCCGGCCCGTTTCGAGGCCTTTCATCATCTGGGCGAATCCTCTGCCTGGTTCATCTCCGAGGATCGCCGCGGCCGGTACGCGGCACTCGTCGAACGACAGCTCGCAACTCTCCACGCCCTTGTAGCCCAGCTTAGGCAGGTCGCGTGAGACGGTCAGACCCTGACCGTGTTCGACCAGGACTATCGAGATGCCCTTATGGCGTGGCTGCGCTTGTGGATCGGTCTTGCACAGCAGTGCGATGAGGCCGGACCTCCGCGCGTTACTGATCCAGGTCTTCGCGCCGTTGATCACCAGCTCGTTGCCCTCGGCTCGTGCGGTGGTCGTCATCGCCTGCAGGTCGGAGCCGCCACCAGGTTCGGTGAGCGCCATCGTGGCCCGCATCTCCCCGCTCGCCATGCGTGGCAAGTACTTCTGTTTCTGTTCTTCGGTGCCGTACAACGAGATCAGCTTGGCGACCACGGTGTGTCCGCCCATCGCGCCGGCCAGGCTCATCCAGCCACGGGCTAACTCCTCGGTCACCTTCACATAGCAGGGCATCGATACCGGTGAACCGCCGTATTCCTCGGGCACGGCAAGCCCGAAGATTCCGATCCGCTTCATCTGTTCGATCCACGCTTCCGGGTACTCGTTGGCGTGCTCGACTGCGCGGACCGTGGGCTTGACGTCGCGGTCGACGAAGGCCCGCACGGTTTCGACCAGCATGGTCTCTTCATCGCTGAGCGCGACTGTCATTGCAGCTCCTATCGAACATAGATGTCAGAACCAAGTGGAACATAGCTCAGTTGATCGCCACAAATATCCACTGACTCTGCGATATGAGTCAGGAATATGTATCGACACAAGTGTCAGAATAAGTGTGGACTAGAGGTGTGTCGAAATAGCTAAAGCTTTAGCCTTATGCTGAAAACTTGGATGAGACCGTACGCCTGGACGGTCGAGCGGAGGAGGTCGTATGAAGGTTCGGCTCGAGCAGTCGAAGTGCGTGGGCCATGCCCAGTGTTACGCCGTCGACCCGGATTTGTTCCCGATCGACGACTCCGGCTACTCCATCCTGGGGGAGCGTGAGGTGCGACCGGAAGACGAGCAGCTCACCCGCGACGGGGTCGCGGCATGCCCCGAGCTTGCTCTCATTCTCGAAGACGGCTGACGGGCGCGCTTGCCAAGCGGCTGCATTAACCGGCACACTCCAGACATAGTTAACCAAGTTGACTTTGTGGAGTGCCATGCAGACTGCTGATTGGCGGCCGCGTCTCGAGTTGCTGCTCGCCGAGTTTCGTCGTCGTCAGGCCGACGTCGCTCGGTCGGGCGTTGAACCCGACCGGATCGAGGTGGCCCGCGCTTGGCACGCCGAACTCGTCGACCACCAGCTGGCTGCGCCTGGGTGGCCCCGCGAGGTCGGTGGACTCGACCTATCGCTGGCGGATCAGCTGGACTACTACCGGATGACCACGGATGCGGGTGTGCCACCGCATCCGTGTCCGCTGTCGTTCATCCTCGCCCCCACGCTCATCGCGCACGGCACCCAGCAACAGAAGGATCGCTTCCTCATACCGCTGCTGCGCGCGGATGAGTTCTGGTGTCAAGGGTTTTCCGAGCCTGGGGCGGGCAGTGACCTGTCGTCGCTGTCCACCCGCGCGGTCCGCGACGGCGACGTGTACCGGGTGACGGGGCAGAAGGTGTGGACCACGATGGCCGATCGCGCCGACTGGATGTTCGCGCTGGTGCGGACGGGGTCGGGGGGCAAACCATCGGACGGGATCACCTATCTCTTGATCCCGATGAAGAGCCCCGGGATCACCGTGCGTCCCCTGCGCGACATCAGCGGCGCGGCGCATTTCGCCGAGGTCTTCCTCGACGATGTCGCGGTGCCCGTCGAGAATGTGGTCGGCGACGAGGGCGCGGGGTGGTCGATCATGCGCACATCGCTGGGCCACGAGCGTGCCACCGCCTTTCTGGCCGACGAGTTCAAGTACCGGCGCACGGCCGACCGGGTGATCGACCTTGTCGTCGCACAACGGCTTGACGACGACCCGCTGGTCCGCCAGGACGTTGCTCGGCTGGAATCCGGGGTCCGCACCATCGCAGCCAACAGCGCCCGCGCGCTGGCCCCGGTTCTGCGCGGCGAGGATCCCGGCGGTATGGCGTCGGTGAACCGATTGGTGAAGTCGGAGTTTGAGCAGCACATGCATGCGCTCGCCCTGCGCGCGGCCGGTCCCTATGCGGCGCTGGGCAGCCGCGCACCCGACGCCGTCGACAAGGGGCGTTGGACGTTCGGCTATCTGATGAGCCGTGCGACCACGATCGGTGCGGGCACCGCGGAGATCCAACGCAATACCATCGCCGAGAGCGTGCTCGGGCTGCCGTCACACCGCGGCGAGGGCACCCGGGAAGCGGCCGTCACGCCCGGCGCCCCGCTCACCGTGCCCGAGGAAGATGAACGCGAGCTGCGCGAGGTGCTGGCGGCGACACTGCAGGCCAAAGTGGACGAAGCAGCATTGCTCGACCGCAAGCGTCCCGTCGATGCGGCCGAGCCCGAAGTGTGGTCGGCGCTCGTCGAATTCGGCCTACCGGGCCTTGCTGTCGATGAAACCTTGGGCGGCGCCGGCGCCCGACCGCGGTTGCTGTACACGGCCGTCGAAGAGGCCGCCAAGGCATTGGCCCCGGCGCCGCTTGTCCCGACCGTGATCGGGCTCGACGTCGCGTTACATTGCGGCGCAAAGGCTTTGGTTAAGCGAATCACGGGCGGTGCAACGGCGGCGTTCGCCGTACCCGTCAACGACAGCGGCTGGGTGACCAGCGGCCCCGAGCTGCCCGAGTGGGACGGAACTGGTCTCTCCGGTGTGGTCCCGATCGTGGCGGGAGCACCACACGCCGAGGTGCTCGTGGCATTGGCTCGCGTCGCAGCCGGGGTGGGTGAGGTATTGGTGGCCGTCGACGCGTCCGCCGACGGCGTTGAGGTGACGGCCCAGCAGCCGCTCGACCTCACCGGCACCGTCGGCGCGGTGACCTTCAGCGGGGCGGCGGGGGAGGTGCTGGCCGACGGAACCGATGTGCCTCGGATGTTGGCCGCGGCGCGCCGCCGGGCGGCCCTGGCCGTGGCCGCGGATTCCGTTGGGGTTGCGTCGCGCGCGCTGGCGATGGCCGTTCAGTGGGCACGCGAACGGCATCAGTTCGGCCGCCCCATCGGCAGCTTCCAGGCCGTGTCGCACCGGTGCGCCGACATGCTGGTCGCACTCGAGGGCGCCCGCAGCCAGATCCTCGAGGCCGTCGAGTCCGACCTCGAGGAGTCGGGTTACCTGGCGGATTTGGCCGCCGCGGCCGCCCTCGATGCCGGTGTCGCCGCCACCGAGGGTGCGTTGCAGATCCACGGCGGCATCGGCTTCACCTGGGAGCACCCGATCCATTTGCTGCTGCGCCGCGCTCGGGCCAACTCCGTGTTGGTTGGCCGTGCCGACGCGCTGCGAGACCGGGCGGCCGGCGAACTGTTGGCGCCGTACCGACAACGGCGCTCCGAATAACGTTGAGGCGCTGAGACGTTCGTAATCAACAGGAAGACGGAAACGTGGAATACGGAATGGGTCCCGAACTGGAGGCCTTTCGCGCGGAGGTGCGGGCTTTCATTGCGGAGCATGCACCGCCCATACCGCCGCGGGCGGGCGTGCGCAGCGCTGAGAATGAAGCCGAACTCAAGGCGCTTCAGGATTGGACGGCGCGTCTGTTCGAAGCCGGCTACGTCGGCGCCGACTGGCCCGTGGAGTTCGGCGGCCGCGATGACCGCTCCGCTGAACACGCCATCGTGGTGGGCGAGGAGCTGGCCCGGGCTGCGGTGCCGGGCGTGCCGAGCGGTAACGCGCTGGCATCGCATGCGCTGATCCACTACGGCACCGATGACCAGCGCCGCAGGCATCTGCCCGAGATCCGCGCGGGTCGACAGCTGTGGTGCCAATTGTTCAGCGAGCCCGGTGCAGGAAGCGATCTGGCGTCGCTGCGTACCCGCGCTGTTCTCGACGGTGATACCTATACCGTCAACGGGCAGAAGGTGTGGACCACCGACGGACACTGGGCCGACTACGGATATCTGTTGGCGCGCACCGATTCCGACGCCCCCAAGCACAAGGGCATCAGTGCGTTTATCCTCGACATGTCCAGCCCGGGCATCACGGTGCGCCCGCTGCGCGAGCTGACCGGCACCTCGGACTTCAACGAGGTCTTCTTCGATTCCGTCGAGGTGCCGGCCGAGGCGATGATCGGAGAACCGGGACAGGGCTGGGCGATCGCAAACGCCACGTTGGGGCATGAACGTACCAGCGTGGGCGCCGCGGTCGTCAAGTTGAGGCTGGCCATTGAGGCATTGGTGCAACTCGCCTCGCACGTCACCGTCGACGGTCGCCTCGCGATCGACAACGACCGTATTCGTGATCGGATCGGCGAGTTCAGCGCCGAGGTGGAGGCGCTGTCCGCGCTGACGTACGCCAATCTCACGCGTTGGCTGCGTGGCACCGAGCGCATGCACGACGGCGCGATGGCCAAGCTGATGTTCAGCGAGCTGAATCTCGAGATGGCACGCTTCGCAGTCGAACTCGGCGGCGAGGCAGGCGTTTTAGTGGAGGGCGACCCGGACGTTCTCGACGGCGGTCGCTGGCAGGACGAGTGGTTGTACGCTCGGGCCTACACCATCGCCGGCGGCAGTTCGGAGATCATGCGCAACCTGATCGCCGAGCGGGGCTTGGCGCTGCCGCGGGATCGGCGCTGAATGTCAAGCCGTGAGCAGCGCCGCGCGGTGTTCGGCGACGCTCCCGTTGAAGGCTTCGTCGACCTTGATCCGGCGCAGGAACAGATGCAGATCGTGTTCCCAGGTGAAGCCGATGCCGCCGTGCACCTGCAGCGCCGTTCCGGCCACCTTGGCGGCGGCGGACTTCGTGTACGCCGCCGCCGCGGACGCGGCCCGGGACCGGGCAGCGGCCGACGCGGTGTCCAGTGCGAGCGCCGCGGCCCACAGCGTGGCCCGGCCGGCCTCCACCGCGACTGCCATGTCGGCGCAGTGATGCTTGACTGCCTGGAACGACCCGATCGGCGCGCCGAACTGCTCCCGCTGCTTGGCGTAAGACACCGTCATGTCGAGCTGTCGGGCCGCCGCGCCCAATGCGTCGAACGCCCGGTGCACCGCCAAAGCGTCGCGCAGCAGGGCCAGCGTGCCGGCAGGCAGCCGCGTCCAGTCGGCGATCGTCGCGTCGAGGTCCACGCGTGCCCACGAACGGCTCAGGTCGAGCGTCGACATGCCCGACAGCGTCGGGGCATTCAGGACCGCCAGGTACTCGCCGTCGTCCACGTGGCCTGCCACCGCGATGGAGTCCATATCGGCGGCCATCGGCACCGGACGGGTGATACCAGCCAGCCCCAGCGCATCGCCATCAAGAAGGGCGTCGGGACCGAGCGTCAATCCGGTCAGTTCGCCGTCTCCGGCGGGCGAGTCGACGTGGTCGAGCAGCCAGGCCGCGATATTGAGATCCGCGACCGGGAGCGAGCTGGCCGCGTATCCGTGCTCCTCGGCGAGGATGGCGAGATCCACATGGGTGCCGCCCATTTCGGGAGTGAGCAGCTCCAGAAGACCCGATTCCGCCGCATGCGCGACCGCCGCAGGATCGACGGTGACCGCAGCCGAGTCCAGCGTCGCGCGGACCCTGGCGATGGGGTCGTTTTTGGTGAGCCAGGCCCGCTCCGCCGCGGCGAGTTGATCCTGTTCGTCCGTCAAGCCGAAGTCCATCGCAAAACCTTTCACAAAGTTGACCTAGTAAACCATGTCCACTAGTTTCAGGAGAACGGCTATCCGCCGCGGAAGTCGATCCGGAAAGTCACGATGACGAGCATTGACGATGCGCTGGGACGGCTCTGGGACGCCGACGACGACGACCGCATGTTGGAGTGCGACGGACGCTGGGCGTCTTGGGGTTCCGTTCGGTCACTCACCGAGCGGATCGACCGGGAACTGACCGCCGCCGGGTGTCAGACCGGCGGCCGAGTCGCCGTCGTGCTATCCAATCGAATGGAGTCTGTCGCGGCGCTCATCGCCATCTTTCGGGGCGGACGGACGTTGGTGACCATCAGCCCGCTCCAGCCGCCGGACCGGCTGAGCGACGACCTCGGGGCGTCCGCCGCTCCCTTCGTCCTTGCGCCTGCCGCGTTGTGGTCCGACGAGGTGTTCAACCGCGTCGTCGCCGATCTCGGGGCGACCGGCTGGAGGCTCGACGACGGCGAACTCGACCTGCAGGTACGGGGCACGACGGAAGCGGTGAGCGGCGATCCAGCGGTAGCCATCGAGATGCTGACTTCGGGCACGACGGGTGCCCCGAAGCGCATCCCGCTGACCCGCGCGCAGCTCGAGGCCTCCCTGGCTTCGGCGTTGCGGCACAACGATCGTCCGGAAGTGAGAACCAAGCCGCCGCTGACCGGAGCGGTCGGCCTGGTGACGTTGCCGATCGTGCACATTGGCGGGCTCTGGTCGTTGTTGCAGTCACTGGTCGCGGCCCGGCCGATCGCGATGCTCGATCGATTCACGGTGCCGGGTTGGCACGCCGTGGTGAAGCAGTATCGGCCCGCGGTGGCAGGGCTGCCCCCGGCGGCCATGCGATCGGTGCTCGACTCCGACATTCCGCGGGAGGACCTGGCGAGCATCCGAGCCATCAATGCGGGTACCAGTCCCGTCGACCCAGCGTTGGTCGATGCGTTCTTCGAGCGCTACGGCATCCCGATCCTCGTCGTCTATGGCGCGACCGAATTCTCCGGCGCCGTGGCCGGATGGACGGTGAAGGACTTCCACTCGCGGTGGGCCGACAAGAAGGGCAGCGTCGGACGCGCCTTTCCCGGTGTGCGGTTGCGGGTCGTCGACGACGATGGCGCCGCGGTCAGCCGGGGGGTCACCGGCAGGCTGCAGGTTGCCACGCTGCAGGCCGGCGGCGCCGGAGACTGGATCACGACCAGTGACCTAGGGCATCTCGATGAAGATGGTTTCCTCTACATCGACGGCCGCGCGGACGACGTGATCGTGCGCGGCGGTTTCAAGGTGTCCCCGGAGACGGTCGTCCGCGCATTGCGTGCGCACCCGGCGGTGGCAGATGCCGCCGTCGCGCCCATGCCGGATCAGCGGTTGGGCCAGATTCCGGTTGCCGCAGTTGAATTGCGCCCAGGCGCCGCCGCCGATGGCGAGGCGCTCCGGGAACACTGTCGGGCCACACTGACGCCCTATGAGGTGCCCGCCCGCATCTTCGTCGTCGACGAGTTGCCTCGTGGAGCGGCACTCAAGGTCGATCGTCGGCGTTTAATCGCACTGCTCGAGGACCTTGGCGTGCCGATCGGTCAACCGGCCGCCGCAGGCTGAAACTCCGGCACTGCCAATCCAATCGGAAGGAGACATTATGGCTGAAACCCTGACAGAGGTGACCCGCCAAGCCGCCGTCGTCGAGCGGCGGGGCAACGTCGCGCTCATCACCATCGACCGGCCAGATGCGCGCAACGCCGTCAACGGCGCGGTCAGCACGGCCGTCGGTGACGCACTCGAAGCGGCGCAGCGCGATCCCGAGGTGCGGGCCGTCGTCCTTACGGGTGCCGGCGAGAAGTCGTTCTGTGCCGGAGCAGACCTCAAGGCCGTCTCTCGCGGCGAGAATCTCTACCACGCGGAGCACCCTGAATGGGGCTTCGCCGGTTACGTGCACCACTTCATCGACAAACCCACCATCGCCGCAGTGAACGGCACCGCGCTCGGCGGCGGCTCAGAGCTCGCCTTGGCCAGCGATCTGGTGATCGCCTGCGAGAGTGCGAGTTTCGGACTTCCTGAGGTGAAACGCGGCCTGATCGCGGGTGCGGGCGGCGTGTTCCGGATCGTCGAGCAGCTGCCACGCAAGGTCGCGTTGGAGTTGGTGTTGACAGGTGAGCCGATGACAGCCTCCGACGCCTTGCGGTGGGGCCTGATTAATGAGGTCGTGCCGGACGGCACCGTCGTGGAAGCCGCCTTGGCGCTCGCCGAGCGGATCACCTGTAACGCGCCACTGTCGGTACAAGCCAGTAAGCGGATCGCCTACGGTGCCGACGACGGGATCATCGGCGCCGAGGAACCCAAGTGGGAACGCACGATTCGCGAATTCACCGAGTTGTTGAAGTCTGAGGACGCCAAGGAAGGTCCGTTGGCCTTCGCAGAGAAGCGTCAACCCGTATGGAAGGCACGCTGAAATGGGTCGAGTGCAGGACAAAGTGGTTCTGGTTACCGGAGGAGCCCGCGGTCAGGGCCGCAGCCACGCCGTCAAACTGGCCGAGGAGGGCGCTGACATCATCCTCTTCGACATCTGTCACGACATCGAGACCAACGAATACCCACTGGCGACATCGCGTGATCTCGAGGAAGCCGGTCTGGAGGTGGAGAAGACCGGCCGCAAGGCCTACACCGCCGAGGTCGACGTGCGAGACCGGGCGGCCGTCGGCCGCGAACTCGCGAACGCGGTCGCCGAATTCGGCAAACTCGACGTGGTAGTTGCCAATGCCGGCATCTGCCCACTGGGCGCTCATCTGCCGGTTCAGGCCTTCGCCGATGCCTTCGACGTCGACTTCGTCGGCGTCATCAACACCGTCCACGCCGCGCTGCCGTACCTGACGTCCGGCGCGTCGATCATCACCACCGGATCGGTCGCCGGCCTCATCGCAGCCGCCCAGCCCCCCGGCGCCGGCGGCCCGCAGGGCCCGGGCGGCGCGGGCTACAGCTACGCCAAGCAGCTGGTGGATTCCTATACCTTGCAGCTCGCCGCACAGCTCGCCCCACAATCCATCCGCGCCAACGTTATTCACCCGACAAACGTGAACACCGACATGCTCAACAGTGCGCCGATGTACCGGCAGTTCCGACCAGACCTCGAGGCGCCGAGCCGCGACGACGCCCTGCTGGCCTTCCCCGCCATGCAGGCGATGCCCACCCCCTACGTCGAAGCCTCGGATATCTCGAACGCGGTCTGCTTTCTGGCCTCGGACGAATCCCGGTATGTCACGGGCCTGCAGTTCAAGGTCGACGCCGGCGCAATGCTGAAGTTCTAGGAGGACCGATGACCACCACAGAAAAGCACAGCGCCGACGCGGCCGCCGAAGAGGGCCGCATCACCGACGAGGACATCGAACGCGCCAAAGGGCAGATCGGAATTCCCGTTCACCAGCGCGACGAAGCGTGGAACAAGCTGCCGTCGGCCGACGCCATCACGCACTTCGCCTTCGGCTGCGGTGACGACAACCCGTTGTTCCACGACCCGACGTACGGGCCGTCGACACGCTGGCACGGACAGATCGCATCGCCGACCTTCCCGATCGCGACGGGCCTGGATCAGACCCCTAAGTTCACCGATCCGGAGCGGAAGAAGCTGTTCCGCGGTCTGTTTCGCGGAACTGGCAAGTACTACTCGGGGGTGAAGTGGACGTGGTACCGCCCGATCTACGCGGGCAGGCCGGTCTTAGCGGAGAACTACACCCTCGACGTCCAGGTGAAGGAAAGTGAATTCTCCGGTGGGCGTTCGGTCAAGGAAACCTTCCGTTACCTCTACGTCGACATCGACGGCAACCCGATCGCGACCCGCGACGAGTCCTACATCAACGCCGAGCGTCACGGCTCGAAGAAGTCCGGGAAGCTTAAGGACATCGCGCGCAAGCACTGGACTCCCGAGGAGTTCGCCCAGGTCGAGGAAGAGTACGAGGCAGAGCAACGGCGAGGCGCTGATCCCCAGTGGTGGGAGGACGTCTCGGTGGGCGACGAACTCCCCGGAATCATCAAGGGCCCGTTGACTGTCGTCGACATCATCTCGATGCACATGGGGTGGGGCTGGGGCGGCTATGGCGTGGGGCCGCTGAAATTCGCCCACCAATTACGCAAGCGGATGCCCGCTTTCTACCAGCCGGATGAGTATGGCGTCCCCGACGTCGTGCAACGACTGCACTGGGATGCCGAACGCGCTCAGGCACTTGGTATTCCGGCGCCGTACGACTATGGTCAGATGCGCGCGGCGTGGGTAAGCCACCTGCTGACCAACTGGACCGGTGACGACGGCTGGCTGGCTGAGATGGATCTGCAACTACGCGGCTTCAACTACCACGGAGACGTGCACCGCTGCACTGGCACGGTCACCTCAAAGGGCGAGGGGGCTGAAGACCCAGTGTCGCTGGACGTCTTCGCCACCAGCCAGCGGGGCGAAACCACCACGCGAGGCACCGCCAAGGTGTTGCTGCCGTCGAAGGCGACCGGTGCTGTTGTGCTGCCGATCCCGGATGCCGATCTGCGAAGGCGGGGAGCACAGGTCGTTTCGCGAGTTTCTGGCAAAGTCGGTGAAGAAATGCGACGACTGTATGGAGAGTGAGATCACCACATGAAAAGACTCGTTCTGGAGCCGGAGCACGAGGCATTCCGCGAGACGGTCCGGCAGTTCATCGAGCGTGAACTCGTGCCAAACGCCGAGCGTTGGGAAGCCGACCGCATCGTCGACCGCTCGGCGTTCGTCGCCGCTGGCAAATACGGGTTGATCGGGTTCAACATGCCCGAGCAGTACGGCGGCGGGGGAGTCGACGACTTCCGGTTCAACGCGGTCATCGACGAGGAGATCGCCCGATACGGAGGGCCGTCGCCGTCGTTGAGCCTGCAAAACGACGTTGTGGGCCCGTACTTCTCGTCGTTGGCCAACGATGAGCAGAAGGAGCGCTGGCTGCCGGGCATCATCAGCGGCGAACTGATCGTCGCCGTAGCGATGACCGAGCCTGGCGCGGGCAGCGACCTGGCCGGGATCCGCACCTCGGCCGTCCGCGACGGTGACGACTGGATCATCAACGGCGCCAAGACATTCATCTCATCCGGCATCAACTGCGATCTGGTAGTGGTGGTATGCCGCACAGACCCCGAGGCCGGCCACAAGGGCTTCACATTGCTCGTGGTCGAGGCGGGCATGGAGGGCTTCAGCCGCGGCCGCAAGCTCGAAAAGATGGGGTTGCATTACCAGGACACCGCCGAGCTAGCCTTCGAGAACGTTCGGGTGCCATCGGCGAACCTGCTGGGCAAAGAGGGACGCGGCTTCTATCACCTGATGCACAACCTTCCGTCGGAGCGGTTGTCCATCGCCATCTCAGCCATCGCCGGCGCACGCGAGACCTGGCGGCAGACCTTGCAATACGCCAAGGACCGCAAGGCTTTCGGCCAGTCGATCGGCAGCTTCCAGCACAACCGATTCCTGTTGGCCGAGATGGACACCGAGCTCGAGATCGGTGAGCAATACATCGACAGGTGCCTCCAGGCGGTAGTGGACGGGGAACTCACCGCAGTCGAGGCATCGAAGGCAAAATGGTGGTGCACCGAGACCGCCAAGAAGGTGATCGATGGCTGCGTGCAGTTGCACGGCGGCTATGGCTATATGACGGAATACCGCGTCGCGCGCGACTATATGGACAATCGCATCATGACGATCTTCGGTGGCACCACCGAGATCATGAAGGACATCATCGGACGCGACCTCGGCCTATGATCCCGTTGCGATGAACGGCATCTCGGTCGAGCACGACGGCGCGGTGCTGCGGATCCGGCTGGACCGACCGGAGAAGCTCAACGCCGTCGACACCCCCATGCTCGAGGAGTTGTCGGTTCACATTCGCGATGCCGAGGCAGACGAATCAGTCCGCGCGGTGCTGCTCACCGGTGCCGGTCGAGCATTCTGTTCCGGCGGCGACCTGACCGGCGGTGACACTGCGGGCGCCGCTGATGCCGCCAACCGGGTGGTCCGGGCGATCACCTCGCTACCCAAGCCGGTGATCGCCGGTGTCCATGGAGCGGCCGTTGGCTTCGGGTGTGCGCTGGCGCTCGCCTGCGATCTGGTGGTGGCCGCGCCAGCGTCGTACTTTCAGTTGGCCTTTACCCGGGTCGGGCTGATGCCGGACGGGGGTGCGTCCGCGCTGCTGCCATTGCTGATTGGTCGAGCGCGCACCGCTCGCATGGCCATGACCGCGGAAAAGATCTCCGCTGCAACCGCATTCGAATGGGGGATGATCTCGCACATCACTTCCGCGGACGAATACGAGTCGGTGCTGACCGACGTGCTGCGGTCGGTCTCCGGCGGTCCAACGTTGGCGTTCGGCTGGACGAAGCGTGCGCTGGCCGCAGCGACCCTGGCCGAGCTCGAGCCGGTGCAAGCTATCGAAGCCGAGGGGCAGTTGGCGTTGGTCGAGACCGCTGACTTCAGAGAAGGGGCACGCGCCTTCCGCGAACGGCGCACCCCAAATTTTCGTGGCCACTGAGCACAGGAGAGTCGACGTGACAACCCAGACAGTACGAGTAGACAACTTGGACATCGAATACACCGACAGCGGAACGGGTTCGACGATCCTTTTCGTCCACGGCGTCTATGTCACCGGCGCGGTGTGGAACGACGTCGTGGCTGAACTAGGGGAGGGCTGCCGCTGCATCGCGCCGACCTGGCCGCTGGGCGCGCATAGCACCCCCACCGGCGGCGCCGACCTGGGCGCTGAGGCGGCAGCGCGGCGCATCGTCCACTTCATGGAAGCCCTCGATCTGACCGACGTCACCGTGGTGGCCAACGACACCGGTGGTGGACTGGTGCTGGCATCGCTGGGCGATCCAGGTCTGGACACATCCCGCATCGCCCGTCTGGTACTCACCAATTGCGATAGCTACGAACACTTTCCGCCTGGCTCCTTCGCTCAGATCGTCAAGCTGTGCCGTCTCAGCTCCCGGGTGGGTGGAGGAATTGTCCGCCTGTTGGCCACTGAACCAGGGCAGAGCTTCTTCCTGAAGGCGGTGTCCAAGCACCCGCCCTCCCACGAGCGGCAACGGGAGATCTTCGGCGCGTTCGCCACCAGCCGAGCGGCCCGTCGCGACGCGGTCATGGTGACCGCCTCACTGGATCCGGCGCTGACTCTGCGTGCCGCACCTGCGATCAAGGCGTTCGACAGACCCGTCACATTGACATGGGGCACCGAGGATAAACTGTTCCCCCTCGACCATGCTCGCCGGCTACGCGACGCGTTTCCACATGCCGCGTTGATCGAGATCCCGGATTGCTCCGCCTTTGTCATGATCGATGCGCCCGCGAAACTCGCTGAGGCGATCCGCAACGGATGACCGGCTAAGCCCCAATGATCACGGTTCCAGAGCCGGCAGCCTAGATGGTGCGTGCCCAGCATTTCCAGGGCAATGCTTGTGCGCCGCAGGGAGGTATCGATGCACATCAAGTCCACGACTTGATCGAACTGAAGCTCGAGGGTGCCATCACCTGAGCTCCGGTCAGCTCACCACCATTGACGGTGGTGGCGTGAATCCCGGGTTCGACAACGCCGTTGCCATCCCGCTGCCGATCGGCCCGGTTTCGTCAAACAGGGTCGCCACCCCAGTGGCGACCCCCGCATGGCTGTAGTGCGTCACCGACGCCAATCCGATGTAGACACCTTCCGGCAGGCGACTGAGCGTGATCGTGTAGTCGGCGTTGATGAACTGCAATCCCTCAGTACCCCAATTGGTTAGCGAGCTGGTGACGTCTCCGGCCATGACGGCGCGAGTGAAAGGCGATAATGGCTCGTCATCGACGAGAAACTTCGTCTCCCGCATCCACGCGAATTTCTGGCCGTGGTGTCGCCACTCTTTGATGCCGACACCCGGACTCCCCGCGACTGGGTCCCGGCCGAACGAGTGAAACACCATCGGGGCATCGTCATTCAGCACGTCGGGCTCCGCGGGCACTGCGGGCATCGTGACGGGTGACGTCCACACGGTGTCCACGGCATGCTCACTCCGGCGGAGGAACAATGCGCTGGCCCGCGCCACGATCACGTCGTTCTGAGTCATGACCGCGTCGACCAGTCGAAGTCGGCGGCCGTCACGCACAACCGAGGAATGCATCTGCAGTGGTTGCAACGCCACCGGCCTGAGCAGGTCGACGGTCAGCCGGGCGGGTTGAAGGTCGACATCGTCTACTTCTTGCTCGACCGCTCGCCCCAACAACCCACCGATGTAATTGCCGCTGAGCGACGGACCCCATGGCCCTCTCGCCAAAGAAGTAGGCACATAGCATTTTCCGTCGGTGACGAAGAAGCACGTCGGTGCTGGGTCGGATTGATTCGTCGATGATGAGTCTGTCACCTGATCTCTAGCCCCTTAACCGGCATCGCTCGATGAGTATCTCGGCCAATCGCACCGGATGGCTGAACATCACCTCGTGGCAGGCATCGACGGGGATAACGGTATCCACCCCGCCGAGTGCCGCGATGCTGGCGTGCTGTGAGGCCACCGACAGGGCGCGGTCGCGGGTGGTCAATATCCAGGTGCGCGGCACATCGGTGGGTAGTCCGCTGCGGTCGACCGGCTCTCCGGGTATCCGCGCTGACTCCGCTTGCAGTTTGGACATCGTCAGCCGGCGCTGCGCGGGGGTCATGCCGTTGCAGAACGCCCAGCGTGCCGCCGGCGTTGGAATCTTCATGGGTCTGCCGATACGCGCGGCGCGCCGAGCGAAGACCGCCAGCGGTCCGCCGAGTGTGTCCGCGATGGCCGAGCCCTGCGGCGGAACGAATGCCGTTGCCAGAATCATCTCCCGGACTCGGGAGGGACCGAGCTTAGCGACGACGCCGGGGACGGTCACACCCGCCATCGAGTGGCCCACGATCACGATGTCACCGAGACCCGCTTCCTCGATGTCGGCGACGACAGAGTCCACCCAATCGGCGATCGTGACGGTCGCGAGGTCGCCTGGCTTATTGCCGTGTCCGGGCAGATCCACTGCGAGAGTGCGTAATCCGGGTTCCTGGCGGCGCAATTCGGCGATGACGAGATCCCAGCAGTCACCGGCGTGCTCGCCGCCGTGGACGAGCACGAGGTCGGGCAGGGACTTGACGGCGCCGTTCATCGGGAGTTGATCAACTGGGAGCTCAGCATGTCGATGTCGGTCCGGAAGTCTGTGTAGCTCCTGCTGGCCGGCTCGATGGTGATCCACGTGACACCCGCCTCGGCGTAGGCGTCCAGCCGCGGCTGCACCGCGGCGCAGAATCTCTCGCAGTTGCCGCTGGCGAGCAGGTGCGCTTCGAACGGAACGAAGGCGACGTCAGCAGCGCCGCGGCCCGCTTCCGCCCGCTGCTTGTTCACCCTCGCGATCCAGTCACCAAGCGTGTCGATGTCCTCGAGTGGGCGGGCGCGGGTGATCGCGGCCATCTCGCCCGACGCGGCCATCGGCATCCAGCCGTCGGCGACCTCCACGACACGACGTTGCGCGGCCGCGCCGTTGCCACCGATCCAGATCGGCGGACCACCCGTCGTCAGCGGCGGTGGCAGCGCGACATGTCCGCTGACCCCGAACTCCGGCCCGTCATGATCGACGCCCGCCCACGTCGCCTTCCACGCCGCGATCGCCTCGTCGAGCAGTGCGCCGCGCCGGTCGAAATCGGCTCCTAGCGCTTCGAATTCGGCCTTGAGATAGCCGGCTCCCGTGCCTAATGTGAACCGACCACCCGAGAGCAGATCGAAGCTCGCGGCCGCTTTGGCCGTCAGATACGGGTTGCGATAACCCGACACCAGAATGTAGGTCATCAATCGGATGCGGGTGGTGGCGGCCGCCGCGAAGCTCAGCGACACGAACGGATCGAAAGCGTGGTGGCCGCCGCGGGCCAGCCACTCCCGATCCGGATAGGGGTGTTCGGACATGGAAAAGCCATCGAAGCCGGCCTCTTCCACCAGTCGTGCGACGTCCCCGATACCGGCGCCTTCGCACCAGCGGTTCCAGTGCTTGACGGCCCGCATCGGAAACATCAGGTTGTATTGCACTTCGGTCCCTTTCAGCTCCATTGTCGCCGCGGCTATCGCACCAGCGATCGCGCGATGATCTCGCGCTGGACTTCCGTCGCACCTTCGCCCAGACGCTTGACGCGCAGGTCGCGAAACCATCGCTCCAGCGGCAGTTCGGTAGAGATTCCCAGTGCGCCGTGAATCTGGATGCACCGATCCAGAACTCGGTATGCTGCTTCGGTTCCGAACATCTTGGCCACCGACGCATCCACCCGGACGTCGCGTCCGAGGTCGGCGTTCGATGCGGCCTGGTACATCAGCAGCCGTGCGGCCCGCAGGTCTACCTCACTGTCCACCAGCATCCACTGGATGCCCTGCTTGTCAGCCAGCCTGCCGCCGAACACGTCTCGGTCCCTGGCCCATCGGCAGGCCATGTCCAGCGCGCTCTGCGCAATGCCGATCGGCCCGGCGGCGTACACGATGCGGCCGTGCACCAGGAACTCCCCGGCTAACGAAAAGCCCTGTCCCTCTTCGCCGATCAGCTGTTCGGTCGGGAGCCGAACGTTATCGAAGTGCAGTTCGTAAGGGGCGAAGGACGCCATCACGGGGATCCGGCTGAACGTGACTCCTGGGGTGCCCTTTTCGAGAATGAAAGCCGAGATACCATGGCGCCCCTCACCGGTGCGGGCATACACCACCCCCCAATCGGCGTCGGGAGCATGTGAAATCCACATCTTCGAGCCGTTGAGCAGGTAGCTGCTGCCGTCACGCGTCGCCTTGAGCTTGATCGCCCGCGCCGGATCCGACCCACCGGAAGCCTCGGTGATCGCGGTGTACGCCTTGGACATGATCCCATCGATGACAGGTCGGGCGTACTTTTCGAACTGTTCGGGTGTCGCCTTGAACATAATGTTGGGGGGGTTGCCGCCGAAGGCTCCGAGGGCCGGAAAGAAGGCCCCCATCCGGCATTTCGCTGCCTCCTCGGCGACCACCACTTGGCCGAGGACACTGAGCCCGGCGCCGCCGTACTCCTCGGGCGTCTGCAGTGACCACAGTCCGGCCTCCCTGGCTTTTGCCTGCAGCGCGACGAGCTGTTCGCGGGGTAGCCCGACTGTGTCGTGGTCCAGCTTCTCCTCGACGGGATGCACATGCGCATCCATGAACCGCCGCACCGTATCGCGCAGCATCACCAATTCTTCCGGCAGCTGCCATGCGCCAGAAGGCCCTTCGGACATCAGACCCGTGCCGCAGCAGCAGCCCGCAGGTCGCGTGCACTCTGCAGCTGCGGCTCGTGGTTGGCCTCGTACTGCTCGATCCACTCCTGCGGCAACTTGCCCCATGCCTCACCGATCCGCAGCCGCTGTTCGGAGCTGAACACCTCCGCGGCGACGACGTCACCCACAAAGATGGTGTTCTCGTCGTTGTCCAGCGACCCCGTGATGCGGCATTCCACGTAGCTGTGTGCGTCAAGCAGGATCGGCGCACCAGTGACGCCCGGCTTGCTCCGCAGCTTGGAGATCTTGTCACCGTCCCGGCCCGAGCTGCCGCCGAGGGTCATCAGGATCTCCATCGACTTCTCGATCTCGTGCGGGCCGGCTGACAGCATGTGCATCACGAAAATGCCGGAGTTCAACAGCATGTCGTGCGTCCTATTGTATTTGGTCAGGCTGACGGTCGCGCGTGGCAGCTCCGGCACGATGCTGGCCGAGCCGGCCGACAGCGACATCAGCCCATTAGCGAAACCGCCGTCAATCGTGGTGACCGCCACCGGAAACGGCCGCAGTCCGGCCAGCACCTTGTCGGCGGCCGCGAGATTCAGCGTCATGTCTTTCCCTTTTGTCGATTCAGCCGAGCGTGAACGGGTCGCGAGTCTCTCCGGACAGCTCCACCCAGACCGCTTTGGTCTCGGTGAAGTCCTTCACGGCGTCGATGCCGTTCTCCCGTCCGATGCCGCTGTAGCCGATGCCACCGAACGGAACATGAGGCGCGACGACTCGATAAGCGTTGATCCACACCGTGCCGGCCCGCAGCTTGGCGGCCACCCGGTGCGCGCGGTGGACGTCCTTGGTCCACACCGCCGCGGCCAGTCCGAACTCGGTGCCGTTGGCCGCGGCGACGGCTTCGTCTTCGTCTTCGAAGGTCATCACCGCCAGCACGGGTCCGAAGATCTCCTCAGCGACGGCCCGCATCGACTGGTCGACGCCGGTCAGCACCGTTGGCTTGACGAAGAACCCGCCGAGGTCGCTGGCGGGCTCGCCGCCGTAGGCGACCGTCGCCCCCTGCTCACGTGCAGAAGCGAAGTGCGACAGCACCTTTTCGTACTGCGGCAAGTTGGACACCGGACCCATCTCGGTCGTCGGGTCCTTCGGGTCGCCCAGTTTGATGGTCGCCGCCCGCGCGACGATCTTCTCCACCAACGCGTCCGCGACGCTGCGGTCTACCAGCAGGCGCGAGCCCGCCAGACACGTCTGGCCGGTGGCGGCGAAGACGCCGGCGATCACCCCGTTGGCCGCGGCGTCGAGGTCAGCATCGGCGAACACCACTTGCGCCGACTTGCCGCCGAGTTCGAGTGAGAACCGGGTCATGTTCTCGATCGCGGCCTTGCCGACGTGAATGCCGGTGGCCGTCGACCCGGTGAACGCGACCTTGTCGACGCCCGGGTGCGACGCCAGCGCGGCGCCCGTCTCCGGACCCCAGCCGGTGACGACGTTGATCACGCCCGGCGGAAAACCGGCCTCGGCGAACAGCTTTGCGAACGCCAATGTCGACGTCGGGGTGTGATCGCTTGGCTTGACGACGAACGTGCAACCCGCGGCCAGCCCGGCGGCCAACTTCCAGGTCAACAGCAGTAGCGGTGAGTTCCAGGGCGTGATCGCGCCGACCACGCCGACGGGCTCATGGCGGGTGTAGACGAAGTAGTTGGGCTTGTCCACCGGTATGACGTCGCCCTGCAGCTTGTCTGCCAGCCCGCCATAGTAGAAGTAGTAATCCGGCAGCGACCGCATCTGGCCGACCATTTCGCGAACCAGCTTGCCGCCGTCACGCACCTCGAGTTCGGCGAGCTGGTCGGCTTCGCGCGCGATGATCTCACCGAGTCGGTGCAGCAGCTTGCCGCGGGCGGTCGCAGTGAGCGCACCCCACGGTCCATTCAGCGCGGCACGGGCGGCGGCGACGGCGCGATCCACATCGGCCGCCGCGGCATCGGGCACGCGCGCCCAGGGCCTGCCAGTGAAGGGGTCAACGCTGTCGTAGGTCAATCCCGACGCAGCGGAGGATGGTTCGCCCCCAATCAGGAGGTCGAACTGGACCAACGTCTCGGTCGCGGTGTCGGTCATCGCCTCCTCCTCATCTTGTTCGGGGTTTCTTCTTGTTGTTCAACGAGTCCGGGGTAGCCCCGGCGTTGCCAAGGTCGGTGAAGAACTTGCCGTGCCGGGCGGCGACACTGGGGGTCAGATCACGGGCCTCCCACATCGCGCGAACGGTGCCCTGCACGCCATTGGGTCTGCGCGCGGCGATTTCGGAGGCCAGTTCGAAGGCGCGGACGCGTAATTGGTCGTCCGGGACCACCTCGGTCACCAGCCCGATTCGCAGCGCGGTCTGCGCCGACATCCGCTCCTCGCTGCCGAGCAGCGCCCAGCGCATCACCTCGCCGTAGGGCACGCCAAGGGCCAGCATGCCCATCGGCTCCAGCGCCGAGACGATGCCCGCGTTGGCATGTGGGTCAAAGAAGGTGGCCGTCTCACTGCAGATCGAAAAGTCGCACTGGTTGACGAAGTACATGGCGCCGCCGGCCACGATGCCGTGCAGTGCCGCGATCACCGGCTTCCACACCTTGTGTGCCTTCGGCCCCAGCAATTCTCCCGGATCCTCTTGATTGAAGATCGGTCGGTGCTTCCACCAGGTGCCCTCGGTCACGTCGATGCCGGTGCAGAAGGCGCGCTCGCCGTTGGCGCACAGCACCGCGGCCCGGATGTCCTCGTCGTCGCGCACTCGGGCCCACACCGCGGCGAGTTCGGCGGCCATCTGTTCGGTGAAGCTGTTCATTTTCTCGGGCCGGTTGAGCGCCACGGTGGCGACGTGGTCGGCGACCTGGAATTCAATAGTGGCAAGGTCGGTCTGCTCGATCATCGTCGCTCCTCGGTCGATCCGGTCGATACCGGCATCTTCCCACCCGACTGGCTGACGTGGTTCACCTGGTTAGCGATCTCGCGTTTGAGGATCTTGCCCGCGGGCCCCAACGGGAACTCACGCCAGAACACGAACCGGCGCGGCTGCTTGTAACCGGCCAATTCCGCGCGGCACAACGCAGCCAGTTCCGCAGTCAGTGCGTCCTGATCGCCGACGTGGGATTTGGCAATCACGGCGGCCACCGGCGTCTCACCCCACTCGGGGTCAGGCACCCCGACCACCGCAACCATGTCGACATCGGAGTGCTGCGCGATCACCCGCTCAATCTCCGCCGGGTAGACATTGAACCCGCCGGAGATGATCAGATCGGTCTTGCGACCGGTGATGTGGAGGTAGCCCTCCTCGTCAAGGTAGCCCAAGTCGCCGGAGCGCAGCCCATCAGAACGGAACGTCTCGGCGGTCTGCTCGGGCCGGTTCCAGTAGCCAATCGCGTTGGCGGGGCTGGTGATGACGATTTCGCCGACATCGCCGGGCGGGGCGTCGTTGCCGTCGACGTCGATGACGCGGATCACGCACATCGGGGTTTCCTGTCCGCATGAGGTCGCGATCGAGGTTTTGCCGGCGACGATGTCGCGGTGATCTTGCGGGGTGAGGATCGTTGCCTGTCCTCCGCATTCGGTGAGGCCGTAGCGCTGTTGCAGCTCGCAGCCGAGCAGGTCCATCGCCTTACGTGCCAGGCCCGGCGGCACTGGGGCCGAACCATAGGAGATGCGCCGTAGGCTCGACATGTCCCGCGGTGGGCCGTCTTCGAGGATCGCCAGCGTCCGGTGCAGCATCGTCGGGATGAAGGTCGTGAACGTGATCGCACTGCGTTCGATCTCGTCGATCACCGCCTGCGGGTCGAATCTCTGATGGATCACCATGGTCTGACCGAGATAGAGCCAAGACACCGTGCGGACCATGCCGCCTGCAGTAAAGAACGGTGTCGTCGCGAGCATGACGTCGGAGCGGTTGGCCTCGGTGACCAGGTTCGTGTCGGCCGCCTGGTAGAGCAGGGCGCGATGAGTGTGCATCACACCTTTGGCGCGACCGGTGGTACCGCTGGTGTACAAGATGAACGCCACGTCGTCCGGCGTGATGTCGCGGCGCTCGGCGCCGGGCTGCGCTTGCGCCAGCGCCGTCTCGTAGTCGGTGACCAACTCGCTCGTGCCGAGCATTGAGTGCGCGCCCACGCCTAATATCAGTGCCAGCTCGGTTAATTCGCCCAGGAACTTGTCCAAGTGGTCGGCGTGGATGATCACCGCTCGTGCGCCGGAGTCGTCGCGGACGTGGGCGACTTCGTCGGGAGCCAGCCTGATGTTCACCGGCACCGTGATCAGCCCGGCTTTGGCCAGGCCGAACGAGATCTCAGGCCATTCGATGCAGTTGCGGGCGATCACCATCACCCGGTCGCCCGGTACCAGCCCCCGTCCGATCAGGAAGGCGGCGAGCCGCCGGGCTCTGTCGTCGACCTGCGACCAGGTAAGCGCCCGGTCGGCATCGACCAGCGCACGCTTGTCGGGGTAGCGGCGGGAGTTGTTGGTCGCGATGTCACCGATGAGCATCAGATGAAGTCCGTTCAAATTAGGAAAGCGAGTGTCTCGACCGGGCCGCTTGCGTCGATCAGGTGCACGATCTTGCGAATCAGCCGGGGGCCGTCCTGTGACAAGCGAATCGTGTGGATAACCCGGCCGGCCCAGAAGCGTTGACGTAGACGGTATTCGAATAGAGCGAAGTTGGATTCCACAGTGACGGAGTCGGCGGCCGTTTCCACCACCTCGCTGTTGGAGACCACGCGCCGCATTACCGACGGCGGTGTCTGGGAGTGCCGGTTACCCGTGTTGAGCTGAGCCACCCGGCTTTTGATCCGTCGCCGGTTGTCGTTGATGTAGGCCAGCGTGGTGCGCGGGTCATCGTCGGGGTGCATCGGGACGCGGTACTCGACCGTGTCGTCGTCATCGGCCCACAGCGCTTCCCACTCCGAGTAGCGGCCCTCGTCGGCCAGCCGCGCTTCCAGATAGAGAAACGACAGGATCTCGGGGGCGGGCAGCGCGCGTAGAGCGGGACGTGCCTGGGCTTCGGAGTTGACGGTCATGCTTCGCTTCTCCCACCGACGACCGAGGCCCAATGTGAGTAGAAACCGCGCTGGGGAGTCTCGGCGCTCTTGTCGCGGTTGATGATTCCAGTCATGTCGTCGACATCGCTTTCTATGCCGCGGGCCAGCATCAGCCACTCCGGCAGCTCTGCGGCGAGCCCGGCCTGGTTGCGCATCCCGATCTCTCCGTCGTCGGCGATCAAGAACCCCGCAGGACCCATCGCCCCCTCGGAACGGCGCAGCGTGCGCTCGTTCAACGCATCCTGGCCGGGTATCAGGACCGCGGTGGTGTAGGCGATGGTGCGGTCGGGCGCCTGCGGTTCGACGAACATCACGTTCATCTCGGCGAGGAAGAGGTTGGGCCATATCAACGTGTGTGGTGGACCCACCACCAGTGCGTCGTGCGCCTGCTCGGGGCCGTACGCACCCTCCAGCGCGCCGACGTAGTCGGCGAGCTTGGCTCGCGGGATCCTGCCGTACCAGACGAATTCCTCGTCGAGTTTCCGGTATTCGTCGCTGTAGTCGATCTCGGAATGGCCGTTACCGAGGTCGCGGACCAGCACGTCGACCTTAGTCGGGACGTGCGACACCTTGGCGGGCTTGATCGCGTCGTACACCGAGGCATGGGTGAACAGCGCGTGGTAACCGTCGACGTTGTTCTCCACCACCATCTTCCAGTTGGCGTGGTGCAAGTGCTTCATCCAGTTGGCCCGCAGGTCGATCTCGCGGGTGGGGGACAGGTTGAGCAGACGGTCGATGGCGCGTGTTGCCTTGCCAAGGTGCTCGGTTAACGAGATACCGTCTGGCGCCAATGATGCGAAGACGAATCCGCCGTAGCTGTCGACCCGAGGCGCCTGGGCAAGGCCCAGCTCGGAACGCACCTTGTTGAACTCCTCGCCGTAACCCTCACGCATCGGAACACCCTGCAGAGCACCGGTGTTGCCGAATGTCCAGCCGTGATACGGGCACCGGAACGAGTTGGCGTTGCCCTTCTCGGCGTTGCACAGCTTGTTGGCACGGTGAGTGCAGCGGTTGAGCATCACGCGAACCACGCCATCCTTACCGCGTGCGACGACGACCGGGTCGTGGCCGATCATTCGGGTCAGGTAGTCACCCGGCTCGCTGACCTCGCTCTCGTGGGCGACGTAGACCCATCCGGTCTTGAAGATAGTGTCCATTTCGCGTCGGAAGATCTCGGTGGACGTATACACGGTCCCGTGCACACGGTCGTGGCGGATGACACTGCCGACGTCGAAGTCGTCGACGGCGGGGGCGGATTCAAGTGTCGTCACTGGTCCTCCAGAATGTCGATGGCCGGGATGGCGACGTCGCCGAGGTGGCGGAAACCAATATGGACTGTTGTGCCGATGGGCGGTGCGGTGTCCGCAGGTTGCACGGTCGTCATCACAATCCGGTGCCCACTCGTCAGCTCGACGTCGACGACGGGGTAGGGCACCAGGCCGTGCACCAGGCCCGCTTCACGCCGGTGCATGAGCGTCGCAGCGTGTACGGTCCCGCGTAAATCAACTGTGCGCCAGTCTTGTTCGGCGTTCCCGCATTGGTCGCAGACTTCTTGATCGAGCTCGAGTGGCAGGGCGCAAGCCGCGCAGAACGGCAATGCGAGCTCATTGCGTGCGGCCGCTCGGTACAGCGGCGCCAGCATGTCGTCATCGGCGGCGGGCGCCAGTGCGCTGTCCAGCAGCCAGTCCTCGACCGCGGTGGCGGTCATGCGGCACGCTCCAGCACCAACGCGGCATGGTGGTCCATTCGGCCGCCGATACCGCCGACCAGCGCCACCGTGGCCCCGGGAACCTGACGTTGCCCGCCGGTGCCGCGCAGCTGAATCATCGCCTCCGCCAAGGGCGTCATGCCCTGCAGGTAGAAACCGGACAGCTGGCCACCGCCGGTATTGGTCGGCAGTGTGCCGCCCGGCCCGGTGTGGCCGTCGCGCACGAACGCACCCGCGGGAATGTCACCGGTGAGCCGGTATTCATCGAGCAGCACCAGGGTCACAATCGAGAACGGGTCGTACAGCTCGGCGACGTGCAGGTCTGATCGGGCCATGCCGGCCTGTTCGAGTGCGTCCTGGACCGCGCGGCCACCGCCGCCGAACCACGACTCGGCTCCGGAGCGACGGCGCCGCACCGGATGGTCGCGCCCGGTGCCGCGAACCCGCAATCGGGCGCCCCCGACCGAGGGCCGCCCGGTGAGCACGACGGCGACCGCCCCGTTCACCGGCCGAGCACAATCGAGCAGTCGAAGTGGTTCGGCAACCATCGGGGAAGAGTCATAGCCGGCGTCGTCGAGCGGCTCGCGGTTGACCGCGTCGGGATTGCCGCACGCCCATGCCCTTGCCGTGGTGGCCACGGAGCGCAGCGCGTCGGTGCGGGTGCCGGTGACGTGCAGCCAGCGCTGGGTAAGCAGCGCATACGTCGGGACTGAGCCAAGCAGCCCCGAGGCCCGCTCCAGTCCGCGCACCCCGACGTTGCCGCCACTGTGTGCGTAGGTCGAGCCCGCGCCGCGGCCGGCCACCAGGGGCGCGTCGGCGAACACGCACAGTATGGTTGCCGCCTCAGCGGTGAGGATCGCGTGGCGCGCGCGCTGGATCATGGCGATGGTCGTGGCGCCCTTGATCTCGACGTGCTCCAACAGGCGCAGATCCGAGAAGCCGGCCGCGGCGGCGAAGCCGACGCCCAGTCGTTCCGGCCGAACCCCCTGCGACGAGCCGACCAGGATCCCGTCGATGTCAGCCCGCTCGAGTCCGGCGTCGGCCAATGCGGCGGCGCTCGCCTTGACGGCCAGTTCGAGCGGCGTCGCGCCGGGACGCAGCGACATCGCGGTCATGCCCAGACCCACCAGGTCGGCGGCGGCGCTCACGGCCGCTCCGTTGAGCGGCGTTCGCCGCGGTAATTGCCCACCCTGATCCACTCCTCGCGGTCTTCGGCGGTGGCCATGGTGAAACTGGCCAACTCCAAGGGGCACAAGAAGACCTGCTCGCCGCCCTCCAGGTCCTCGACGAGCAGGCGGGGGCCGTTGCCGTTGACGTCCAGCGACAACCGCACGGCCGCGAACTCGTTGACCAGGTCGGCGAGGACGCGGCGTCCGGCCGGAGTGTTCACCTGCCCAGTATTACCGCATACAAGTGTCAGAATCAATGGAATGGAGCGGAATGACTCTAGGCGTATTACTTGCAGGCCGAGCGGTGGGAGCCATTCCCTACATGGGAACATAGAGCTTGTGCGACGATGAGGGGCATGCATCGCGACGCCAGCGCCAGATGACATATATGTCAGATACGAAGATTTGAGAAGGTGATGATGAGCCAAGCACCAGCACCGGCCGACGCGGTCGATGTGAGCCGGGTCGACACCGAGAACTACCGCAGCATCTGGATGTACCTCAAGGAGCTCGAGTTCCGGCAGGGGTTCATTGACATCCCGGTCAATGGAGTCCTCGTCCGTACCCGCTATGCCGAGGCCGGCGGTCCGGACAAGCCGCACGCCATCCTGCTGCACGGCACCGGCGGGCACTGGGAGACCTTCGCGCCCAATCTCGCCGCACTGTCGCAGCACTTCCACTGCGTGGCGATCGACATGGTCGGCAACGGGTTCTCCGGAAAGCCGGACTACGACTATGAGATCGCGGTTTACGTCGAACACGTATTGGGGGTGATGGACCACTTCGGCATGGCGTCGGCCAACTTCATCGCCATGTCGCTGGGCGCGTTCGTGGCGTCCGCGGTCTGCGTCGGCCACGCCGACCGGGTGGAGAAAGTGATCCTGATGTCGCCGGCCGGACGGGAAGCCTCGGCGTCGAACATGGCGCGCATCCGCACGGAACGAACCAAGGCGGTCAACGAGCCGACGTGGGAATCGCTGCACGCCGTGTTCGCTCACCTGATCGCCGACGAAGCCAATCGGCTGCCCGATCTCATCGGCCTACGCCAGGCCGTGTATCGGCGCGAGGACACCCGCAACACCATCGACCGGCTGCTGATCCTGCAGGACGAGAAGGTGCGTCACCGCAACCTGATTCCCGACGACAAGTGGCGCGGCATCGAGGCGCCGGTGATGATCGTGGCATCGGGCAAGGACCACGGCGTGTATCAGGACACGGCGCGCACCATCGCCGACCTGATCCCGAATTCGGAGGTGTTCGAGATGCCCTCGGTGCGGCACTGGCCGCATTTCGAGGATCCCGAGGCGTTCAACGCCGCGGCGATCGAGTTCCTTACGAGATGAGCAGACCCGCCGAGGACGAGCTCGCCGACATTGCCCGGCGGCTCTACGAGGCCGAGCAGACCCGCACGCCGATCCGGCAGTTGTCGTTGGACTATCCCGACATGACCATCGAGGACGCCTACGCGGTGCAGCGGGCACTCGTCGCGCTCAAGGTCGCCGACGGGCGAGAAGTCAAGGGTCGCAAGATCGGTCTGACCTCGAAGGTGATGCAGCGGGCGGTGTCGATCGACGAACCGGATTACGGCGCGCTGTTCGACGACATGTTCATCGAGGATGGCGGCCGCATACCGCTGGGCCGTTATATCCGTCCGCGCGTCGAGGTCGAGTTGGCGTTCGTAATGGGCGAGCAGCTATCCGGCCCCGGCGTCACATTGTTCGACGTGCTGCGGGCCACCGAGTTCGTGACTCCCGCACTCGAAGTCCTCGACGCCAGGGTGCAGATGTCGGACCCCGAAACCGGTCATCTGCGCACCATCGTTGACACCATCGCCGACAACGCCGCGGACGCCGGTCTGGTCCTGGGCGGGCGGGTGTTCCGCCCGTTGGACGTCGACTTGCGCTGGGTGGCGGCCCTGCTGCTGCGCAACGGCACCATCGAGGAATCCGGGGTAGCCGCTGCGGTGCTCAACCATCCCGGCAATGGCGTGGCCTGGCTGGCCAATCGGCTTGCTCCACACGGTGTTTGGCTGGAACGCGGCGAGGTCATCCTGTCCGGATCGTTCACCAAGCCGGTGTTCGCCGAACCGGGGGACACCTTTGTCGCCGACTATGGACCGCTGGGCACGGTGTCGGTGACGTTCGATTCGGAGGCATCGTGACAAACCGGTGGACACAGCGCATCGGCGACGGTGACCCGCGCATCGGCATGTGGGTGGCCTCGGGCAGCGGTTACGTCACCGAAATCTGTGCAGGATCCGGGATCGACTGGCTGCTGTTGGATCAGGAGCACGCGCCCAACGATGTGCGCACCACGCTCGAACAGCTGCAGGTGTTGGCCGGCTACCCGGACGTCGACGTGCTGGTGCGTCCGCCCTCGGCTGACCCGGTGTTCATTAAGCAATTGCTCGACATCGGGGCTCAGAACATCATCGTCCCGATGATCGATGGCCCCGGTGAGGCGGTCGCGGCGGTTTCCGCCACGCGTTATCCGCCCAACGGCATCCGCGGGGTCGGCAGCGCGTTGGCCCGAGCGTCCCGTTGGAACCGCATTTCTGACTATCTCGTCACCGCTGACACGGCCGTGTCGTTGACCGTCCAGGTGGAGAGCGTGGCCGGTCTGGCACAGCTCGGGGAGATCGCCGACGTCGACGGAGTGGACGCCGTCTTCATCGGACCGGCCGACCTGGCAGCCTCGATGGGCAAACTTGGGCAGCCGGAGCATCCAGACGTCGTGAGCACCATAGAAACCGCGCTGGCGACCATCGTGGAACACGGCAAGCGCGCCGGAGTTAATGCGTTCAGCGAGCCACTGGCGCGCCGCTACATGGCGGCCGGGGCGAGCTTCGTGCTCGTAGGAGCGGACGTGGCACTGCTGGCCCGTGGCACCGAGCAGCTGGCAGCGAGGTATCGCCGCCAATGAACGACGCATTGTTTCTGACTGTCGTGTCACCTAGAATTCCGGATCATGGATCTCGACTTCACGCCTGACCAGCTCGAGTTCCGTGACCAGGTCCGCACATGGCTCGACGAGAACAAACCGGCTGAACCCCGCCCGCGCGACGACGCGGGGATCCGTGAATACGACCTTGCCTGGCAACGCACTCAGGCCGAGGGCGGCTGGGCCGGCATCGCCTGGCCCACCGAATACGGCGGCAAGGGGCTGACGCTGCTTCAGCAGTTGATCTGGTACGAGGAGTACGCCGCGCGGGGGTTCCCCGGCATCGATGCATGCTTCGTTGGTAACTCGCACGCCGGGCCAACCCTGATCACCAGGGCCACCGACGAACAGAAGTCTTTTCACTTGCCGAAAATCCTTGGTGGTGAAGTGATTTGGTGTCAGGGCTTCTCCGAGCCCGACGCCGGATCGGACCTGGCGGCATTGCGTACCAAGGCGGTGGTGGACGGCGAGGACCTGGTGGTCTCGGGGCAGAAGCTGTGGACCAGCTTCGCCACCGTCGCCGATTACCAGGAGCTGCTGGTGCGCACCGACAACACCGGCAGCAAGCACAAGGGCATCACCTGGGTGATCTGTGACATGAGCACGCCGGGCATCGACGTCCGCCCTATCGAGACCATCGAGGGCGGCTCGGAATTCTGCGAAGTGTTTTACGACGATGTGCGAATCCCGCTGAGCAACGTGGTCGGCGATGTCGGCGAAGGCTGGTCGGTTGCGATGGCCACCCTGTCCTTCGAGCGCGGCACCGCGTTCACCGCCAACCAGGTGCGGCTGGCGAAGATCATCGAGGACCTCATCGACTATGCCCGCGACCATGTCGGGCCGGACGGCCGCAGGCCCGCCATCGCCGACGACGACATCGCGCGACGGCTGGCGCGGGCCCGCGCCTCGGTGGCGTCGCTGCGGGCGCTCACCTACACCAATATCTGCGAGGCCATGAAGACCGAGACGCCCGGCCCGCGGGGTTCGATCGTCAAGCTGATGTATGCCGAATTGGCCAAGGAGATCGGCAGATTGGCGATGGATGTTGTCGGTCCCGCCTCGGTCCGGTATTCATCGCGCTGGGACGTCGACGGCTGGGTCGGTTACTACTACTACAGCTTCTCCCAAGCCATCGGCGGCGGAACGTCGGAGATTCAGCGCAACATCGTCGGCGAACGAGTGTTGGGGCTGCCGCGATGAGAGGAGATGACGGTGGACCTGCTGCCCGGAGCTGAGCAACTCGAAATCATTACGGCAGCAGGAGAATTCCTCGCCGATCGGATGCCAGTGGACCGGATCCGCGCTAATCGTCACGCCGAAGCGCCGATTCCCGAGTCACTGTGGCGAGAATGCGCCGAGCTGGGCCTGCTCACACTCGGGCTCGACGAGGCGTCCGGTGGGTCGGGCCGGCGGTTGGACGACGAGGCTCTGCTGTTCGTTGAGCTCGGCAAGCGGCTCGCGCCGGGGCCGTTCCTGGCATGCACGTTGGGCGCCCGGGTGGCCGCCCGTTGCGGCGACGACGCGCTGGCGCAGCGGATCGGCTCCGGGGCGGCATCGGTGGCCCTCGCGGTATTGCGCGGCGACGGCGACGTGCGCCCGGTCAAAGGCACTTTCGATTTGTTCGACCCGGCGGGTGTCTCGCACGCCCTGCTGGTGGCCCGCAGCGGTGCCGCACTGGTCGGCATCGATTCCTTCGGACCGCTTAAATCCGTGACCGCCGCAGACCCGGGTACCCGAATATCCTCGGCCACGGTCGAATCCGCCGAACCCCTGCACTGGTTGCCCGCCGAGGACGAATGGATCTGGGGACGCGCCACGGTACTCGCGGCGGGCTATCTCACCGGATTGGCCGCGGCCGCCGCAGCGTCGGCGACCGAACACGCCAAGACTCGTGTGCAGTTCGGCAAGCCGATCGGGGTGCACCAGGCGATCAAGCACGCCTGCGTCAATATGGAGATCGCTGCCGAGGCCGCTCAGGCGCAAACGTTCTTCGCTGCGATCGCTGTCGGCAGTGGCCGCGCCGACGCCTTGATGCAGGTGCTGTCGGCCCTCACGGTGGCCGGGTCGGCGGCCGTCGAGAATGCCGCCGCGGGCATCCAGGTGTTCGGCGGGATGGGCTACACATTCGAGAACGACATGCACCTGTATCTGAAGCGCGCGCACGTGTTTCGGCACTTGTTCGGTGAGCCCACCGACGTGCTGGCCGAACTGCTGGCCCAGGACCGCGCCCAGTGAGCGGCGCCGCTGGGGCCGCAGCCATCGCGGGCGTCGCCCTGTCCGACGTCGGCCGGGTCGACGACAAGGGACCCTACGAGCTGATCGCCCAGGCCAGCCGCCGCGCCCTGGCGGATGCCGGTCTGACACCCGATGACGTCGACGGGTTGGCCTCCACCGGCCAGGGCACACTGCCCCCGGTCGATGTCGGCGAGTATCTCGGTCTGCGGCCCCGCTGGATCGACTCCACCGCGGTCGGGGGAGCGTCGTGGGAGGTGATGGCCGCCCACGCGGCTGATGCGATCGCCGCTGGGCACGCCGACGTGGTCCTGCTGACGTACGGCTCGACCGCCCGCTCGGATCTTCGAAAGGGATTGCGGGGGGCCAACATCAACTGGGGCGCACGCGGACCCCTACAGTGGGAAGCGCCCTACGGCCACACCCTGATCTCCAAGTACGCCATGGCTGCGCGGCGGCACATGTTCACTTATGGCACCACGATCGAGCAGCTGGCCGAGGTCGCTGTGTCCGCGCGGTTCAACGCGGCCGACAATCCCGATGCCTACTATCGCGAACCGATCACTATCGACGACGTGCTCGGCGGACCGATGATCGCCGACCCGTTCACCAAGCTGCACTGCTGCATTCGCAGCGACGGCGGGGCCGCGGCAGTGCTCGTCAGTGCGGAACGTGCGAAGGATCTACGTAGTAAGCCAGTTTGGGTGCTGGGTTCAGCGGAAACGACCTCGCACATGCTCACCTCCCAGTGGGACGACCTCACCGTTGGCCCGGCCGCGGTCAGCGGACCGCTGGCCTTCGCCCGCGCCGGGGTCTCGCCGTCCGACGTCGACGTCGCCGAAATCTACGACGCGTTCACCTACATGTTGCTGCTCACCATCGAAGACCTCGGCTTCTGCCCCAAGGGGGAGGGGGGTGCCTTCGTCGAGAAAGGTGCGCTGCGCCTGGGCGGCGCGCTTCCCACCAACACCGACGGTGGCGGGCTGTCGGCGTGCCACCCCGGTCAGCGGGGGTTGTTCCTGCTGGTCGAGGCTGCGCGACAGTTGCGCGGCGAATGCGGCCCGCGCCAAGTGCCCGATGCCAAGATCGCCTGTGTCAGCGGCACCGGCGGCTGGTTCTGCTCCAGCGGCACAATGATTCTCGGCGCCGAGGAGCCGTAGGTGGACCGCGCACCGCTGAGCTCCGACGTCGTGGATACCCGCGCGATGTTGGAGCTGGCGGCCGCCGTTCACGGCGATATCGAGGCCTACGTCGAGCCGGGGGCGCGAATCACGTTCGCGGAGTGGATCGGTCGGGCTCGTAGCGTCGCGACCCAGTTTGCCGACCTCGGCGTCGGCAAGGGCGATGTGGTCGTGCTGTGGCTGCCGTCGGGCATCGACTACGCGACGTGCTACGCCGCGGCGGCCATGATCGGTGCGATCACCACCGGGCTGAACCCGCGACTGGGCCGCAGAGAGATCGAATCGATTCTGCAGCAGGCAGATCCGGCGTTGGTCGTCGCTGACGGACTGCTTGATGCGTTACCCGGCACCGGGCATCGGCTGCTGTCGCGGGATGCGCTGTGCCGTGACACATCGCGCTCGGCGCCGCCTTCGGTGGAGTTGAATCGCCGGGACGTTGTTGCGTTGATCTTCACCAGTGGCACGACGGGGACGCCAAAAGGTGCAGCCTTCGACGCCGACCGGCTGGCCGCGGGCGCGGCAGCGTCAGGCGTGATGAGCGCGCCCTATGACCGGCGGCTCACGTCCACGCCGTTCGCCCACGCCGGCTACATGTTCAAGCTCTGGGATCAGTTGGTCTGGGGCAGCACGCTGGTGGTGCCCCCGACACCGTGGTCGGCCCAGGGCATGTTCGACGTCCTTCGCGACGAGCGAGTCACCGTGGCGGGCGCGGTGCCGACCCAGTGGGCCAAGCTGCTCGACGTCGATGGAGTGACCTCGAAGGCATTGCCGCACTTGCGGATCGGAGTGGTGGCCACAGCGCCGGCGCCACCCGAACTGGTACGCAGGGTCGCCGAGGGCATCGGGGTCCCGCTGGTCGTGCGGTACGCGATGACCGAGTGCCCGACCATCAGCGGCACCGAACCGGACGACGCCCCCGAGGTTCAATTCCGCACCGTGGGACGGCCTGCCGCGGGAATGGACGTGCGGATCGGATCGGACGGCGTACTTGAGGTGAGCGGCCCGTGTGTGATGCGTGGCTACTGGCGCAACTCGGAACTCACCGCAGAGGTGCTGCGCGACGGGTGGCTGCGCACCGGCGACGTCGGCGTGCTCGGCGACGACGGCAATATCACACTTGTCGGGCGCCGCGGTGACATGTACATCCGGGGTGGCTACAACGTGCATCCCGGTGAGGTGGAGCGGACGCTCACCGGGCACCCCGGCGTGAAACATGCCGCCGTGATTGGCCGTTCCGCACCCGTGATCGGAGAAATCGGCGTCGCGTGCGTGGTACCCGCGGACGCCACCGGTCCGCCGACACTGGCTGAACTGCGCGCCCACGTGGCAAGTGAACTGGCCGACTACAAGGCCCCCGACGAGCTGCTCATTGTTGATGAGCTGCCCTTGACGGCGATGCTCAAGCCGGACCGGCTAGCCCTGCGCGAATTGATCACCCAGCGTGACAGAGATATTCAGCGTCGACAATCGACACGATGAGAGGAATCTAGCTATGGGAAGACACGACGGACGGGTGGCGTTCATCACCGGCGCGGCGCGAGGGCAGGGCCGCGCCCATGCCGTTCGGCTCGCCGCCGAAGGCGCCGACATCGTGGCCGTGGACATCTGCCGCGACATCGACTCGATGGACTACCCCAACGCCACGCCCGACGATCTCGATGAAACCATCAAGCTCGTTGAGAACCAAGGTCGGCGGATCATTGCCCACCAAGCCGACGTCCGCGACGCCGATGCCTTAAAACAGGCCGTCAACGAAGGCGTCCGCGAGTTCGGCCGTCTCGACATCGTCCTGGCCAACGCCGGCATCATCAGACTCGGCGGCGAGGGAGACCGCAGCCAGATCTTCCGCGACATCGTCGACGTGAACCTCATCGGAGTCTGGAACACCGTCGAGGCCGCTATCCCCGCCCTCATCGACGGCGGCCGCGGCGGATCCATCGTGCTGACGAGTTCCAGTGCGGGATTGAAGGGCACCGGTACCGACCGGGCAGGCGGACAGGCTTACACCGCCGCCAAGCGGGGACTGGTCGGGCTCATGCAGGTGTGGGCGAATGAGTTGGCGCAGTATTGGATTCGGGTCAATACCATCCACCCCACCGGCGTGGCGACCGGCATGGTGATGAACGAAACCATGGGCAAGCTGCTCGAGGCCAACGACACGGCAGTGGCCGCCATGCAGAATGCGCTGCCGATTCAGATCCTGATGCCCGAGGACATCGCCGGCGCAGTGGCGTGGCTGGTCTCCGACGAGGCGAAATTCATCACCGGGGTGGCGTGGCCGCTAGATGCCGGATTCGCGGTGCGCTGAGCGGACGGCTCAGGGCTGGTCGGGTCGCAGGACGATGAACAGTCCCTCTGCTTCGGCGCACAGAGTGTCACCGTGAGTGATCGTCGCCCGCAGAATCCGCTTACGTCCTTGCTCGCTGACGAACCAGGCGCGCACCGCGAGCTCCTCGCCGATCGGTGTGATCGATCGGTAGTCGGTGTGCAAGTAGGCGGTTCGCGCAGGCGCCCGGTCGCCGCTACTGGCCAGCCGGCCGAGCACCTCATCGAATAGCAGCGAGATGGCCCCGCCGTGCACCGCGCCACCACCGCCGAGGAAATAGCGGCCGAATGTGACCACCCCGTGCACGCTCTGGTGGTCGCCGCCGAGCGGAATGAAGTTGGGGGACATGGTTTGTCCGCGGCCGGGCAGATCAAGCCGGCGGGCGAAGATCTGCCTGCGCTCAGGTACTGCAAACTGGGCCACCCGGTTGGCCCACCCGTTCAAGTCCTGTGTGAGGTCCACTGTGGTCGCCACGTCCGGAGCGGCCGCTGCCACATGGTCGAGGAAATTGCGCAGCGCGGCGATCATGTCGCCGTACTCAGCACCGCCACCCGGGCTGCTTACGGTCGGCTCCTGCCAGGTCCGCATGGGCGGGAAACCACCCTGTGTCTGCCGTTCATGGATCACTTCGCACACCCCTCAGTCACGCGGCAAGACTAATGCATTGACATTAATCTTGGTCGCTGCGATGCTGGCGTGGCGTGCGTCACAACACGTCGAACGAGACCTGCCAGCACACCCTAGGAGCGAACATGCCGGAAGTCGGTACGGCGTCGGGCGGTCCACTGGCTGGTCTCGTGGTGGTCGACCTATCGACAACGCTGCCCGGAGCGCAGGCGACGCAGTTCCTCGCCGACTGCGGTGCCGAGGTGATCATGGTCGAGCCGCTCGACGGTAGTCCGCTGCGCGAGCTCGCGGGCTGGCCCGCCCTGCTGCGTGGCAAGCTCAGCGTGACATTGGACCTGCATGACGAGGCTGATCTGGAGCGTCTGCGTGCTTTGCTGCGCCGCGCCGACGTCATGGTTAACACCATGCGGCCGACCACGGCCGAGCGCATCGGACTTACCCCCGACGCATTGTCGGAGGCCTACCCGCGACTTGTCGTGGCGACGATCACGGGCTGGGGATCGACCGGGCCGTTTCGCGACTACAAGGGCTGGGAGGCCCTGGTGATGGCGAAGACGGGTGTCATGCACGAAAAGCGCGGACTGACCACGAGGCCGGGACCGGCCTACACCACCTTCGCCTATGCCTCTTGGGGCGCCGCCCACGCCGCTGTTCAGGGCGTGCTTGCCGCGCTCCTTGAGCGGGAGAGCAGTGGGCGCGGCCAAACCGTCGAGACCAATCTGGTGACCGGCATGGGTTCGATGGATCCGTACAACTGGTTTTACGAGATGGTGCTGGAACGGTATCCGGGCGCCTTCGAACCGATGGACGCCGCCTACGACGACCAGGGCCGGCCCCAGGCCTACCTAATCTACGCACTCCTGGTCTGTCCGACGAAGGACGGTCGCTGGCTACAGTTCGCTCAGGTGTCGCCCAAGTTGATCGGCGCTTGGCTGACTGAACTGGACCTGCTGGGGGACCTCGCGGACCCGAAGTGGCAGGGTTTTCCGATGCTGCCGACCCCCGAACTTCGCACCGAGTGGTGGGACATGATGATCGAGCGGGTGGGGGCCCGCACGCTCGCCGAATGGCAGCGGGCCATGACAGAAAACCTTGACCTGAGCGGCGAACTGTTCCGAACTCCCGAGGAATCACTGGATCACCCGCAAACCGCTCACGAAGGCCGCGCCGCGACCGTGATCGATCCCGATCTCGGGCCGGTACGGCAGCCGTCGACCCTCATTCACGCTGACGGCAAGCCGTTGACCCCGCTTCGGCCGGCTCCGCGAGTCGGCGAGCACAACGACTCGGTCACCTTCGAGCAGCTCGGCCAAGTGCGCAGGGCCGCACTACCCGCACGGCACGCGGACCACGACGCACCGCCGCTGACGGGCGTGACGGTGCTGGAGTTCGGCAGCATGTTCGCGGGACCGTACGGCGCGACCCTGCTGGCCGACCTGGGCGCTCGCGTCATCAAGGTCGAGCCGCTGGAAGGCGACAACATCCGCAATCTGGTCGCGTTCCCCGAGGCGGGCGGCGCAAAAGTGTTGCAGGGCAAGGAAAGCGTCGCGATTGACTTCACCAAGCCCGAAGGCCTTGAGCTGGTGTACGAACTGGCCAAGCGGTCCGACATCGTGCTGCAGTGCTTCCGTGGCAAGGCCGCCGAGCGGGCGAAGATCGACGAGGCGTCGCTGCGGGCGGTCAACCCGGACTTGGCGTTCGTGACGACCTCAGGTTACGGGGTCGACGGACCCTTCGCGCACCGCGCCGCCTACGCGCCGTCGGTCGGTGCGGCATCCGGGCTGGCGCTGGTCGACAGCCACGACACGGGCGAGCCGGCCACCGACTTGGATGACCTGCACCGCCGAGCGGTCAAACTGCACGCGGGCGGGGCCGTGCCCGCAGTGCAATCTGACGGCATCGCCGCGCACGGTGTCGGTTCTGCGCTGCTGGTCGCGCTGTATGCCAAGCGGATGGGACGACCGATGTCCAACGTGGTCACCACGATGCTCGCCACCGCGCAGCAGGCGATGATCGCCTACAGCGCAAGCTATGCGTCCCGTCCCGCCGAGGCAGCCGCCGACGAACAATTCTTCGGCATGAATGCCTTGTACCGGATGTACCGCGCGGCAGACGGTTACGTCTTTCTCGCCGCACCGTTGCCGCGCGAATGGCCGGCGCTGACGAAGGCGATGTCGCCCTACGTCGACTTGCACGCCGACGAGCGTTTTACCGATGCCGAATCTCGCGCGGCGCACGACGACGAGCTGATCTCCGTACTGACAACCGTGTTCGCCAACAAGACCAAGTTGGAGTGGGAGCACGAACTGTCCGCCCAGGACGTCGGCTGCGTCGAGGTGGTGGAGGCCAATTCCGAGTTGGTGCTGCAGAGCGATCCGTACTACGAGGCAGGCTATGCCGTGGACGCCCACAGCCCGATTTTCGAGGAGCACCGGCGGCTCGCACCGCTGTGCCGGTTCTCGCGCTCGCGGACACGGGCCGACGCGGGATGCACCATCGGGCAACACACCGAGGCGGTGCTGCGCGAAATCGGACTGGACGAGGCGGCGATCGCCGACCTGAGAGCCAGAGAGATCGTCGGCGGCGGCTGAGCGTTCAGTTATCGTCGCGCTCAGCGATCAGCGCGCGGGTCTCGTAGGACACCGGCGCCGTCAGCATTCCGACCCAGGTGTCCACGTAATTGTGCAGCTGCGCTTCGCTGAGTCCATGCCCCACGCGGGCGGAGGCGGCCAGCACGTTGATCAGACTGATGTACAGCTGAAACGTACGGCCGCGCCGGATCCGCTCAGGCAGGTCCTGCAGCGCGGCGTCTACCAGTTTCTCCAGCTTCTCCTGTGTCCATTCGTCGTCGACGTGGTCCGGCCAGTAGTCGCTGCGGGCCCGCGGATCCTCCATGAGCCGGGCCAGGAACGGCGCGAACATCTCGCCCGCGGCGATGCTGTTGGCCAGTGGGCGCACCATCAGCCACACCACGGCGCGCGGGTCCGCCTCTTTTCCTTCCTCGCGCATGCTCGCGAGCATCTTCTGGCGATCGATCCCGAGGGACGCCTGGCGGTAGGAGATTAGGGCGCGGATCAGACCCTCGCGAGAGCCGAAGTGATAGCGAATCACCGACGTGTTGGACTGCCCGGCCGCTAGTTGGATCTCCCTTAACGTCACCGCCTCGATGCCGCGCGTGGCGAACAGCCGCTCGGCGACCTCCATCAACATCACCCGGGTCGACTCACCCGACGCGTTGCGCCTCCGCGCGCCCGCGGCCGACTCAGTTCGCAGCTCCGCCATGGGCCTCCTCCAGTCCGCCTAAGTCTTACTGGCGTCGCACCTTGGACCAAATAATAATGGCTATGTATTAGAAATACTGGACTTGCGCGAGAGCAGCTGGCATCATCCGAAGGAGCGACGGATCCGTGGAGGGCCAATGAGCATGATCTGGACGAATTCGGGTGACTCCCACTTCCTGGAGCCCGACGACCTGTGGCAGTCCCGGTTGCCCAAGGCGCTCGCCGAGCTGACGCCGCACGCGGAGAAGGATCCCGACGGCGAGTACGAGACGGTCTCGGTCGACGGACAGATCTTCCGGCGCAAGCTGCCGTCCTCGGCGATGGAGGCCTTCATCGAGGAGAGCATGAAGCCGCAGGGCATCCGCGACGCGAAGGCGCGGTTGGCGGACTTGGACAAGGAGGGTGTCTGGGGTGAGGTGATCTTCCCGTCATTGGGCATGTGGGGATCGACTTTCCGCACCCCCGAACTGCTCAAGGCGTGCATGCGCGCCAGCAACGAATGGGCACTCGAGGAGATCTGCGCGGTGTCACCGCGCTATGTGGTGACCGCCCAGGTGTCGACACTGATCGTGGAGGACGCAATCGAGGAATTGCATTGGGCCGCAGGCAAAGGCTTCAAGGCCGTGTTCTTGCCGACCACTCCTCATCCGAGCGCTCCGGACTGGCACCGCAAGGAGTGGGAACCGTTCTGGGCGGCAGCCGAGGAAGCCGGCATGGTGATCGCGTTCCACATCGGCACCGATCCGGTCGACATGACGGTCGGTGGCGCGAGCGGCGGGGCGGGCATGGTGTACCGCGGGCCGGGCGGGGCCGTGATGAATTACGCCGAGACCACGTTCTCCGGTCAGCGGGCGGCGATGAAGATGGTCGCCTCCGGTGCCTTAGACCGCCACCCCGACCTCCGGGTGCTGATCTCCGAAGGTGGCGCCACCTGGGTGCCGTTCCTTGGCGACCGGATGGTCGAGGGCTATCGCCAGCACCATATGGCGGTGCGGCCCAAGCTGAATCGTAGTCCGAAGGAGATTCTCTACAGCCAGGTTTATGCGTCATTCCAGCACGACGAGACCGCCGTCGCCGCTTACGAGCACATGGGCTACAAGAACGTGATGTTCGGCAGCGACTACCCGCACATGGAAGGCACCTTCGGGCACACCCAGGACACCCTGAAGGGACTGTTCGACGGGGTCAGCGACGAGACCCGGCTGCGCATCACCCAGGGCACGTTCTATGAACTGTTCCCCGACGTGCCGCCCATCCCGGCCGAAAAGTTCTGAGCGCGTGGCTACTTCGTCTGGACTGCGCGACGTTGCGATTGTGGGTGTCGGTGCCACGCCCTATTACAAGCGCGGCGGGTCATTACCGAAGTCGATCACCGAGTTGGCCGGCGAGGCCATCCTGGCGGCGTGTGATGACGCCGGCCTTCCCGTCACCGACGTCGACGGGTTCGCCTACTACTCAGGCGCCAGCGCGGGCTACACGGAGAAGATGGACACCGCCGACTTCATGGAAACGCTTGGCATTCCGGAAGTCCGGTTCACCGCCGCACTGACCTCCGGCGGCGGCGGCTCCGCGGGCGCGATCGGCCTGGCGCGGGCGGCCATCGTCGCCGGGGACGCCTCGGTGGTGGTGACGGTGATGGCGCTGCAACAGTCCAAACAACGCCTGGGCTCGGTGTTTTCGGCCATGGACCCCGATCCGATCAACTCGTTCCTCCAACCATCCGGCCTGTTCGGGCCCGGTCAGTTGATGTCGGTGCTGGCGCGCAGGCACATGCACCTCTACGGCACGCGCCGCGAGGCGTTCGCCGAGATCGCACTCTCCACGCGGGCGAATGCGTTCAATCGCCCAAAGGCCATGCATCGCCAACCGCTGACGTTGGACGACTACTTCAATGCGCGGATGATCGCAGAACCTTTGTGTCTCTACGACTTCTGTCAAGAGACCGACGGCGCCGTCGCAGTCATCACCACCAGCATGGACAGGGCCAGGGATCTGCGGCAACCGCCGGTGCCGGTGGTTGCCGCCGCCCACGGCGGCGTCCGCGACTGGGGCAGGGCGTTCGCCTGGATGGGCATGCCCGACGAATACTTCGCCTCCTCGGGCAATGCGCCCATCGCCAAGCGGCTCTACGAGCAGGCCGCTATCAGCGCCGCCGACATCGACGTCGCCCTGCTCTATGACCACTTCAGCCCGATGGTGCTCATGCAGCTCGAGGACTACGGATTCTGCGGCAAGGGGGAGGGCGGCGCGTTCGTCGAAAGCGGAGCGATTCGCTACGACGGTGGCTCGATTCCGGTCAACACCCACGGCGGTCAGCTCTCCGAGGCCTACATCATCGGGATGACCCACATCATGGAAGGAGTCGAGCAGATGCGCGGCACCGCCATCAACCAGGTCCGCGACGCCGAACTCGCTCTGGTCACCGGCGGGCCGGCAAGCCTGCCCGTGAGCGGGCTGATTCTGGGACGCGCCGCATGAGCACCGCCGCGGTCACCCTGGCCACCACCATTCCGGGCGAACACGTGCGGATCGCGGTCAACAAGGACACCGAGCCGTTCTGGATCGCCGCGAAGGAGCGGCGGTTGGTGGCCCCGCAGTGCGGCGACTGTCAGACCTTCCGGCTGCCCCCGACACCGTTTTGCCCCAATTGCCAATCAAACGCGGTGAACTGGGTCGAACTCAGCGGCCAGGCGGTCGTCTACAGCTTCGCCGTCGTGCACGGCTTCCCGGGCATGCCCGATCTGTTGTTGGTGCCCGCGGTCCTCGACCTGCCCGACGCGCCCGGTGCGCGACTGGTCTCGAACATCGTCGACGTCGCACCCGCCGACATCACGATAGGAATGTCTGTGCACGTTGATTTTTCACCGATTACCGATGGCTGGATGCTCCCCGTCTTCCGAGCCGCGGCCTCCCCCAACGCCAAGGAGTAACGCCATGTCCGATGACAGCGCTCTCCACGAAAAGCCCCTGGAGTTCCTCACCAGCATTGCCAACACCGGAGGATCGTGTGACGGCCAGGCAATCCTGCCTGTCAATGGTCACTTCCGTTGTACGTGCTCGTGCGGCGACTGGGACGTCGACGTCGACGATCCGCAGGAAGGCCTGCGGCAAGCCCGCATTCACACGGGCAGTGCGGCCGAATAATCGTTGAGGAGCTGGATGTGCATTCGGGCAGAATCTCGCGTTACCGGTGCCCTATGGCCGGAGCGGATCGGAAACAGAACCTTCACATGCGGCCGCCCGGCGACAATGCCGTTGCCATCACCAATTAGCCCGACACTGGACTGCCCGGACCCTGAAGGCTCTGCTTAAAGATTGTGGCGAGCCCACCGCATACTTCCCGAGACTCGCAGCAGGGCGCATCTATTCGATGTTTGCGGTATGCGCCAAGAGCATCGTCTTCGAGTCGTTACCGCGGCGATTGCTACACCGCCGAGGCGATTCGCGTCGCCTCGGCGAGTTCTCGGATCAGGCGGCCGATGTCCTGCTCGAGCTGTCGCCAATCCGGTTCTTCGGGCACAAGGTAGTCCGAGGTATAGACGACCGGGATGCCGATGAGCATTCGGGTAAGGGCGTCTTCGGGGAGGCCTCGGAAGTAGCCCTGTTGCTGGGCCTGCTGAATGGCTTGATGGAACAACCCGGTCGCCGACGCGGCGATCGCACTCACTCGGGTTTTCGTATTCGGGTCGGCGATTACGGTCATGAAGGACGCGGACCGGAAACCGGCGATCTCTGCGAAGAGTTCAAAGGGCGCGATGCACATAGCGATGATCCGATCGATCGGATCTTCAATGTCCTGGGCCGCCAGCCAGGCCTGCTGAACTCGCCTGTACTGAGTCCCGGTGGCCGCCGCCAAGAGCGCCGACTGGCTTGGAAAGTGCTTGTACACAACGCCATAGGAGATGCCCGCACGGCGCGCAATCTCCCGCATCGGAGCCGCCGTCCCGTACTCAGTCATCACGTCCAGCGCCACGTCGAGAATGCGTTGGGTCACGGCTGGATCGCGCTCAATCTTTGGTCTGGCCACAGCCTGCACCCTACGTCGACGCGAGCGTGAGCTGCCTAGGCGCCGAAGAATCTCGTCGGGAGAATGCGCCCAAAACCTTGCGTCGACCTCCCCATAACGCTAGCGTCAAGCATTGCGTGATCAGTGATCATGAAACCTTGAGATGGTTGCTCAGCCGAGCCGTCATCCCTACCACGCCATGCCGGCCCACGCCATGACCGATCCATGGATTAGACACCGACGTCTGAGGAGATCGCACACACATGACCAACGTAGAAGCCTCGCCAGCCATCACTCTCGACCAAGAGATCGGCCGCCGTGAAGAGCTGGCCGACCGGTACACCGGTATCCACTTCCTCGAGGACATGGGGGCTGGGATCTTCGGAAAAGCCAAGGGCGAGAATGTTCTGCTCATCGCTCTGCATTACCGCGTCGGTGGATCTGTCTGGGGAGTCGGCGACACGATCATCAACAACACCACGTTCCACGCCGCACCGTATGACCGGCAGAAAATCGAGGACAACGACTTCATCAGCCATCGCATCGACCCGATCCACCGCGTCGATGACTACACGATCACGAAGGAAACCGACCGGGTGGTCTGGCAGGCAGGTGACCGGGCAATCATCGCCCGGCCTCCCTTCTGGGACATCACGGGTGAACACCTCGGCGTCGATGTCGATGTCACCATGGAGCGAACGAGCGAACCCGACTGGTACATCGGCACGTGGGAAGACCTTCCCACCGAGGGACGCGGCGGCCGCGACTTCTGGGCCAAAACCAGCGGCACCATCACCGCCAGGGGCAAAAAATATGAACTCGAGGAGCACTCGTATTCGATCAACGAGCATCTCGTCTTCGGGGAGAACTGGGTCGTCGAGGCCCGCTCCTTCCCGGTCCAATACTTCTACCACCTGTATCGCAGTGACGAACTGCAGATCTTCCTCTACGCACGTCCTGATTCCGGCGTCGTCTACAGCCGAGTGGTGTTCACCGACGGCAAAGAAATCTTCTACGACTGGGACCAGGTCACCGTCGAAGAGGAAGAGTATTGGTTCGACCCGCAGACCCACATCCGGCCTCCGGTCAAATTCCGGGTGAAGCTCGACTCGCCCGAAGGCCGGGTCGAGCTGGCGCTGACCGCCTACAGCCGATCCATCTACTCGTTCCAACTCTCTGAAGGCACACGGACGCACTACAACTACTTCGTGCATAGTCAGGGCCAGTTCACCTCACCCGACGGCAAGACCATCCCCATCAAAGACAGCGAAAACGACACCTGTTTTGCCGAATGGGGACTGACCAGCCCCCTCGGCAGCGGCGCACCACTACTAACACCGTAAGGCCCCACACGTAGTCATCTTGGCGAGCCCCGATACCGTCAGCATGGCGCGCCGGTGATCGACGAGAATCGGGCGTCCAGAGGGGATGCCCCCGACCCAGCCAGCGGTATTGCGCTCGCCGTTTAACATAGTTAACCTAGTGTGCTGAGTCGCCGGGCGAGCATCGGCCACGATTTCGATCGATTATGACAGTCGACTGCCGTAGTATGCGACCCGCGGGTGCTTGGACTTCGCGCTCGTTCGCTGCCGCTACGGAAGGACGTCATGAGCGAGAATCGGCCTACGGCAACATGTCCCGTGAAGAATATTGAGATGAACACTCCGGAGTCGCCGGCGCTAGCGCACTTCCATCTGCTGGATGAGTGTCAGGACGAGGCCCGGCCGGTCTTCCGCAACACCGAGGCCGGCATTGGTTACTGGGTGTTCACCGACAACTCGGTGATCCTGGACGGACTCCAGCACCCGGAGCTCTGGTCCAGCAGCGTCATCGTGCCGACGGAACCGGAGCCGCCGTACAAGTGGATCCCGATCATGATCGACCCGCCCGACCATGCCAAGTGGCGCCATGTGCTGGCCGAGTACTTCTCACCGGGTCGCGTCAAGGGCCTGCGCGACGCGCAGCAGAAGTTGGCCGCGGAACTGATCGACCAGGTCGCGGGCGAGGGTGGGTGCGACTTCGTTGCGCGGATCTCGCGGGTGTTCCCGTCGACGGTCTTCCTGACGATCATGGGCATGCCCGTGGAGGATCTCGAGAAGTTCCTGGCCTGGGAGGACATGATCCTGCATCAGAGCGGGGTGGGCGAGGAAGTCAACGCGGCCCGGCTCGAGGGCATGACGCATGTGATGGGTTACTTCTCGGGCCTGATTCAACAGCGACGCGAGAACCGTGACCCGGATGCCGACGACATCGTCAGCAAGGCCATCGACTGGACCATCGACGACGAACCGATCAACGACCTGGAGCTGCTCAACTGCCTGCTGTTGTTGTTCATGGCCGGGCTCGACACGGTCTCCAACCAGCTGTCGTACGCAATGCTGCATCTGGCCACCCATCCGGCCGACCGCGCCCGGATCGTCGCCGAACCGCAGCTCATTCCGAGGGCCGTGGAGGAACTGCTCCGGGTTTATCCGATCGTGCAGACCGCGCGAAAGGCGACCCGGGACATGGACTTCCATGGGTGCCCGGTCAAGGCGGGCGACATGGCGTCGTTCTCGTTGGCGTTCGCAGGCCGGGACGAATCGGCCTACCCCAATGCCCGCACGGTCGACTTCGACCGCGGCGTCACACGTCACCTGTCCTTCGGCGGCGGCCCGCACCGGTGCCTGGGTTCGCATCTCGCCCGACAGGAGCTGGCGGTGGTGCTGGAGGAGTGGCACAAGCGCATTCCGGAGTACGAAGTCTCGGGGCAGCCTATCGAGCACGGCGGTCAGGTGTTCGGCGTGGATTCGCTGAACCTGACGTGGGGCTGAGGCCGTCGACCCATAGGAAAGCACAATGCCCAACACCGTCGGATTCCTCGGCGCCGGACAACTCGGCGAGCCGATGGTCGAGCGATTGCTCGGCGCCGGCCACGATGTCTCGGTGTACGCCCGCCGCGAGGAGATTCGCCGGCGTTTGGAGGCGAAAGGTGCGGTGGCGGCCGCTTCGGTGGCCGACCTCGCGCGCGGGAGCGACGTCCTCATCTCGTGCCTCTTCTCCGACGCCCAGCTGCGCGAAACCGGGCTCGGTCCAGAGGGTTTCATCGCCAATGCGAAGCCGGGTGCGGTGTTCGTCTCTCACACGACCGGCACACTGTCCACCCTCGAGGCGTTGCGGGACAGTTCTGCCGCGGCGCCGATCGTCCTCGACGCGCCGGTCAGTGGCACCGTCGAGAACATCGATGCGGGCACGCTGACCGTGTTGATCGGCGGGCCGAGTGATGCCGTCGCATCGGTGACGCCGATCCTGGCCGCATATGCCGACCCGGTGGTGGCGACCGGCGCACTGGGCAGCGCGTTGGCGCTCAAGTTGATCAACAATCTTCTATTCGCAGCCAATGCTCAACTTCTCTGTGCAGCAACGCATCTGGGCGTTCGGCTAGGTGTCGACCCGAGTGTGTTGCTGTCCACCCTGCAGGTGTGCAGCGCCGGGAGCCATGTGGCCGCCCACGCCCATCGCATCGGCGGGATGGATCGTTTCGAAGAACTGGCGGGGCCGTTCCTGCGGAAGGACATCTCGGCGTGCCGTGAGGCGGCGGCCGAGGCGGGTGTGGAGCTGGGACTGTTGGGCACCGCAGTGCGCGAGGGGCCGCTGGCCCTGGACGTCGACTCGGCGACCGCAGGGTCAGACCGATGACGGGCCGGCTCGCGGGGAAGGTGGCCTTCATTACCGGCGCCGCAAGGGGACAGGGCCGTGCACACGCGGTGCGGATGGCCGAAGAAGGGGCCGACATCATCGCCGTCGACCTGGCGGGCCCATTACCTGACTCAGTGCGCTACCCGTCGGCCACCGCCGATGACTTCGCCGAGACGGTGGAGATGGTGAAAGCGACAGGTGGCCGAATCATGGCTACCGCCGCGGACATCCGCGATCTGGATGCGCTGCGGACGGCCGTCGACGAGGGCGTCGAGGCCTACGGCCGGCTGGACGTCATCGTGGCCAACGCCGGAATATGTGTCCCGGCGCCGTGGAACGAGATCACGCCCGAGTCGTTTCGCGACATCATCGACGTCAACGTGACTGGCACGTGGAACACGGTGATGGCGGGCGCGCAGCGGATCATCGACGGGGGTCGGGGCGGGTCGATCATCCTGATCAGCTCCTACGCCGGTGTCAAGGTGCAGCCCTACATGGTGCACTACACCGCTAGCAAGCATGCCGTCACAGGGATGGCCCGGGCCTTCGCCGCGGAGCTGGGCAAGCACGACATCAGGGTCAACAGCGTGCATCCCGGTCCGGTCAACACTCCGATGGGCGGTGGCGACATGATTGCCGCGCTGTTCGCCGCGATCGAGACCAACCCCACGCTGAACAACATGGGGACCCCGTTCCTGCCGCAATGGGCCTGCGAGCCGGAAGACGTTGCCGCCGCGGTGTGTTGGCTGGCCTCCGACGAGTCGCGCTATGTGACCGCCACCCGTTTGTCGGTCGACCAGGGCATGGCGCAGTTCTAGCGAATCGCCGGATCTGATGCCTTTCGACCACCGTCAGCTGCGCGACAAGTGGTATAGCGCCGGTTGGTACTCCGACCGCACCTGCCTGGACGCCTTCGAAGCGGGGGCGGTCGAGCACAAGGACGTGCCGTTGACTTTCATCATCGGCGATTCGGTGTCCAGTCCGACGGTATGCGAAATCCACGACCGGGCCGTGGCGTTGGCGGCGTCGTTGCAGCGGCTGGGGGTGCGCGACGGCGACGCCGTCGCGGTACAGCTGACCAATCGTGTCGAGTGTGCAGTCGCTTATCAGGCGGTGTTGTTGTGCGGGGCAGTGCTGGTGCCGATCGTGCACATCTACGGTATGGCCGAGGTGGCCTTCGTTCTCGACCAGTCGGCTGCAAAGGTACTGATCATGCCAGAGCGGCACGGATCGATCGTGTATAGCAAAAGGCTGCAAGATCTTTCGCGGATCGACTCACTGCAGCATGTCGTCATGCTAGACGCCGAGTCGGGCGAGGGCTATCTCGCGTGGTCGCAACTGGACACATCCGCCGCCCGGTACCGGCGCCCCGCAGTGGCCGCCGACGATATCTGTCTGCTGCTGTACACATCGGGCACCGCGTCGGCGCCTAAAGGTGTACAGCACACCCACAACACGGTTCTCGCCGAGCAGAGAACCATGCCGGCGCTGCTGGCCGGTAAACCCGACGACGTGTCGCTGGTGACCTTTCCGCCGGGCCACATCGCGGGCGTCGGGTCGATGCTGCGGCCGTTGCTCAGCGGCGCCCGGACTGTCTTCATGGATGGTTGGGACCCGGCGCAGGCGGTCGAGGTGGTGCACCGTTTCGGCGTGACCTGCACTGCGGGCACACCATTTCACCTCGCGGGCATCCTTGATCTGGGTGACACCGGAGACAAGCTGGCAAGTCTGCGGGAGTTTCTGGTCGGCGCCGCACCGGTCGCCGAGGAGATCGGCCGGCGTGCTGCGCAAGCGGGGATCAGCACCTTCCGCAGTTACGGCGCCACCGAACATCCCACCATCACCGGCGAACACGAGGGACAGCCGCAGTGGGCCCGGCTGAGTACCGATGGAAAACCGCTCCCGGGCTCAGAGATTCGCATCGTCGGGTCCGACGGCGCGGACTGCCCGATCGGGATAGATGGCGAGGTCGTCGTGCGCGGTCCCGATCAATTCGTCGGCTACCAGGATTACGCTTTGAACGCTGAGGCGTTCACTGACGACGGTTGGTTTCGCACCGGCGATCTCGGGCACCTTGACGCCCACGGCAGATTGACCATCACCGACCGGATCAAGGACGTCATCATCCGCGGTGGCGAGACCATCTCCTCGGGTCAGGTCGAAGAGGTGCTCAACGCACACCCTGCGGTCGCCGACGGTGTTGCCGTCGCAGCCCCGGATTCGCGTTACGGCGACGTGGTCGCCGCGGTCGTGGTGCTCAAACCCGGGTATGCGCTCAACCTCGACGACCTGCGGGCCCACTTCGCGGCATCCGGGCTGGCCCGGCAGAAGACCCCGGAACGTCTCGCCATCGTCGACGAGCTACCGCGCACGTCGTTGGGCAAAGTGCGCAAAGCGCAACTGCGCAGTGACCACTTCGGCGCCGCTGGGCGTTAGTGTGACCGGACCCCGAAGTCGATGTCCGCAATGCCGGAGAACGGCGTGAAGCCGGCCTTGTCCAGCCATGACGGCGCTGCCTTATGTCCCGGTTCGGGGCGTGCCCAGTCCACCCAGGAGCCCCAGTCCTCGCGGCGCAACTTCTGTTGCAGCGTTTGCGGATGTGCGTCGGCGGCCGTGGCATAGCGCTTCGCGAATTGCTTCATCTCGGCCGGAATCCAAACGTCCTCCTCGGAACGCCACTTACCGCCGCCGGCATACTCGATGAATTGATACGAGGGGAAGTCGATGGGCGCCCCGCCCGGCTCCGGGTTGTCGGCACGGTTGACCACCTTGTACGCGACGCGGGCGCCGTCGACGACGTACCAGACGAGCGGGCTGTAGACCTGCGGTGCCGCTCCCATCGTCCCCTCGAGGAACTTGGTGATCTCCGCCGGGCCGGTGAACGTTCCGTAGAAGTGGTCGAAGTACGTCGCGTCTTCGGTGAACAGGTGTGCCCAGGCGTGCCAGTCCTCGAGTACCGGCCCGGTCATGAAATACCGCCGGAACTCCCGCTCGACCTCTTCGACGTCCGCCGTGGTTTTCATCCTCCGAGCCGCAGGCCCGTGTTTCGGGTGCCGAACACGTCGGTGGCCATGATGGCGCCGAGTTTTTGTGCATCCCAGCGCTTTTCGCCATTCGAGACAGACGCGACGGGGTGCCAGCCCTTCAGGAGCTGGAGATGTTCGCCCATCGCACGGATCACTTGACCGCTGACGTGGCCGGCCTCGGGGCTGGCCAGCCAGGCCACCACCGGCGACCCCAGTGAGGGGTCCTTGGGGTCGAACTCGTCCTCCGCGCGCTCGTCGGGCTCGATCGGAGCCTGCGCGCCGGGCATGGAGGCCGACATCCGGGTGCGCCCACCCGGGCTGATCGCGTTGACGGTGGCGCCGATCGACGCCAACTCCAGGCTCAGTGTCTGGGTCAGACCGACGATTGCGGCCTTGGCCGCGCTGTAATTGGTCTGCCCGAAGTGGCCGTGCAGACCGGCGCCGGAGGTGGTGTTGATGATTCGGCCGTAGACCTTTCCGCCGGATTCCTTCGATTCCGCGCGCCACTTGCGAGCGACCGCGCGGCTGGTGAGCCAGCTACCGCGAACGTGCACCCGCATCACCAGGTCGAAATCGTCGGCGGTCATGTTCCAGATCGCCTTGTCGCGAACGATTCCTGCGTTGTTGACGACGATGTCCAGCCGCCCCAGCTGCGAGTAGGCACGCTCGACGGCGAGGTCGACCTGCTCCTCGTCGCCGACATCGCTGAAGTCGGAAACAGCGGTACCACCGCGGCTTTCGATGATCGCCACCACCTCGTCGGCCACCTTGCCGGTGCCCTCGCCGGACAGGCTGGTGCCGAGGTCGTTGACGATCACGGTGGCGCCGTGCTTGGCGAGTTCGAGAGCGTGGCCCCGGCCGATGCCGTGCCCCGCCCCGGTCACCAGGGCGACTTTGCCATCGAGCAGTCCGGTCATGGGTTCTCCTCGCTAGGTGTGAAGACTGTCAGATAGGGGCTGTCGGGATCGGTGTCGTCGACCGGGCGGAAGACGGCGGTAACCGGCATTCCGACCCGAAGGTCGTCGAAGTCCGCGCCTTCAATCGTCGTCATCAGCCGAGGGCCTTCGGTCAGTTCGACGAGCGCGGCGACATACGGCACTCGCTCCTTGAACGGCGCCAGATCATTCACGTAGACAGTCGAATACGTGTAAAGGGTTCCAGTTCCGCTGGCCTGTACGGGCGCAACGTCCTCGCTCCAGCAGAACGGGCAGAACGGGCGGGGGTAGTGATGGACCTTGCCGCACGCTGAGCATTCGGCGATCAACAATTGACCCTGCCTGGCGGCCTCCCAGTAGGGAGCGCTTGCCGCGTCGATGGTCGGAATGTCAGCGCGAGCCACCTTTACCACCCGGTGAACTCGGTCGGTCGTTTCTCCACGAACGCCTGCACGCCCTCGGTGGAGTCGTGTGAATACGACTGGATCTCCTGTGCCATTGCCTCCGCGACGAATGCACCGGAGCGGTCGGTGTCGGGTGAGTCGTTGAGCAGCCGTTTGGTGAACGCGATCGCGGAGGTCGGCGCTCCGGCCAGCCGGCCGGCGAAGTCGGCGACCGTAGCGTCGAAGTCGGCGGCGCTGACCACCCGGTTCACCAGACCCAGCGTGAATGCTTCGGTGGCTGAGAGCTTTTCGCCGAAGAACGCCATCTCCTTGGCTTTCTGCATGCCAATGCGGCGGGGCAGTAGATAACAGCCGCCGCCGTCGACAACCAGCCCACGCTTGACGAATGACTCTGCGAAGTAGGCGTTTTCGGTAGCGATCACCAGGTCGGAGGCGTACACGACGTGGGCCCCTAGGCCCGTCGCCGCACCATGCACTGCGGCAATCACCGGTTTATTGCAGTCCAGCACGCTGGCCACCAGCTTCTGGGCGCCGTTCATGATGCGCCGGGTAGGCTCCAGCACTCGCTTCTGGCCCCGCGCGCGCCGTTCGGCGAGCGATCCAACGTCGGCGCCGGAGCAGAAGTGCTTGCCGTTGGCCCGCAACACCACCACACGTACCTTCTCGTCGGCGTCGGCGGCGGCCAGTAGCGCGATGAGGGCATCGCGGTCGTCGGGACGTACCGCGTTGGCGGCTTCGGGCCGGTTCAGGGTGATCGTCAAGACGCCGTCCGCGATGTCGGACAAAACTGCTGCCTGCGTGTTCATGGTGTGTACGTGGCCTTCAGGTGTTTGATGCCGTTAACGAAGTTCGACCTCAGCATGACCGGTTCGCCCGCGGCGGTGATGTCAGGGTAGCGCGCGTAGAGCATCTGGAATGCCACGTTCAGCTCAAGCCGGGCCAGGTGCGCACCCAGGCAATAGTGCGGTCCCGGGCCGCCGAAAGCGATGTGGTTGTTGGGTTTCCGCGCGATGTCGAAGCGCTCCGGCTGGTCGAAGACCGCGGGGTCGCGGTTGGCGGCGGGATACCAGACCACAACTTTGTCGCCGGCGTTGAAGGTGTGGGTGACCTCGCCGTGGGCGTCGGTCAGCGTCACGCCGTCGCGGGTCACCGTACGGCGAAAGTGGATCACCGGGCTGGCGTATCGCAGGATCTCCTCGACCGCGGTGGACACCATGTCGTCGTAGTTCGCCAACAGTCGGTCGCGCTGCTCGGGGTGGGCGCTGAGAATGAGCAGCCCGTGGGTAAGTGCATTGCGGGTGGTCTCGTTGCCCGCGCCGATCAGCAGGATGAAGAACTTCGCCAGCTCCTGGGGTGTGAGGTTTTCTTCGTCGGAGTTGACCAGTTTGCTGATCACGTCGTCGCGGGGATGGGCGATGCGGTCCTCGGCGATGCCCTTGAGCAACTCGATGAGCTGCTCGCTGATCTCGGTGACCGCGGCTCCGATGCCCGCGACGGTCTGGTCGGGTACGTACTCGGGGTCCGAGGCGCCGAGCACGATGTTGGTCGCCCGCAGGATGAACTGTTCGTGTTCGCGTGGAACGCCGAGCATGGTGTCGATAATGCGCAGCGGCAGCAGCGTGGCGAACGAAGAGACGAAGTCGCACTCACCCGTGCGCGGCATCTCCTCGAGGATCTCGGCGGTGGTCTCTTCGACCAGGCCACGCAGCTCGGAGAGTATGCGGGGGGTGAAGCCCCGCGAGACAATCTTGCGCAGCCGCATGTGTTCGGGATCGTCCATGTCGATGATGGAGCCGCGGTATTCGCGCATCTCGGCGGTCTGGTCGAAGATCTGCGTGCCCTGCCCGGAACTGAAGTCGCCGGGGCGGCGGCTGATGTCGACGACGTCGCGGTGGGCGCCGATCGCCCAGAACCCGCGGGGCCGCGGCGAGTCGGGTCGGTTGGTGCGGACGAACACCGGGCCGCCGGCCTCGCGAAGGCGCCGGTAGAGCTCGCTCCGTTCAGCCGGACGCTCCTGCCACCACCGCAGATCGATCAGTGGTGCGAACTGCTGCTCGTCGGTGTCGATCGCGCTCACAGCACCCGATTCTGGCACCCATGTCACTTATAGGCAATGCCGGGGTGCTAGATCAGATCGGGCAATGTCTCAATATTTATTCGCTCGCGGCACGAGTTATCTAACGTTAGTGTCACTGCAAACGGAGGAACGGAGAAGAGCACATGACTTTACGGGTCGGCATCATCGGCGTCGGGTGGGGCGCACGTGTGCAGGTGCCCGGTTTCCGGGCGGCGAAGGGCTTCGAGCCCGTCGCGCTCTGTGCGCGTACACCCGATCGGCTGGAGCGTGCGGCGGCCAAACTGGGCATCGAACAGACCTCCACCGATTGGCAGTCTTTCGTTACCCGCGACGACCTAGACGTCATCTCGGTCGCGACTCCCACCGTGCTGCACCACGAAATGACGATCGCCGCACTGGCGGCGGGTAAGCCGGTGTTGTGCGAGAAGCCGCTGGCGGGCGACCTCGAAGCGGCCCGCCACATGGTGCGTGCTGCGACCGATTCCAAGCTGCCCACCGCCTGCTGTTTCGAAAACCGGTGGAACCCGGACTGGTTGGCAGTCGCCGACAAGGTGCGCTCGGGCTTTCTCGGTTCGCAGTACCTCGCCCGGGTCAGTCGCAGCGCGTCGTATTGGCATCCGAGTCATCCACTGCAGGCACATTGGATGTACGACCGCGAGCAGGGCGGCGGCTATCTGGCCGGCATGCTGGTGCACGATCTGGACTTCCTGACCAGCCTGCTCGGCCGCCCGGTGTCGGTGTGCGCGGAGGTGCGCACCAGCGATCCTGTCCGCGAACTGCCCGACGGGGGGACCCTACCGGTCACCGCCGATGACACCGCGGCACTGCTGATGCGTATGGAGTCGGGGGTGACCGTCATTTTGAGCCTCTCCGTTATGGGCGCCCACGCCGATCACTACCGCCTCGAATTGTTCGGCTCCGATGGCACCATCATCGGCGACGGCGACTTGCGTTCCGCGGCATACAGCCTCGGCGCCGCCACCGATGCGGGATTGAGTCCCCTGACGGTGGATGAACGCGAGCCCGCGCACCCCGAGCGGTTGCCCGGGGGCCTGGCGGGTCACGCCAGCAGGGCTATGGCGCTGATGCTGCAGGACTGGCTGCCCGCGTTCGACGGTGGTCCCAGCGGCGCGGCTACCTTCGAGGACGGGCTGTTGTCGCTCGCGGTGATCGACGCCGCGCACCGCTCCGCCGAAGGCGGAGGGTGGGAGCAGGTGCAGGTTTGAGATGTGCGACTAAAAATAGGCTTCACCTCGACGGTGGCGCGACCCGAATGAACTGCGTCAAGAGTGAACAACGGCGCGGCTTGCAACGTCGTGATCGCCTGCCGTTGGCTCCGACGATGTGATTGATCGTCAAGCGCAGAGGGCTGTAGTCGGGACGTAATCAGTAGCGGAAGGGAAGTGCCCAATGAGAGGCGGACCGTCGATCAAGCATCTCGACGACGTACCGGCTGAGGAGATGCTGCGTTATGAGTTCGCAGATGGCCGTACGGCGTCGATATGGGAGAAGTGGATTGAGCTGTCTCCCCGGTACTTCGCGTTCTGGAACAAGTGGGACCCGGGGGCCATCTCCTCGCAGCACGGTCACACCGGCGATCACAGCAATTTCATCCTGGCCGGCGAGATCCGCTGCGGCGACGTGGTCGCCCGCGCAGGCACGCACATCATGCTTGAGTGGGGGGACGTATTCGGACCTTGGGAGGCCGGCCCGCAGGGGTGTGAACTGTATGGGTTCATCGCCGGTGAGGGACAACCGTTCGGCGGCGATACCGCCGCGTACGAGGCACTGCTCGAGGCGCGTGGCGCCCGGTCGGTACCGTTACCGATGCCAAAAAATCTACCGCCGTGGATACGTGCCAAACTGGGTGCCTCATTCACCTCATCGATTACCAACTGGGTGGCGTCGACCTGAGCCGCGCGGGTGTAGCGCCCGGTCGTCGGGTTAGTTGAGGGACGAGCCGGCATCAACCGTCACGTGCCGGCCGGTTATCGCTCGCGATTCGTCCGCCGCCAAGAATGCCACCGCGGCGGACGCATCCGTGTCAGCCCAGGTCGTAACAGGCCATGACATGGTGGAAAGCGACGCCGCGCCAACGCGATCAACGTCGAGCATGACGGGCCGATACAGCCGTCCGGCGTAGCCAGAGTCGTAGCCGTTCTCCGAACCGCTGGCGGTATTCACCCGAATACCAAGTGGCGCAAGCTGTTTAGCTAGCATCTGCACATACTGCGAAACCATCGACTGCGCGAGTTCATACGCCGCCCCGCCGGGTCCCTGCGGCCGATCGTGGAGAGGTCCTTGCGCCGACGATGAGGGACCAGAAGCGATAAGGGACGCGCCTTCGCTCAATCGTGGCATCGCGGCGCTGAAAGTGTTTACCACGCCGAGAAAGTCGACGTCGAACGTATCGATGAAGGCCGCGATCGGGGCTTCCGCCCGAGTTGGGGCGATGGCGGCGCTCGCGACGACGACGTCGAGCGCGCCGAGTTGCCGTACCGCGGTGTCGACTGCGATCTCCATTTCGGTTCGATCGCAGACATCGCAGCGGTACACCGCCGCTCGTCGGTCGAGCTTCTCGATCATGCAAGCGGTGCGGTCGAGGTCTTCGCTAGTGGCGAGCGGATAGTCACACGAAGGGATGTTGTCACACAGATCTACCAACATGATGTCTGCGCCTTCGCGGGCCAAACGTAGCGCGTGGCTTCGACCCCGTCCTCTGGCTGCACCGGTCACGAGCGCCACCTTGCCTGCCAGACGTCTGCTGATCATGTCGCTCCTCCCCAGAGCCATCCCGCGGTCGCGAGCGTCCCGGCAGTGTCCACGCACTTCAGCCGAGGAGATGACATCTCGCTTCCTTTCTCACGCTGCACTCGGTCGATGTGCCGCCAGATCGTCCGGTCACGTGCCCAGCGGACCTCGTATGTGAGACCGCATCGCCTCAGCCGAGTGATCCCTCGGCGGGCGGATAAATCAGTACGCCACGGATATTGGCGCCGGCGTGCATGTCGGCGTAGCCGTCGTTGACCTTCTCCAGGGGGTAGGTGCGGGTGACCATGGATTCGAGGTCCACCTGCCCGGCGCTGTACAACTCGAGGATCTTAGGGATGTCGGCACGGGGATTGCCCGAGCCGTAGAGGGTTCCGACAATCTGCTTCTCGGTCAGGGTGAGGTCCATCAGATTAGCCCGGATCTCCCGTTCCAGCATTGGGTGGATGTTGGTGACCACCAGCCGGCCACGCTTGGCCGTCATGGCCAGCGCCTGGCCGACCAGTTGGCCGTCACCGACTCCCATAGCACAGATGAACTTGTCTACGCCGCGGTTCCAGGTAGCTTCGGCAACAACGGCTTTCGCCTCGTTCCAGTCGGCCGCGGTATGAGTGGCTCCCATCTTGACCGCTTCGGCCCGTTTGTACTCCGAGGGGTCGATGACGGTGATGGTGCGGGCACCCGCGAGCCGCGCGCCCTGGACTGCCGCGGCGCCGATGCCACCGACCCCGGCGATGGCAACGGTGTCGCCCGGCCTGACGTTGGCGGCATAGACCGATGATCCCCAACCGGTGATGAAGCCGCAGCCCAGAAGACAGGCCAGGTCGAGGCGATAGTGGTCCGGGATCTTCACGCAACTGGCCTCGTGCACCACGGTGTGGTGGGCAAACGAGCCGATACCGCAGGCCAGCGCGAGGTCGTCGCCACCGAGATGGTGGCGAGCGGTGCCGTCGTGAATCTGCATGCCCGAGTAGATCTTTGCGCCGAGGTCGCACAGACTCTGGTGGCCCGTCGAGCACGACGGGCACCGTCCGCACGACGGGATGAAGCTGAACACCACGTGGTCGCCCGGCGACAGCCACGACACGTGCTCACCGACGGCCTTGACCACGCCCGCGCCCTCGTGCCCGCCGATGCAGGGCAATCGGATCGGCATGTCGCCGGTGACGAGATGGTCGTCGGAGTGACACATGCCCGAAGCGTGTAGTTCGATCAGCACCTCGGTCGCCTTCGGCGCGTCGAGCTCGATGGACTCGATGGACCAGGGTGTGTTGCGTTCGAACAAGACCGCTGCTTGAGTCTGCACTGGAATCCCTTCCGGCTCAACGGATGATGGCTTGATGCTCGACAAACCCGGCGATGCCCTCGGGGCCCCCCTCGCGGCCGATGCCGGACTGCTTGAATCCGCCGAACGGGCTGGCGAAGTCGAGCACGGCGGTCGAGTTGACGGCCACGGAACCCACCAGCAGCTGGGCCGCCACCGCCGCCGCCCGTTCCGTGTCGGCAGACCACACCGCGCCGACCAGCCCGTACCGGGAGTCGTTGGCGATGGCCACCGCCTCAGCGACGTCGTCGGCGCCGGTGTCGTCGTAGGCGATCACGACCGCGACCGGTCCGAAGACCTCTTCGCGGGCGATCTCCATGTCGTTGGTCGCGGCGACGACCGCGGGAGAGAGGAACCACCCTGGACGGTTGGGCCGCTCGCCGCCGACCAACACGGTGGCGCCGTCCTGCCGCGCGCGCCGCAGGAACCCCTCGACCCTGTCGCGCGCAGCCTCGTTGATCAGCGGACCGATATCGGTGACCCGGTCGGCGGGATCCCCGACGATCAGCTCGGCGACGGCGGCCGTCAGTGCGGCCACAAATTCGTCGTAGCGGCTGCGCGGCAACACGATTCGCGTCAGAGCGGCGCACAGCTGACCGTTGTTGCCCATCACGCCGGCGACCAAACCCGGCACCGTCGTCTCAAGCGGCGCATCGGGCAGCACGATGGCCGCGGACTTGCCGCCCAGTTCGGTGCTGCAGCGGCGGATTCGGGAGCCACACGACGCTGCGATCCTGGCACCGACGGCCGTCGAGCCGGTGAAGCTGACCTTGTCGACCCCCGGATGTTCGGTGAGCAGCTCGCCGGTTTCAGCGCCCCCGTTGACGACGTTGACGACTCCGTCGGGCAGTCCAGCTTCCTCGATCGCCTCCATCAGCACGCCGAATTCGAGCGGGGCATCGGGCGCCGGCTTGAGCACCACTGTGCACCCCGCCGCCAGGGCGGGGCCGAGCTTTAGCGCTGCGATGAACAGCGGTGTGTTCCATGGCACGATGGCGCCGACCACGCCGACGGGAAGCTGACGCACCTCGACGGTGCCGCCCGTCACCGATGGACGGGTGGTCGAGAAGGGATAGTGCGGGGTGATCGACGCGTAGGCGCGCAGCACGCCGACCGCGGTGATGACCTGACCGAAGGTGCTCCAGGATCGCGGCGAGCCGATCTCCGCGGTGGTCAGGTCGGCCAGTTCACCCTTGCGGGCGCTCAGCGCGTCGGCGAGTCGCCCCAATGCGGCACCGCGATCGGCAGGAGCGACCCGCCCCCACGACTGCAGCGCGCCGCGGGCGGCGGCGACCGCGGCGCCCACGTCGTCGGGGCCGGCAATACCGACGGTGCCCAGCAGCTCGCCGGTGGCCGGCGACGTCACATCCAGTGTTCCGGCGTGCGCGCCCGACACCCATTTGCCTGCGGCATAGCTTGCCGCCAACTCCACCATGGGCACCGATTCTGGCAGCAATGTCATCTTTGGACAAGCAGTCCATTGGCTACGAAGCGACGATTTAGTTTCAGGTCTTCACTTTTTCTGACAGTATTGGTCACTATGACTGCATCGCCCGATAACGACGCCGACGGTAATTCCGGACGGCCGTGGGACCTGGTCGTGGAGCAGGGCAAGGTCGCCGAGTTCGCTGAGGCCATGTTGTGCGACGATCCCGCCTACCGTGGTCCTGACGCGATCATCCCGCCGACATTCCTGACGACCGCAGGCCGCTGGGCCCCGGCCGGTGTCCGGGTTGACGTGGGTTTCGACCGCAAGCGCTTGCTGCACGGCGAACAGGAATACACCTTTCACTCCGCCCCGCCCGCGGCCGGTGACGTCCTGACCGCACGGGAGAGGATCGTCGACCGGTACTCGAAACCGGGCAAACGTGGGGGCACGATGCGTTTCGCCACCGTGGTTACTGAGTACCGCGACGCCGGCGGAGCGCTCGTCGCCGAGGCCAAAGCCACCTTCATCGAGACGGCCCCCCGATGAGTCCCGGCGACGGCGCAGGCGGACAGACCACGACGACCACCGCATTGCGTGTCGGCGTGCAGGCGCCGGTCCGCGAGTTCGGACCACTGACTCGGCAGATGTTCGTCCGCTACGCAGGCGCGTCCGGTGATTTCAACCCCATGCATTACGACGATCAACTCGCGCGTTCCGCCGGCTACCCTTCGGTGTTCGCCCAGGGCATGTTCTCCGCGGCGCTACTGGCCGGGTTCGCCACCGATTGGCTGGGCGCGGGCAGCGTGCGCCGTTTCGGCGTCCGCTTTCGCGAGCAGGTCTGGCCGGGCGACGTGTTGACCTGCTCGGGCACCGTGACCGCCGTGTCGGCGGAGCCTGACGCCGAACGGGTGATCGTGGAGTTGACCGCTACCCGGCAGACGGGCGGCGTCGCGATCACCGGCACCGCCGAGTTCGTCAACCCGCGGAACGCCGCTCGATGCGGCGCGGGTGACGCGGATCGGCCATAGGCTGGAAACATTATGTCCGAAGCCTCGATCGTCCGCCGGGCCAGCTACGGCCCCTCCAGCCCCGCAGTGGGCGCTCGCGGTGCCAACACCCGGGGCCGTATCGCCGAGGTCTCGCTGGAGCTATTCGGCCGGGTGGGCTACTTCGACACCTCGGTCGACGCGATAGCCAAAGCGGCAGGGGTGTCCCGGGCCACCCTGTACCAGTACTTCAAAGGCAAGGACGAGATCTTCCTGGAGCTGCTCAACGAATGCGGCAGCGCGTTGTTTCGGGTGGCGCGTCGCATCGGTCCGCTCGGCCCGGACGAGGTCGGCTTCGACAATCTGAACTGGTGGCTAGGGGAGTGGAGTTGGGTGTTCGACAAATACTCCACGATGTTCGTGCAGTGGACGGCGATCGCCTCGTCGGACACCAAGGTGCGTCCCGAAATCACCCGGTTTGTACGCGGTTATAACCACCGCCTCGCGGAGCGGCTCGCCGGCTCGGGCCTCAACGGCCTGGACCCGGAGGTCGCGGCCATGGCGATGACCGCGCTGGTGCACCGCATCAATCTGTTCGTACATACCGACCGCGCTTATGGCCGTAGCGCCAAGGATGCGGTCGACACGTTGTCGGTATTCCTGCAGCTGATGTTGTTCCCTGACACCCCACGATCGGTGCTGCGGTCACTGTCTTTGCACGCCAGCACGGATCCGGCGGCCGACATCGACGCCCTCAAGGCACCTCCGGCCCCAGACATCGCGGGGCTCTCGATCAGCGAGCGCACCACCAGCCTCAGTAAGCGCGCCGTCACCACCGTAAATGCTTTGGCCGATGCCGGCGCAGCCCAGTTCCGCGCCCGGGGCTATCGCAGCACCAGTGTCGATGACATTGTCGAGGCGGCCAACGTGGCGCGGGGCACGTTCTACAAGTACTTCAGCGACAAGCAGGATCTGCTCGCCGCCGTGGCCGCCGAAATTTACGGGGCCGGAACGGCATTCGCCCACCGGATCGCCGACGTCGACCCAGTGGCCAAGAAGTCGACGCTGCGGCACTGGCTGCGTACCTACGTCGAGTTCTACGACCGGTATTCGGGATGCATCGAAGCGTGGGTCGAAGGCGCCACCGACGACCCCACCATCGTGAGCATCGGGGAGAACGGCCAGGTGCAGATGGATATCGGCGCGGCCAGGATGCTGATCCGCGGACCGGGTCGGTATCCGTTCGACCCGGTGGTCTCCGCACTGATCCTGCGTGCGCTCGTCACCCGGGTGCCGCAGGCCGCTCTCGATCTGCCCGAACCGATTGACGCCGACGAGCTCGTCGATGTGTTAATGACTTGCATCAACCGCGGATTCTTCGGACGCGCGAAGTAGATCGAGTCCTGAGCTATGCCGTCGTAACACCAGCGGCGATGAGTTCGTCGGTCGCCTGTGCGGAATATCCCAACTCGTGCAAAATCTTTCGGCTGTGCTCGCCCAGCGCGGGCACGTCACCAATCACCGGATCGACGCCTGCCAGGCCCGCGGGCGGCGGCAGCGCGGCAGCCGGACCGCCGGGCGTCTGAATCTCGTGCCATCGATCCCGGCCGACGAGTACCGGATGTAGCCACAAGTGATCAACACCGTTCATGCGCGCGTGCGCCACGCCGGCGCTCTGCAGGCGCGCTTCGAGTTCTTCAGCGCTCAGCCGCGCCGCCACGGTGGTGATAATCGACTCCAACTCATCGCGGTGCGCTACCCGATCAGGGTTCGTAGCGAACCGCGGTTCGTCGACGAGATCTCTTCTTTCCAAGACGATTTCGCAGAACCTCAGCCATTCGGCTGAATTCTGCACGCCCAGCAACACGGTGCCGCCGTCGCCCGCGGTCACCGGGCCGTACGGGGCGATCGTCGGATGCCGCGCGCCGGTGCGTGGTGGCGCCTTTCCCCCGTAGCGGCCGTAGTAGAGGGGTTGGGACATCCATTCGACCAACGCGTCGAATAACGACACCGAGACCGGCCGCACCGCGCCGGTGGTGGCGCGGGTGTAAAGCGCGGTGAGGATTCCGGAGAAGGCGAACATGCCGGCGGCGATGTCGGCGATCGATACACCGGTGCGCGCCACCTCCGCCGGCGAACCGGTCACCGACAACAACCCGGCCTCGGCTTGTACCAAAAGGTCGTAGGCCTTGCGGTCGCGCCAAGGTCCGTCCTGTCCATAGCCGCTGATGGTCGCCGTGATGGTCCGTGGGTGCGCGCGCGCCACCGATTCGGTGTCCAAGCCCATCCGAGCCGCGGCACCCGGCGCCAGGTTTTGCACCAGCACGTCGGCGCCCTCGAGTAGACGCTCAACGATGCGTCTGCCCTCGGGCTGCTTGAGGTCGACAGTCAACGACTCTTTGCCACGATTGAGCCAGACGAAGTAGCTCGACTCCCCGTGCACTGTGCGGTCGTAGCCGCGGGCGAAATCGCCGCCCTGCGGACGCTCGACCTTGATTACCCGTGCGCCGAGGTCCGCCAGCTGTCGGGTGGCGTACGGCGCGGCGACCGCCTGCTCGAGGCTCACGACGGTTATGCCGGCCAGTGGCGCACTCGTCATGTCGCCGGCGAATTCCGGGCCGGCTGACCGGTCCAACCGCCTGCCTCGTATTCGGCTGTAATACCCGAACCGCGGACGCACACAGTGCAGCACCCCCGAGGATTAGATGACGGATACGTCAGAAAATCATATCAGGATGACCTCGTAGCCCCTGGATGCATTGCGCAGACAGAAAACACCATATGTATGCGGTGTCAGATTATGGCTAGGCTCATCAGGTGGTAGATAGCTGCCCGCAGGCACCGGCGGGTCCTCTGAATGGCATTAAGGTCGTCGAACTCGCGGGCATGGGACCCGGGCCACACGCCGCAATGTTGCTCGCCGACCTGGGTGCCGAAGTGACGCGGGTTCAGCGGCCCGGGGGTGGTGGTGGGGGCGCCCAGCTGCGTGGGCGCCGGATCGTTTTCGCCGATCTCAAAGACGCCGCCGAGCTCAACGGGGTGCGCCACCTCATCGACGATGCTGACGTTCTCATCGAGGGGTTCCGACCCGGCGTCGTCGAACGCCTCGGCCTCGGACCTGACGAATGCTGCCGTCGTAACCCGAGATTGGTTTACACCCGCATAACCGGATGGGGCCAGACCGGTCCCCGAGCTCGACAGGCCGGCCATGACATCAACTACGTCGGCCTCACCGGATTGCTTCACGCCATGGGTGACCCGGATCGTCCGCCGGCGCCACCCCTGAATCTGGTCGGCGACTACGGTGGTGGCTCGCTATTCGCGGTCGTGGGCGTCCTTGCCGCCTTGCTAGAGCGACACGCCTCGGGGCGAGGCCAGGTGATCGATGCCGCGATTGTCAACGGCGCACCGATGCTGGGCCACATCCTGTGGGCGATGCTCGGCGACGGCCGGTGGTCAGACGGGCGGGGTGACAACATCTTTGATGGCTCGGCGCCGTTCTACCGCACCTACGAATGCGCGGACGGTGGCTACGTCGCCGTGGGTGCGCTTGAACCGGCCTTCTTCGCCGAGTTGCTGCGGCTGCTGGAGATCGACCCGGACACTCTGGGCCCGCAACGGGAGCGTGCCGGCTGGCCCGCGATGCGGGATGCCCTGTCGGACAAATTCCGGGAGGAAACTCGGGACCACTGGGCGCGGGTTTTCTCGGATAGCGACGCATGCGTCACGCCGGTTCTGACCGCGACCGAGGCGATCGACGATCCGCATATGCGGGCACGCAACGTGTTCGTCGACATCGATGGGATCCGTCAACCGGCGTCCGCGCCGCGCTTCTCCCGAACCCCGGCCGCGCAACCGCGGCCCGCGCGCGTGGCGCCTCGATCACGCTGACGCAGCGACGGCCATCCCGGTGATCCATTCCGGCACAGGCTCATAGACCATCGGGGTTACCGGCCGCCCACCGCCCGCGGCGCCCGCGGCAAGCCAGGTCCTGACCTCGTTGGCGCCCGCGCCCGCACGGGTGTGGGCGGTGTCGACGAGCCGAATCAGCGAAGCGACGTCCCAGTTCGACATGGCGTCCAACACTTCGGCGTCCCAATCGGGACGGATCTTGGTGCGCGCTGCCGCCATACCCTCGGCGATGATCCGAGCCCGGTCTTCGTCGCTGAGGTCGTAGGTATCGACCTCCAGACTCGGCGGGGAATGTGACAACCCTCCGGTCCCGATCACCAGCACCCGCTCGGCGATCCCGTCGAGGAACCGGCCAACTTCCGCGCCGAACTCGGCCACTCGACGGCCAGTCGGAAGCGGAGCCGTGGCACAGTTCACCGGCAGCGGGATGACCGGCTTGACCGCCAAGTCGCCGAGCAGATCCCGAACGGGCTGGGCGAACGCGTGATCCAGTCCGATGTCACGACATGCCGCGACGTCGAACCCGGCCGACAGCAGGTGTTCGCACAGTCGGCGTGCCACCGCGGACGGGACATCAAGGTTGCCGGCCGGGTGGCCGCCTTCGGCCAGAATCGATGCGGACAACGCGACCCCGAAGGCGGGTACCACGTGTCGAAACGCGCGGCGGTGGTCACCGCCGAACACGATCACCACGTCGGGATCGAAGTGTTGCGCGCGTTCGGCCGCCGACGTCAGTGCCGAGCGGAACCTGCGACCGAAGGCGCGTTCGACATCGCGCTCCTTACCCGGGCTGTGGCTTGCACAGACAACCAGCCGCTCTGGCGTCACGTCCATCACCTCCGCTAGAAGTGACACTAATGTTAGATCAGTCGCCGGCCGACCACGGCATCACACCGTAATGACGATGCCTTGCGTCAACGCCACGATGACGCCGAGGATCACGATGAACGCCACGCATGCCGCGACAAGCCGGACGGTTTCTCGCTGCAGCGCGGCATTGGTCTGCGGAGGAAGAAAGAATTCAGCGGGCAGCTTGTTCATGCGTTCGCTTGCCACCACGACTCCTTTCGGATCACGGAATGTAGGGGCTGTCGGCGCCGGTCACGGTGCGCAACACCACCAGCGGAATGATCAGGAACACAAAGAAGGTGACCTGGAAGATGATGAACCAGGCGCCCAGTCGCAAGATTTCGAAGCGCCACCGCGGAATCGCCACGTCGTAGTTGAGGTAGTCGTCGAATTCTTGCTGCTTGGTCGAGACCAATTGCTTGGTGGCAACGGCTGTCCCGCCGCGACTTTCGGTGTCGGCAGCCGGATGCAATGCGGTCCGCGGGACGGTGAAGCGATCTAACCGGCAGAATCGCTCAATATGGTTGAGGCCGCGAATCGGCGGTTTACCGGCCCAATAGGCGATCAGGTTGGGCCATATGCACATGATGCCGATGGTCCAGAGCAGTGTGATGCGACCGCCGTTGCCCCACTCCAGAACCGGCCCCATGCCGGGATCGTAGGTCCACCATCCCATCGCCGTGGCGGTGCCCTCGACGGCGAAGTCCCAGATGTAGTTGACTGGAATCGCAAGCACCAACATGGATTTGAGCATGCTCCAGCCGAACCGTGCGGACACCCATTGACTCAGCCACAACACCAGAAGCGCGTGCACTCCCCAGTACACCGCGTAGGCGAACGGCATGAACAACGGATCGTTACGGGTCTTGATCGGTAGCCATTCGAGCAGATGGTGCTGGGCGAACGCCGGGCTGTAGAAGAGCATCTGGCCCCAGTCCCCGATGGTCTCCATCCAATACACCGCGAGGCTGTTGAACAGGAAAAGGAATCCCCAGGTCAGGCGCCGACGACGAATGACGTCGGCGATCGCCAGAACGATGAAGATGCTGCCGGCGATCGGTATCACCCAGTTGAAAAACCAGACGCCAGATGGGTTGAGGGTTGCCGGTGGTGCCAATTGTGATGTGGCGAAGAGCATCGTTGCCTCTCAGCTGGAGGGAGCGGACCCCATTCCGTTCAGCCGATCTTCTACATATGTAACCTAGTTGACTATATTTCGTTTGTCACCAGAATCTGTGATGGAGTGTGCCTCCGCTGTATGACGGCTTGAATGCTGCGGCATACCGGTTGCGGTCCGGCATCCGATGCCGGACATTGACACTATGACAGTGAACTGTCATCTTTGGTAGGTCGTGCCAAAGGAGCTACTAGTGACGGATCTGAAGTCCTCTAGCCGGGCAGAGCCATCGGCCATCGAGCCTCCGCAGATCAAGACGATTCGGCCGGTGCTGTTCTGGTCGAGCCTCGGCGCGGTGTGCGTAATAATCGCCGCCTACGTCTATATCTCGTGGATCGCGTCGGGCAATGCGACCCGGGTGAATCCCGGTCCCGACCCGATCCCCGCGGCCACCCACTGGGCGATGACCGCCTTCCAGATCGCCTGCCCCATACTGGCGATGGCTGCCATCGGCTACGTTATCCGCAAGAGCGTGCGCGAGCGTCAACTCTGCGTCGAAGCTGCCATCGTGATCGGATCGGCAATCGCATGGTGGCACGACCCGCTGATCAACTGGTTTCAGCCGGCGCTGTTCTATAACGCCGGCTTGCTCAATTTCGGCAACTGGACGCAGAACATCCCCGGCTGGCTCAGCCCCGACGGTCGATTGATGGCTGAGCCGGTGCTGATGATCGGAATGATCTATATCTGGATGCCGCTGGCCATGGGCTCGATCGCCCGGTGGACCATGGGACGGGCGCGGCACCGATGGCCGACGCTGGGGCCCGTCCGCACCTTCTGCACCGGTTGGCTTGCGGTGTATGTCATCGAGTTTCCGCTCGAGATCTTTGCGGTGCGCCACGGCCTGCTCGGCTATCCGGCGTCGATTCCCGGCGTCACGCTCTGGGCGGGTCAGACGATGCAGATACCGCTCTACGGCCCCATCCTGTGGTCGCTGGTGCTCAGCTCCAGCGGAGCGCTGATGTTCTTTCGCAACCGCGCCGGCCAGATCAGGGTGGAGGCGGGTGTGGAGACGCTGGGGTGGGCAGGGCCATGGGCCAGAGGACTGCTGAGGGTGCTCGCGGTCACCGGGTTTCTGCACGTGGTGGCGATCGGCGTGTACGACCTGCCGGTGAACTTCGCGGGCCTTTACGCGGGGCCGACCCAGACCTACCCGAGCTATCTGCGCACGCAGTACTGCGGACCGGACACCCCGCGGGCGTGCCCCGACGGCACCCGTTTCGACGATCGCTAGCTCGCCCTACTTCAGTACCGCGGGCAGGGCGGCGAACTCCTGGCGGATCAGGTCGTCGAGTGAACGGCCTGGCGTCGAAAGCCACTGATTGAGGGCGCGCTCGACGAGCAGCATGCCAACGGCCGCCAAGAGCCGGCATTCGCTGTCGGGGGCGGGCATCCGGCGTCGTTCGGCGATCACCTGAGCGACGGTCTCGGCGTTGGCCTCGTGGTTTTTGCGTTCGCGGCCCAGCAACACGAGCGACGACGCGACGGCGTCGTGATACTGCGCGATCCGTTTACGGATGCGCTTGAGTCCTGGTGCAAGCAACGCGAATGAATTCGCCAACGCCTCGAAGTCTGATGCCTCCTCCGGTTGAGCGAGGTAGACCCCGCTCACGGCGTCGATGAAGTCGTACTCGCCGAAGAAAAGCACCGACTCTTTGGTTGGGAAGTAGCGGAAGAAGGTCCTCGGCGAAACGCCCACGCTCTCGGCGATCTGGTCCGTGGTGGTCTCGTCGTAACCGTTGGTGCTGAACAGGTTCAGGGCCGCGTTCAGCAGCGCATTGCGGACCCGGTCCGCATGCGCGTCCCGCGGTGATCGGTCGCCCCGGGCCATCCGCCATCCCCTTTCCCGTCTGGGTGTCCCGACAGTACAACGACTCCGGGTGCCGGCACATCGTTGACACTCGTGGTGATACCGACGATACTTCCCAATATATGACAGTGCACTGTCATAGTGTTACTTGAGCGCCAGCCGGCGCGGGTAGGGAGGATCTCGTCTCAATGACCGAGCTTGGCATCACCGGAACGCTGAACATCAACGATCTGCCCTTCGCGGAGGACCGCACGCGCGCTTGGCGGGAGCTGCGGGAGGCCGGCGAGGCGGTGAGTTCTGGCGAGGAGGTCGTGCTCACCAGTGCCGAGGCCGTCGAGTTCGCGGCCAAGAAACCTGAGATCTTCTCGTCGGCACGGGCTTTCGACCGGCTGGGAAGTCCGGTTCCGTTGGTACCGATCGCGATCGATCCGCCAGATCACACCCGCTTCCGCCGAATGCTTGACCCGTTCTTCGGCCCGAAGAAAATGGCCGAGCGTGAGCCCGAACTACGCAGGCAGGCGGGCGAGTTGATCGATGCCATTGTCGCGAGCGGTGAGTGCGACGTGGTACCCGATCTCGCGACACCTTTTCCCTCCCAGGTGTTTTTGACACTGTTCGGGCTGCCCATGGCCGACCGCGACCGGCTGGTGAAGTGGAAGGACGCGATCTTGCAGTTCACCGATCCGAGTAGCACCGAAGCGACCCCGGAGGTGATGGCTCATGCGCTGGAACTGTTCAGCTATTTGACCGAGCACATCGCCGAGCGGCGCGCCGATGCAACCGGCAACGACATGCTGACCCAGTTGATCCAAGACACCGACGAGGGCGGAATGTCGGACAACGAGATCCTGGGCCTGTGCTTCATGTTCGTGCTGGCCGGGCTCGACACCGTCACCTCCGCCGTCGGGTTCTCCTTGGCCAGGCTGGCGGCCGACGACGACATGCGCCGGCGTGTTGCGCATGACTTCACGCTCATACCGGCGTTTATCGAAGAAATCTTGCGCGTCGACGGTCCTGTTCCGTTTGCGCCACGTGTCACCACGGAGGGGGTCGAAGTGGCGGGCAGGTTCGTGCCCAAGGACACCACGGTCATGCTCAGTTATGGCAGCGCCGACCGCGATCCGCGTCGATACCAGGATGCCGACCAGATTCATCTCGACAGCAAGGTCGTGCACTTCGCATTCGGGCGTGGACCGCACCGGTGTCTGGGTTCACATCTGGCGCGTCTCGAACTACGGCTCATCCTCGAGGAGTGGCACTCACGCATTCCCGAATACACTCTGGCGCTGGGCAAGCCGCCACAGATGCCCTGGCCGACCGGGACGATGTCGCTGCAATCGGTGCCGCTGAACATCAAGCCGTCGTCGAGGGGTCAATAGATCTCGCGGCTGTCGCGGAACGCTCATCCGACCTTGGGGATGATTTCCTCGGCTACCCACTGCATGTGGTCGAGGTAGGCGCTGAGCCCGTCCAGCGCTGGTGGGTTAACCCACGTGTCCGTGACGCCGCGCTCGGCCAGCATGTTGCAGTTGTCGATGACCTGCTGGGCGCTTTGGCCGAACTGCGCATTCGGGTCGTCGACGATGGCGTGTTCCTGACCGACGGACAACACCGCCAGGCTGTAGAACACCGAAAACGGCCGGTCGTCGAACCCGGGCTGCGAGCGTAGGTAATCCAATTTGGCCGGCAGCTCGTCGGGCTTGGTGAGCCATGGCGCCCAGCCATCTCCGAACCGGGCCGCCCGGCGCAGTACCGCGTCGGCGTCTCCGCCCATCCACACCGTCGGGTGCGGTGTGGAGATCGGCTTGGGCCCGAACGCGACGTCGTCGAACTTGACGAATTCACCGTCGTAACTTGGCGAATCGCTATGCCACAACTCGAACATCGCCTCGAGATATTCGTCTGCCATGCGGCCGCGCTTGGTGAACGGGACACCGATCGCGTCGTACTCCTCTTTAAGCCAGCCGACACCGACGGTGGTCTGAGCGCGACCGCCACTGAGCCAGTCGAACGTTGCGATCTGCTTCGCGGCGATGATCGGATTGTGCAGCGGCAGAATGGTGACCATCGAGCCGACGGTGATCGTCGAGGTGGCGCCTGCGACGAAGGCCTGGGCAGTGGTGGCGTCGAAGTAATGATCCCCGGACAACTCGAGATGAGCCGTCGGGGTGAGGAAGTGCTCTGGCAGAAATACCATCGAATAACCCAGCTGCTCGGCGTGTTGGGCGACTCGCGCAATGTCGGCACCGGAGAGCTGATGTTCCCAGGGCTGCGTGATGGCGGCGACGTGCATGCAATTGGGCAGGTAAACCGTGAATCTCATCTGGCGCCTTCCGATTTCGTGGTCCGGGGGCGGAGCGCCGACTGAATGGTTCTCGCGCACCCGACCGTGGCCCGCCCATTATGGCAGTCTACTGACAAACGTCAAGGTTCCGGCGGCCGACCCAGCCGGTTCGGCGCCCGGTCAGGTCACGCCATCGGCGAGCCATGAGTCTGACGTTGACTGTGACAGTCGACTGTCATATTGTGGGTCCAATCCCTGGTTGTTGCGAAAGGCGTGTCACGTGGCTCCGAACCTGTTTATAGCGCTCACCAACCCGATCGAGGGTGAAGATGATGCCTTCAACAAGTGGTATGACGCTCAGCATGTACCGGAGGTGCTCGACGTTCCGGGAGTGGTTGCGGCGCAGCGTTACGACATCACCGAACTGAAGGTGCCCGACGACGAGGATCTGCCGGCCCAGCTCCCGCCGCCGACCCACCGTTACATGGTGATCTACGAGCTGGACAACGAGCCCGATGTCGTCATGGCGGAATTTCTAAAACGTGTCATGGCCGGAACCCTCACACTAGGGGAGTGGCTTGATCTGACCACGGTGTCGCTCACGGGATGGACGCCGCGCGGCGAACGCGTGCAGGCGGACCGCTAGTGGGCGAGCTGCTCGCCGGTATTCGCGCCCAGCGGGCGTGTCGGCGATTCGACCCGGACGGCAAAGTACCCGATTCCGACGTCGAGCAGATGTTGGCGGCCAGCGTGCACGCGCCGAGCGCGGAGAATTCTCAGCCCTGGACGTTCATCGTGGTTCGCGACGAGGGCAACCGTGCACTTCTCGCGTCTTGGTGGACGGAGACGTGGAATGCCGGCGGCGGCGACTTCGTCAAGCAAAGCGTCGAAGACAAGGTGCTGGTCGCCGACCTCGAATTCGGTTTCAGCAAAGGCGGCTTCGCCGCGGCGCCGGTTGTCATAGTGGTGTGCGCCGACACGGACCGCGTGCCGGAGATCTATGCACCGTCGTCGATCTACCCCGCCGTGCAGAACATGCTGCTTGCCGCTGCCGACCTGGGATATGGCTCGTGTCTGACCACCGGTCTGACTACCTTTGGTGTCGATCGTGTGCGGGAACTGCTGCAGCTGCCGCAGAACCTGATACCGATGGCCGCGGTCTACGTGGGCCTGCCCGCACGCAAGCTTTCACCACCGCGCCGCCGCCCGGCGACGTCGGTGACCTACCGCGAGGCTTTCGGTAACCCGTGGTGACCAGAACGGAGAGCTGCCAATGCCATTGGCGATAACCGAAGATCATCGCGCGCTCGCCGAAGTCGCGGCCGCGATGGTGGCCGGGCGCGCGGGCACCGTGCGTGCCCGCCGGATCCTGCTCGACCGCGAAAAGAGCGGTGCGTGGTGGTCGACCGATGGGCTCTGGAAAGAGATGGTCTCCACCGGGTGGCTTGGGCTGCACATCGACGAAAGATTCGGCGGTCAGGGTTACGGACTGCCTGAACTGACGATTGTGTTGGAGCAGCTCGGTCGCGCCGCGGTGGGTGGGCCATTTCTTCCCACGGTCGCGGTGTCCGCGGTGATCTCCGAAGTAGGGACCGACGAGCAGCGTGAGCGGTGGTTGCCGCGCCTGGTATCCGGTGACGTGGTCGCGGGTATCGGCACGAACAGCGATGTCGCCGTTCGTGATTCGACGGTCTCAGCGGCTGCGGTGCCCGCCCTGGCCGAAGCGGCCGCCGACCTTTTCTTGCTTCCTTCCGGCGACGACCTCGTCCTGGTGCAGGCCGGTGACGGGGTCAGCATCCGAACCATTGACTCAGTGGATCAGCTGCTCGCACCGGTGATCGTGGCCAGCCTGGACTCCGTTCACGTCGCCGAGGTTTTCCCCGGCGCAGCCGGGGTAGCGGTGCGGATCCTTCGTCTGCTGGCCGCGGCCGAAGCCGTCGGCGGTTTGGGCGCCTGCACCGAGATGGCCACGGCGTACGCCGTCGGCCGTGAGCAGTTCGGTAGGCCCATCGGCTCGTTCCAGGCGATCAAACATCACTGCGCGAACATGCTTGTCGACACCGAGCTCGCCACTGCCGCGACATGGGACGCCGCGCGCGCCGTCGGTGCGGAGGCCGAACTGGCCGCCACGATGGCCGCCGGACACGCGCTGACCGCCTATCAGCGGGTGTCGCTGCAGAACGTGCAAGTGCACGGCGGCATCGGCTATACGTGGGAGCACGACGCCCACCTCTACATCAGGCGGGCCACCGTCCTGCAGGCCTTCGCCGGTGATCAGGATGCACTGCGGGACAAGGTCATCGCGCTGCAGCTCAACGGCGTGCGCCGGCGTCAATCGGTGGACCTACCCGAGGGTGCCGAGCAATATCGGCAGGCCGCCCTGGATTTCCGTTCCGAACTCGAGGCGTCCGACGCCGTTGAGCGCCAACGGCTCTGGGCGCGTAGCGGCTATCTGCAACCGCACTGGCCCGCGCCGTACGGACGGGCCGCTGACAGCGTCGAGCAGTTGATCATCGAGGACGCACTGGATGGGTTGGACAAACCCAGCCTCGGACTCGGCGAATGGGTGGTTCCGACGCTCCTGCAGCACGGCAGCAAGGAGCAGGTAGACCGATTGATCTGGCCGAGCCTCGAGGGCGAGCTGCGGTGGTGCCAACTCTTTAGTGAGCCCGGCGCGGGCTCGGACGCGGCGGCAGTTGCCACCAAGGCCACGCGGGTCGCCGACGGCTGGGTGGTCAGCGGTCAAAAGGTATGGACCAGTGATGCGGTGAATTGCCAACGCGGGCTGGCCACCGTGCGCACCGATCCGAAAGCGCGTAAGCACAAGGGCATTACGGCGATGATCATTGACCTCTCCGATCCGGCGGTGCGGATCCGCCCGCTCACCGAGATCACCGGCGAGACGCTGTTCAACGAAGTCTTTTTCGACGACGTCTTCGTGCCCGATCGCGACGTGGTCGGCGCCGTGAACGACGGCTGGAGCGTGGCGATGGCGGCGTTCGGCAACGAACGGGTGTCGATCGGCGGTGGCTCTGTCACCATGACGGCCGAAGCTTTGATCGATCTGTTGGAGCGGCACCGACCCGGCGACAGTGGCGTTGCCCGCGAGGTCGGTGCATTGCTGATCGAGTCCTACACCTTGGCCACGCTGAACCTGCGGCAGGCTGCCCGCGCCGTCTTCGACGCCGGGGCCGGGATCGAAGGCAACATCGCCAAGCTGTTCGGGGCTGAGCATGCTCAGCGGGTGGCAGAGTTGGCGCTGCGGATTGCCGACCGGGCCATCCTGGTCGGTGAGGAACCCGAAGTTGTGCACGACTATCTGTTCAGCCGGTGCCTGACTATCGCTGGCGGTACGTCGGAAATCGTCAGAAACCTGATCGCGGAGCGCATTCTGGGCCTGCCCCGCGATCCGGCGCCTAAGTAGATCGGAGAGCCACATGACCTGTGCCGTCGTCGGGATCGGTCGTACCGAGTACTCCCGCAACTCCGGCCGCACCACCCGCGGGATGGCCGTGGCTGCCTGCCGCGATGCCATCGCTGATGCCGGCCTCACGCCGGCCGACGTCGACGGCATCTGCACCTTCATGGCCAACGACTCCGAGCAGCCGATCTTCGTCGGATGGGCGCTTGGCATCGACGAATTGGCTTGGGCCAACGCCATGTACGGCGGCGGCAATCTCGTGGCTGACCAAATCGCCACCGCCGCCGCGGTAATCGAGGCCGGCATGTGCAAGGCCGTGCTGGTGTACCGGTCACTGAACGGCCGCTCGGGCTACCGGTTCGGCCATATTGAGGGACCGATGCAGGTGCAGCACCACGACCAGTTCGACACGGCGTCCGGTTTCATGGTGCCGCCGCAGTGGTTCGCGATGTGGGCCCGTCGCCATCAGCATGAGTACGGTTCCACCAGCGAGGATTTGGGGCACATCGCGATCACTCAACGCAATCATGCGGGGCCTAACGAACACGCTCTGAGACGCGAACCGCTGACCATGGACGACTATCTGGCGGCGCGCTGGATCAACGAGCCGTTCCGGGTACTGGACTGCACTTCGGAGGTCGACGGCGCGGTAGCGGTGCTGATCGTCGGAGAGGACATCGCCCGCAACACCAAGCAGCCCCCGATGTGGCTGGTCGGATCGTCGAATTCACAGGGTGGTGCCGGCTGGAGCGAGTGGGACGATCCCACCGAGATGTACTCGCGCACAGCAGGACCGAAGATCTGGGAGAAGACGGGGCTTACCCCTGCCGACATGGATGTCGCCTGCATGTACGACTGCTTCACGTACACGGTGATGGCGACCATGGAGGGTTTCGGCTTCTGCGAGAAAGGCGAAGTGGGCAAGTTCTTCTCGACCGGACGCGCCACCTACGGCGGTGACGTGGTGGTCAACCCGCACGGGGGGCTGCTGTCCGAGGGCTATATTCACGGCCTCAACCACCACTACGAGGCAGCGCTGCAACTGCGCCACGCGGCTGGTGTGCGTCAGGTCGAGGGCGCTCAACTGGCACTGGTGACCGCGGGCGGCGGGCCCTTCGGTGGTGCGAACGTCTACAGCAAGGAGCACCCGTGACGAATCCTGCACTGGTAGCCCCAATTCCGGTACCCGACCCTGATTCGGCGCCGTATTGGGAGGGTCTGAAGAACGGTAAGTTGATGTTGTGTCGCTGCGACGACACCGGGAAATGGATCCATCCGCCGTTGGAACGCAGCCGGTACACCGGTGGTCCCGTGCACTTCGAGGAAGTCAGCGGTGACGGCACGATCTTCAGCTACATCGTCGTCCGGCAGGCCCTGGTTCCCGGCCGTACGCCTCCCTATGTCGTCGGGCTGGTTGAACTTGCGGAGCAGCCGGGCTTGCGGATCAACGCCGTCATCGACGTCGATCCCGCCGACGTCCGAATCGGACAAGACGTTGAGCTACGCATCGTCGATCTCGGCGAAAGTGGTTATCGCATACCAGAATTCGTCATCAAGTAAAGGCTGGGAGTGGCAGATGGGCAGAATGGACGGTCGAGTCGCCTTCATCACCGGAGCTGGCAAGGGCCAGGGACGGTCGCACGCTGTCCGGTTAGCCGAGGAAGGTGCCGATATCGTTGGTGTCGATATCTGTCGCCAACTCGACGGCGTGCTGTATGCGATGGCCACGCCGGAAGACCTCGACGAGACCGTCAACTTGGTGGAGAAGACCGGTCAGCGGATGATCGCCCGTCAGGCTGATGTCCGCGACCGCAAAACACTACAGGCCGCTTTCGACGATGGCGTCGCAGAATTCGGCTACATAGATACGGTGGTGGCTAACGCGGGGATCGTATTGAACCGGGTCGACGAGCCTGATCCCGAGGCGGCGTGGGAACTCGGCATCGGCGTGCTGCTCACCGGTGTGTGGAACACCCTGCAGATCGCAAGCGCCCACATGATGAAGTCCGATCGCGGCGGTGCCATAGTCGCCACCAGCTCGATGGCTGGTCTGAAGGCACTGACTGACGGCAGCGGCGGCGCGGATGCGTACGCCGCGGCTAAAATCGGCGTCACTGGACTGGTAAGGGCCTACGCACAGCGTATGGCAGCCAAAAATATCCGTGTCATGGCGATCGCACCGACCGGTGTCAACACCGCCATGATCGTGGAGAATCCGGCGCTGTTCGAGGTGATCGCCCAGAATGAGCATCTCGCTAAGGCGATGACTAACGCCCTACCGGTGACGGTGATCGAACCGTCTGATGTCTCGGAGACGGTGTTGTTCCTCGTCTCGGACAGTGGCCGGTATTACACGGGCACAACGCTAATGCTCGACGCCGGCATGAACATGACCTGACGGCTGCTGCCGCACGGAGTCAGCTCAACACCGTGCCGGTGCCCAGGTCGTAATAGGCCTCCGCGAAGCGGCCAAGCACCGCGCCCACGACCTCGACCGAATACATCTGGTCGGGCGCGATCGCCCACATGCAGAAGCCCCAGGCCGGGCTCTGGCGATACGCGGTCCACATGGACTCGCGGTCGGGTAGCGAGGTGACGCCGGCGTCGAGCAGCCGGCCGCGATAGTTGTCCAGCAACTCGCGCTCGTGGGCCCGCCGAAGCTCCGGGGATAGCGCGGCGATCAACGCATAGCCGACGTCGTGTGACCACGAGCCGCGCCGAATCAGCTGCCAGTCGAGGAGACCCATTCGGCCGTCGGGCAGCACATACGTGTTGCGTGGGTGTGGATCCCCGTGCAGCACCGTGACCGGCTCGCGGGCCACCCGGTCCTGGAGTCTCCAGAAAGCGGCCTCCATACCGTCCATGTCAGTGCCGGCAGCATCGAGCAGCGCCTTCTTGTACGGGGCATCAACGAGAGCGCGGATTATCGCGAACCCGTTTGTCGCGCAGAAAGTGTGCGAACCCGCCGGTGACGGGGTCCTGTAACCAAGACAGGTCGCCGCCGTTCGCCAGCCGTCGGCTGCCCCAGAACGGAGCGTGCAGTTGGCTCAACGTTGCGAGCAGCGCGTCGGCCTGCTCGACAGTAAGGCCGGCTACCGCATCGGGGACCTGCGCGCCGCGCAGTGTGATGTCCTCTCCGAGGATCAGGAACTGCGACGGGCCGTCGAGGTGGTCGGCGAAGTAGGTCGTCATGGTCTCGACGCTCAGGTCTGGGCGCAGGTCGCGGTAGAACCTCGTCTCGTCGTCGTACAACACGGTCCCGCCGCCGCCTTCGGACAGCGACTCATCGAACGCCTCCGGCAGGTCGTGCACAGTTCCCAATTGCGTTTTGATGAAGAGCCGCTGTGGAAGTCGGGTTTGCGGATCGGCGTAGGCCACGTCGAGGTGCAGGTGCGAGGTAGTGCCCTGCCAGGTGTGCCCAATCGTGACGCGGGTGACCGTCGCCTCGGGATCGTGTCGGCGTAACAGCGACGTCAGAATCGCAGGCGTGATGTCCTCGGCGGACTGAAGCGTGACGTGCAGGGCTTGTCCGGTCATCACAATCCTCATCTGTGAGATTCAACAATGACAGTCGACTGTCACGTTATCACCGGACCCAAGGCATGAACTGGTTTTGGGACCCTTTGGATGGACCGGCTTACTACCTCGTCTTGACCGGCCGGAACAGCGGCACCCACACCCGGCTGTCCTCTTCGCCCGAGAGCGCGGTCCAGTCTTCAAAGAACACCTCGACGGCCATCCCGACGCTGATCGCCTCCGGGGCAACGTCGACCACATTCGAAATCAACCGGGTATCGGGTTCCTCGGCAAGCTCCACCATCGCCACGATGTAGGGCGGTTCGAAACCAGGAATCCAGTTCTGGCGGTTCACCGTATATGCCGCGACTGTTGCCCGGCCGGAGACGGGTTCTGGTGCAACGTCGGTGCTGCGACAGCGCCAGCAGGCCGGGCCCGGCGGGTGAAAGAAGTGGCCGCAGCCGTGGCAGCGGGTGATCAGTAATTCGCCGTTGCGACCACCGGTCCAGAACGCAAGCGACTCGGCGGTAGGGCTGGGCGCCAATCGCAACTGGGGACGTTGGTAGTTCATGATCCGACCAACGATCGACCGATCACCAGCCGCTGAATCTGGTTGGTGCCCTCGAAGATCTGGGTGATCTTGGCTTCGCGCATGTAGCGCTCGACACGGTAATCCCTGGTGTAGCCGTAGCCGCCGAACACTTGCACGGCGTCGGTGGTGACCTTCATGGCGGCATCGGTGGCGATCAGCTTCGCCACGGAAGCGTTGCGCGAGTACGGCAGTCCTGCGTCGCGGCGCCGCGCCGCGTCCAGGTACGTGGCACGCGCGGAGTCGACCGCGGCAGCCATGTCCGCCAGCAGGAAAGCCAGGCCCTGATGGTCAATGATCTTGCGACCGAACGTCGTTCGTTGCTGAGCGTAGGAAACGGCCTCGTCGAGGGCTGCCTGCGCCAGTCCGACGGCTACCGCGGCGATGCCCAGGCGTCCGGAATCCAATGCACTGAAGGCGATCTGCAGGCCCTGCCCTTCGGCGCCGATCCTGCGTTGGGCAGACACGAGCGCATTGTCATAGTGCGCCGTGGTGGTCGGAATGGCGTGCAAGCCCATCTTCTCCTCGGGTTTGCCGAACGTGAGTCCTTCGGTGTCTTTATCGACCAAAAAGCACGAAATACCTTGTCCACCTTCACCAGTGCGGGCGAATAGGCTGTAGAAATCGGCTATGCCGCCGTGGGTGATCCAGGCCTTGGCGCCGTTGACGCGGTAACCACCGTCGGTCGCGGTGGCCTTGCAGGTCAGGGCGGCGGCATCGGAACCGGCCTGCGGCTCGGACAAGCTGTAGGCGCCAATCGTGTGACCACCCAGCATGGTCGGCAGCCACTCCTGCTGCTGTTCGTCGGTGCCGAACGCGATCAACGGATGGCAGGACAGGACGTGGACGCTGACTGCTACGGCGACTGCCGCCCACCGAGCCGCCAACTCCTCGAGAACCTGTAGGTACACCTCGTACGGTTGCCCGCCACCGCCCCACTGCTCCGGGTGCGGCAGTGTCAGCAGCCCGGTCTCACCCAGGGTGGCAAAAACTCCCTCGGGATAGGTCTCGTTCTTCTCATGCTCATCGACGATCGGATCAAGCACCTTGTCCGCGACATCGGCCGCCAGTCGAACCAGTTCGCGTGCTTCGGGTGTCGGCAGCAGTCGGTCAACGGTCATGGATGGCTGTCCTGCCACTCGCAACCGGTCAATTCGGCAGAGATGTCCCAGAGTCGTCGCGCGCTGTCCGCGTCGCGGGCCTTGTGTCTGAGTGTGGTGGGCTTTGGTTTTCCCCACTGGTGCATCAGGCCGCGCGGCGCGATGTAGGTGCCGTTGGGCAGCGTCGTGGTGATCGCCTGAATGGTCGAGCGGGCACCGTCGGCCGGGCTCTGCGCGATATGTGGCGAGAGCACTCGGCCTGCCCACTGCAACACGCCCGAACCGTTGCGGGTGATCCCGGTGTCGGTCATGCCGGGATCGGAGGCGTAGGCGGTCTTGCCGCGGGCGACCAGTTCGCGCACGAACAACAGGTTCGCCAGCTTGGACTCCCCGTACGCCGACCACGGGTTGTAGCGGCGATGGTGGTAGTTGAGGTCGTCGAAGTGCATACGGGCGGTGTTGTAGTTGGTGCTGGCCACCAGCACGACCCGGTCGCGGATCCGGTCGCCGAGCAGGCACGTCAACGCGAAATGGCCTAGGTGATTGATGCCCATGTGAGCCTCGAAGCCGTCGGCTGTCCGAGTCAGTGGCAAGCCCAACACACCGGCGTTGTTCACCAGCACGTCGACGTAGTCGACGGTGTCGGCGAACTTGCGCACGCTGGTGAGGTCGGCCAGATCCAGCTCGCGCACCGTGACGTCGCCGGGCATCGACGCTGCGGCTTGGTGCGCCTTCGTCAAGGAGCGGCAGGCGATGACCACTTCGTGGCCGGCAGCGGCCATTGCGTGCGCGGTCGCCTTCCCGACGCCACTGTTTCCACCGGTGACGATAATGCGCACGGTGCGACGGCCTCCTTCGTACAGTCCACACAAACAGTAAACTATTTATCGCTTTGGTGAAACGGTGAGGAGAGATGTTGAGAGATACCCACCCGACCAGTCCGGTTCAATCACTCGGATGACGTGGCTCGAGCGGATTTGCGCAGTCCACGAACGCAGTGAACGCGTGGCGGTCATCGGCGAAGTGGGCTCTGTAAGTGGACGCGAACTGATCGGTAAGGCGGTCGCGGCCGCGGACCTGCTCTGCGACCTCAACGTGCCGGCAGGTCAACCGATCCCCGCGTTGCTCACCACCAATGCCTGCGCGCTTGCCCTGCTGTTGGGCGGCGCCGCCGCCAACAGACCGCTCGCTTTACTTGGGCCGCGGCAGACTCCGACAGAGCTGGCCGCAATGGTGCGTCGGAGCGGCTCGCCAGTCCTGCTCGTTGAGGCCGAGTTCGCCGGGGCTGCCCGGCAGGTCGCCGACGCGGTTGGGATACGGGCGGTGACAATACCTTTCCTGCCGGTGTCGGATCGGTCGTTGCATCCGGAACCAGGTCCCACGGCGATCTACCTGCACACTGCGGGAACGACCGGATTCCCGAAGGCCGTTCCACTCACTGAGCGAGTGCTCGACGCTCGCGCTACGCTTTTGCGTCGCCTGATCGAGATTGACCCCGACGACCGCTACGCCACCGGCTCACCGCTGCATCACATTGGGGGACTGGGCAACGTCCTGGTGGCGCTCACGGCCGGGGCGGCGGTTATCTGTACCAACAGATTCTCCTTCGATTGGTGGCACAGCCTGAAGCAACTCGGTGCCACCCACTGTCTACTCGTTCCGACCATGATCGAGATGCTGCTCGGCAAGGGGCTACTCGACGCGGTTCCGCTGAAGACATTGATCTACGGTGCCTCGCCGATCACCGTCGACACGTTGCGACGCGTTCTTGACGTGTTGCCCGACGTCGCGATGGTCAGCCTCTACGGCCAAACCGAGGGCAGTCCGATCACCAGCTTGGGCCCAGCGGACCACCGGTTGGCCGCGGTTAAGGATCGCGACATTCTGTCTACCGTCGGCCGGCCGGTGGACGGCCTTCGCCTGCAGATCGACGAGCCGGACCCGGCAGGAATCGGCGAAGTGTTCGCCGCCGCGGCCCACCTTTCCGGCCAGGCGGCCGACGGATGGCTGCGCACCGGTGATCTGGGTGTGGTGGATGCCGACGGTTATCTCCGCCTCTGCGGTCGTCGGCACGACATGGTGGTTCGCGGTGGAGAGAACGTTTATCCGCTGGAAGTCGAGAATGTGCTCAGCGCCCACCCCGGGGTTGCCGCCGTCGGCGTCGTGGGCGTGCCAGAGACGCGACTCGGAGAAACCCTGGCCGCGTTCATAGTTCCTACAGATTTGGTGCATCCGCCACGGCCCGAGGAGCTAGGGTCTTTCGCCCGGGTCAAGCTCGCCGGTTTCAAGATTCCACAGTATTGGTATTCGGTCACCGAGCTGCCGCTGAACAGTGCAGGCAAAGTCGTTCGCGCCACACTTCGGGCGGCACATCTTGAGCGTCAGCACGGCGCGTCAACTTGAGTTATCTGCACACGCCGGACCAGGAGGCGGGGGCGTCGCGCTCCCGAGGATCTGGCGTAGGCGCAACTGTCGGAGCCCTACCCGTTGGCCCATCTCACCGATGGGAATCCCGATCAGGGTCGGCCAGGGCGTGGTCTGCCTGTACTTCTATGGTGACGCACCTGGACCTTATCCGTTATATAGTTTAACGTCTGGATCTATGCCCACTGCCGTGCGAAGCCGATCAGCTCAACGGGTGGACCAAGGTGCACTTTTGGACCCAATTGTGGCGATGCAGGCCACACGTTCGAGCCGCCAACCATGAAGCGTTGGAAATCGCTGGCTGCTTTGATCGCCGGCGCAGTTGCCATCGCCGGGCTCCTGTTGTCGTCACCACCGCGTGTACATGCCGCTCCGGCGCCCGAGGTCGAGTACGTGTACGACGTGGTGGTGCGGCGGCATTACGGATTTCCTGACAATGACGCGCTGGGCTATGGCCACGGAATTTGCGACAAAGTCGGCCGGGGCGAGGGCTACGGGCAAGTCATGGGTGAGGTCAAGAGTGACGTCACCCCCAACGATGAGTTCGCGGCTAATTACCTAGTCTCCTATGCGGTTAACTTGCTTTGCCCTGAGCTGATATGGCAGCTGCGGAACTCAGCCGCTGGCTACCAACCTCCGGGCGGAGCATCCGCGCCCGGTACCTATTACTGAGGCAACCTTTTTGTACTCACTCAGGGCCTGACTACCCGCACTCGATGTTACGACAAGCGATGGCTCGCAGGCAGCCACCGGGTCTGCTGCACGATCAGGTCTACATGTCACCTATCCGTGCAGCAGACCCGTGTTCTGCACCAAGGATATTGGCGTCTGCGACTGAAGAATCGCGTGTGTCCACTAGACTGGCTGGTGTGCGGGTCACATTAGACCGGGGTCGATCGCGAGCGCCTTCCAGCACTTAGGTCATTATCGGCGAGCCTGCGTTACCCTGACCACTTATCTTCTAGATAGATCGTCATTGAATCCTCTTGTCTGCGAGAGGATGTCCCGTGTTCAGTGGAACTTCGGTGGCGCTCAGTGAGCATCGGCGGTTACTCCTGGCGGGTCCGGTCGTCGGCGTAAAGCCCTGACGGCAATCGTTCGTCGTCAGGCAGCGCGTCGCCGGTTTTCACCGTGATGTGCTTGGACAGTAGCCAGCGCCCATTTTCACGACGAAGGTGATCGTGATAGCGCCCTACAAACGACATCTCGGCGGGGCCCTCTTCAGGTACCAGCGACACGATCACATCGCTCCAGGCTCTGGCATCGTTTCCATAGATCTCGATTACCGGTGCGTACACGAAATGTTTGATCCTGTGCGGGATCTTCGGTTGCGTCCCGGGCAGTCCCTCGATGATCTCTTTGCGCCCCCGAAACGTGTTTCCACCCCACGGCAGCACACCATCCGGGCAAAATAACGCCGCAAGTTCGGGCCATCGACGCTCATCGAGTAGCTGAGCGTGCAACGCGATAACGCGTCTGATCGCTTCGTAGTCGTTCACGACCATCCTCTCTGAAGGCGCACAAGCACCGATTTAGCCGACTAGGGCTGGCCCAGCAACAACTCGAAGATATCCCGAGCTCCGTGGAACTTCGGTGGCGGTCCGGTGAGCACCAGGTTGCGCCTGTTGACGACGGTTGAAGACCCGGCCAGTTGCGACGGTTGAAAAGTAGGCCACCCGATCAGATTGGATGGGGTGATCTCTTGGAAGACTGGGCCTTGATCAGGCATCTTCACCGCAGCGAGGGTTTGTCGCAGCGGGCTATCGCACGACAACTTGGCATCGCGCGTGACACCGTGGCGGCCGCGGTGGCCAGCCATGGTCCGCCGAAGTACGAGCAGGATTCCCGACCCGCAAATCGTTGGGGGACATCAACTTCGATCATCAACCCGCACTCAACCGGGACATGGTCGCTCATCTGGGTACAGGGGCGTTCCTGGGCAAGGCCCGCAACGTGGTGCTGCTCGGCCCGCCGGGCACTGGCAAGACCCACCTCGCGATCGGGTTGGCGATCAAGGCCGCACAGGCCGGGCACCGAATCGCGTTCGCCACCGCGGTGGACTGGGTCGCCCGGCTCAAAGGCCGCCCACAACGCCGGGCGACTACCGGCCGAGCTGGCCAAGCTGCGCCGCATCGGGCTGCTCGTCGTCGACGAGGTCGGCTACATCCCCTTCGAACAGGACGCCGCGAACCTGTTCTTCCAACTGGTCTCCCGCCGCTTCGAGCACGCCTCGCTGATCTTGACCTCCAACCTGCCCTTCGCCCGCTGGGGTGATGTGTTCGGAGATCAAGTGGTAGCCGCGGCCATGATCGACCGCATCGTCCACCACGCCGACGTCCTGACCCTCAAAAGCTCCAGCTGCCGCCTCAAAGACACCGGAATCGACACCTTGCCCTCCGCCAGAGCCGACAACACGGCACAATAACCACGACCACGTGGCCTACTTTTTCACCGTCGCTCCTGGCCTAGTTTTCGACCGTCGTCAACAGCGCCCACCTCGTCATCGTGCACGACAACTCCAGGTTCGGAGATCTCACGTTCCGGCGCGGCAGGAAGCGTCGGTCGGTGCGGGTGCACACTTTTCGACCGGAATCACCTGCTCACTTTTCGACCGGAACCGACAGACCGGCACCCGTCGTCCGCCCAGCGCCTTGACCGCGCTACTGGAAGCGGCTGAAGAAGCTGCTCGAGGGCGCATTGATTAAGGTGTCGGGCGGTGGCCAGTCGAAACTAGATACCGTCTCGGTGCGCGACATGCTCGCGGCGTCTGATCGCTGGCGAGCGCGACGCCCGACGACTCGCTGACTACCCAGTGCCCGGATGCGGATCAAACACGGCGCCTTGATTGGCACCCTCTGAGCGCGCGGATCGACACCTTCAACACTGGCGAGGATGACCAACTGGGCGCCCTCACCAATGTGGCAGCCGAAGCGGCGACTCCACTGCCAGCGGGGCCGGCGGCGGGCCAGGCCAGATCGTCGTCGACGACACCATCGCCGCCCGGCCGAGCGCCAAAGTCCTGCGGGCCTTCGCGCAGCGCGCTACGCTGCGCCAGGTTGTTGGAGTGCGGGTCGATACTGTCGTGGCCGCCTCGGCACTGCCAACCCGAGACGGAGATCGAGGATCGTTACCTGCCCCTATACCTGGAGCGTAGAGGCCGGTTGGATGATTACCTGCAGCGAATGCCATCTGGGCCCATGGGTTCGCCACCGGCGCGTGGACGCGCTGCCGCGCTGCGGATATGTGGAGGTGATCGTGAATGGCTACCAGTGGAGATGACGTCGACCGGATGCAGGCGGCGATCCTGGCGGCCATGATGGACCACGACACGTCAGCCTTGAGCACTCGTGATGATGACTTGTCCCGCATCAGCGTCGCGGCCCTGGTCGCTGACGACGCCCTCGGGCGAACAGTGTCTTCGCGTGACGACATCCGCATAAGGGGCGACGGCGTGACCGGGGTGTCGGGCGGGTGTTCGAAGTTGCCTGCGTGATGGCCGGATTTCAACGCCTGGCCACCGCGGTCGGGGTAGCCCAACAGGGCGATAAAGCGCTCGGACACCAACTCGACGCCGATATACGCCGCCGCACCGACCTGCTGCTGAGGTCCCCACCCGGCGCCGGATCGATCATTTTGACCCTCACCCCCGCGACCTCACCGATCGCCGAAACCGGCCACGACGGCGGAAAGGTCGGCATGTTCGCCGAACTCTCGAAACTGAAGGCCAGTTGCTCGACACCGCAACCGGTACGGCGATCGATGTGTTCAGCGCCGCCAACGACATCGGACCCAGCCCGCACCATTGGGCTTTGTGCAACAGCTCACCGAGATGGGCCGCGTACTGCCTCAGCCCTACGCGATCTGTCCAAAACGCTGGACCGCGCCCGCTGCGACATCGAAATCGACTGGCAGCAACCATCGCGCGCCATCCACCGCGTCATGGTGTCGTCAACTGCAGCCGCCCACGTCGCCGCCACTGTCGAAACGCCGACTTCGATGAACAACCCGTACACATCTTCGGCGAATACCGCGCTATCAACGCCGTCTCGTGGCTCATCCAGCAAGACGACGGCGACACCATCACCGGCAAACTCGGAGAAATGGGATGGATGAAGCCGCCGGCCTCGCCGTCGGCGACCGCGTCGGTATCGAGGCTCATGAATATCGAAAACATCCGCGGCGGCAGTATCAAACCGCCTACACCGCCCAGCCGTCCACGGCTCGGCGACCGACATTGAGTCTAAGTTAGCCAGGAGGCTTTATCCTCCCGGCGAGCCGGTGGTCCAATCGCTTTAGCAAATGACAGAGGAGAGCAAATGGCTGTTGACCGCCAGCGATCCAATAGTGCTGTGCAGAAGATTCTGACAGGCACTATGAAGGCGCTTAACCGAAAGGGCACCCAGAAGCTCTCGGTGAGTGACATTTGCGCGGCGTCACAGGTAGCGCGTGGCACTTTCTATCGTTATTTCGACAGCAAAGACGACGTTTTGAGGCACCTGGGACGCCACTTCGAGGAGGGCGCCGCAGAGGCGTTCGCAAAAGCTATCGCGGCTACTCCCGATCCTTCATCGCGGGTCAAAGTCGTTATGGATACTCTGACCGGCTATAACGCCGCCGGAGCGGATCTGACTCGGATGTTTGACGTAGCACCAGAGTTCACGTTGTCGTTAATCCGTGACATATTCCCGAACTTGATTGACTTGGTCGTCGAAGCGCTTGGTCCGGCCACCCACGAGTCACCGCTGGTGATGAGTGGAGCATTGACGGAACGCCAACTTGCAGATCTCTTTCTGCGCAGTGTGATATCGACTTTGCTCCTGCCCGGAAGCCAGCAGGATGAGGTTCCCGCGGTCGTGACGGCGCTGTTCGCCGCGAGCCCAAACAGCACTGAGGCAAGGCCGGCAGCGGCGACCTCTACCTGATCGGAGGACTCGGCGAGGCCGCCCGGCAGTCCCGTACCGGCACTTCGTCGAATGGTGAGTAGGCAGGGCCAAGGCACCCGGCGAAGCCGGGTCATGCGGTATCTGTTTGAGATGCGGATCACGCGGCGGTGTCGGTAACGACTGCTTTGCCGTCGCGGATGACGAGATGCTGACAGGTGTGGCTGTGGTGGTGCGCGAGCCACGTAGTTGCCTAACTGTGTGTGCTCACCGCCTTCGGCCACGCGAGTCGCCTGATGCTCGAAAGAATTCGGTTAGGCCCCCTGCGGTGTCTGGTCAACGGTGACGGCCTTGACGGTGTGGTGCTCGCGTTTGATCTCCAGCGCGATGTCGATGAGCTGGTCTTCCTGGCCGCCGATGAGTTTGCGCTGGCCCGCCCGGTGCAGCAGCTGGTGGGCCGGCACACCGTAGCGCTCGGACTGGCGGATGGCGTGCTTGAGGAAGCTCGAATACACGCCGGAGTAGCCCATGATCAGGGCGTTGCGGTCGAGCAGGCACTCGGCGGGCATGGCGGGGGCGACCACCTCTTCGGCGGCGTCGGCGATGTCGAAGAAGTCGATCCCGGTCTTGACGCCGATCTTGTCGAACACCCCGATCAGGGCTTCGACGGGCGCGTTGCCGGCCCCGGCGCCGAACCGGCGGCAGGAGCCGTCGATCTGCTTGGCGCCCGCCCGGACGGCCTCGACGCTGTTGGCGACGCCGAGCCCGAGGTTCTCGTGGCCGTGGAAGCCGACCTGGGCGTCGTCGCCGAGCTCGGCGACCAGCGCGGCGACCCGGTCACGCACGCCCTCGAGGACCAGCGCCCCGGCCGAATCGACCACGTAGACGCACTGGCAGCCCGCGTCGGCCATGATGCGGGCCTGGGCGGCCAGCTTCTCGGGGGTGATGGTGTGGCTCATCATCAGGAACCCGACGGTCTCCAGGCCCAGTTCGCGGGCCAGCCCGAAGTGCTGGATCGACACGTCGGCCTCGGTGCAGTGCGTGGCGATCCGGCAGATCTCCCCGCCGTTGTTCTGGGCCTCTTTGATGTCCTCCTTGGTGCCCACACCGGGCAGCATCAGAAAGGCGATCTTGGCTTCTTTGGCCGTGTCGGCGGCCAGCTTGATCAGCTCCTGCTCGGGTGTCTTGGAGAACCCGTAGTTGAAGCTCGAGCCGCCCAGGCCGTCGCCGTGGGTGACCTCGATGACGGGCACCCCCGCGGCATCCAGGGCGGCCACGATGGCGCCGACCTCGTCGGTGGTGAACTGGTGACGTTTGTGGTGGGAGCCGTCCCGCAACGACGTGTCGGTCATCCGGACGTCCCAGATCGGGTTGAAGAAGATGTCAGAAGTCATAGCGCCGCTCCTCCTCATCGCTTCGCTCTGCATCGTCGACGGCGCGGCTCATGATTGCGCTCCTCCGGCCGTCGCGCTCAAGGACTCCTTGGCGATCTCCTCGCCGACTTTGGTGGCCGCGGCGGTCATGATGTCGAGATTTCCAGCGTAAGGCGGCAGATAGTCGCCCGCACCCTCCACTTCGACGAACGTGGTGACCAGTGCCTGGCCCCCGGAGTGGATCGACGGGTCATCGAACTGGGGCTCGTTGAGCAGCCGGTAACCCGGCACGTAGGTCGCCACCTCGGCCACCACGTCGTGAATCGACTTGGCGATCGCGTCCCGGTCGGCGTCCTCCGGGATGGCGCAGAAGATGGTGTCGCGCATGATCATCGGCGGGTCCGCCGGATTCAAGATGATGATCGCCTTGCCACGCTTGGCGCCGCCGATGGTCTCCACACCCCGGCTGGTGGTCTTGGTGAACTCGTCGATGTTGGCGCGGGTGCCGGGGCCGGCCGACAGCGAGGCGACCGAGGCGACGATCTCGGCGTACGGCACGCCGCCGAGGTCGGCGACGGCGCGCGACACCGCGTAGACGATCGGGATGGTGGCCTGCCCGCCGCAGGTGATCATGTTGACGTTCGGCGCGTCCAGGTGCGCGCGCAGGTTGGCCGGCGGGATCACCGCGGGGCCCACCGCGGCCGGGGTCAGGTCGATGGCCCGGATGCCGGCGGCCTCGTACTTGGGGGCCGCGTCGCGGTGCACGTAGGCGCTGGTCGCCTCGAACACCAGGTCGGGCTTCTCGGACTGGGCCAACAGCCAGTCCACACCCTCGTGGGTGGTCTCCAGACCCAGCTTGCGGGCCCGGGCCAAACCCTCGCTCTCCGGGTCAATGCCGACCATCCAGCGCGGTTCCAGCCAGTCCGAACGCAGCAGTTTGTAAAGCAGGTCAGTGCTGATGTTCCCCGACCCGACAATGGCGATGGACGACTTAGACGGCATATGTGCTCCTCATAATGGCGTGCAGCGTTTGAAAAGAATTGGTTCAGCCAGCGCGACTGGAATCTCCGACTGAGCCCGAACTTCACCCGGCCGCCGTTGGTCGTGGTTTGAGGTCGACCCTGGCCACGTCTCCGATGGCGGCAACAGGTGGACGCCCAGCACGAGAACCACGGTGACCCGAGCAGGATTGGGCTCCAGCGTTGCAGTTCACGCCGAGCCCGCTGCGGATTAGCGCTTCATTGCACCGACTTCGGGGATGTGCGCGCGCACAGCAAGTTCCGGATCGGGTACCAGGGTTAGTCGGCGCAGCTGACCGGGATGCGGTCGGCGCGCCAGGATCATGCGTTGTGGTCGTGTTCCAGCACGCGGCCCCGGCTGCGCCAACAACAAGCCGCCCGTCGTCCGTCACGTGAGCGGCAGCGCGTCGGTAGCGATCCCAAGTTCGTCGAGACGTGCCAGATAGGCGCCAAGGTTACGCACCTTGACTTCCTCGTAGCCGCGAATGAGATCGGGGGCTGAGGCGACGGCCAGTGCCCATTCGTAGGAGTCGCGTGTGAGCGACCGCAGGAGGTCGTTGATGGTTGCTTCGTAGTGGGTGATCAACCGACGTTCGAGCCGTCGCATCTCGGTGTAGCCGAAGGGGTCCAGAGGCGTTCCCCTGAGACGTTTAGCCTTCGCCAGGAGCCGAAGCGCTACGTGGGTGCGCGGACCCATGCTGATCTTCTTCTTGCGACCGAGTGCCTTCAATATCGGTGGGTGCAGCTTGAAGGTCAGGTTTTCCCCGCCGGGGACCTGTGACCGCACCGATGCGAGGAACACCGGGTCGGTGAGCATGCGGGCGACCTCGTACTCGTCCTTGTATGCGATGAGCTTGAAGAAGTTTCGGGTTATGGCTTCAGACAGGTCGGTGCGCTCGGTGATTTCGCGCTCCTGATCCCACGCACGTTGTGTCAGGTTGATCAGCCGAGCAGCCGTGTGGTCGTCCTGGTATGCGACCAGGTCCGCCGCCCGCCGTTCCAAGAGTTCACGCACGGCGCCCGTGACCGTGCTCGTCGTGAAGAGATGGCTCGGCACCTGAGGCGTCGGGTCGTCGGCCGGGTCTGCGGTGGCGGTCCGGAATTCCGCGGGGTTGGCGACGGCGACCCGACCCCACCTGAAGGCCGCTTGATTCATCTGCACGGCGACCCCGTTGATCGAAATCGCGTCCTCGATCGCGGCGGCGGTCACCGGGAGCGCGCCGAGTTGATACGCGGCGCCGACCAAGAGAAAGTTCGCGGTGGTGGTGTTTCCGAAGAGGCGTTCGGCGGCGGCCAGCGCGTCAAAGGACACGAGCGACCGAGTCCGAACCTTCAACCGAGACAGCAGCGAGTCATCGCTCGGGTGCTCGACGGCGGCGTCGTAGACCATGTCGCCGGTGGGCGTCCTGCTGGTCGAGGCGACCGCGACGGTGCGAACCGGGTTGCTATAGCGGATGTTCTGGGAATCGACGGCCGTGAGCAGGTCGAAGGCCAGTATGCAATCGGCCGCCCCGGCGCTGATTCGGTTGGATGAGGGGACGGCTTCGGTACTGAGCCGTAGGTGGGAGGTGACCGGTCCAGCCTTCTGGCTGAGGCCCGTCTGGTCCAGGCCCTCGGCGTAAAAGCCGGTGCGCAGGGCGGCCATCGCCAGCACCTGGTTGACGGTCACGATTCCCGTTCCCCCGATGCCGGCCAGAAAGACGTTGTAGACACCGGAGATCGGTGCCACCTCGGGGTCGGGCGCGTATGGCGGGATGGGTCGCTCGATCTCAGTGGAAGGGCCCTTTGTCGCGGGCATTTCCACGGTCACGAATGACGGACAGTTGCCGTCCAGGCAGGAGTAGTCGGTGTTGCAGGTGCTCTGGTCGATTCGGGTCTTGCGGCCGAGTTCAGTTTCGACCGGCTGAACCGACAGACAGTTGCTCTTGACGCCGCAATCGCCGCAGCCTTCACAGACCGACTCGTTGATCACCACCCGAGTGCGCCGGGGCGGCAGCATTCCGCGCTTACGCTTGCGGCGGGCTTCTGCCGCGCACTGCTGGTCGTAGATCAGTGCCGTGACGCCTTGGGTGTCACGCAACAGACGCTGTGCCTCGTCGAGGCGATCGCGGGGCCACAGCAGCACTCCGTCCGCGAACACCGCACCCTTGTGTCGCTCGGGCTCGTCGGCGCAGACGATCACTTTTGACACACCGTCGGCGATGAGTTTGTGGGTGAGTTCGGGAACCGTCAGTCCTGCCGCGACGTCCTGGGCTCCGGTCATCGCGACCGCGCTGTTGTAGAGGATCTTGTAGGTGATGTTCACACCGGCGGCGACACATGCCTGCACCGCAAGCTGTCCAGAATGAAAATAGGTTCCGTCGCCGATGTTTTGGAAAATGTGTCGGACATCGGTGAACATCGCCTGGCCGATCCATTGCGCGCCCTCGCCTCCCATCTGGGTGAGGGCAGTGACCGCAGAATCTGTTCGCGAGGACATTGTGACTAGCGTGTGACAGCCGATTCCGCCGCCGGCCAGCGATCCGTCCGGCACCGCGGTGGAGCGGTTGTGTGGACAACCGGAGCAGAAGTAGGCGGTCCGGGTGGAGGGCAGCACCGTCAGGTCGAGCGCCGGCGGCGGGGCGGGCGCGAGTGCCACCCGTTCCTTCAATACCGCGCGAAGCGGTACGAGCAGGCGTGCGGTGGTGAGTTCGCCATCCGGGGGTATCAGCGTGCTCCCGTTGGACGCCTTCTTACCCAGGATCTCGGGCGCCGCGCGGCGGCCGTAGAGGATGTCCTTGACCTGCGTCTCGACGAACGCCGATTTGTCCTCGACCACCAATATCCGCTCGACGCCGTCGGCCAGGCGGGAGACAATTTGTGGGTCAAGGGGATAGGGCATACCGATGCGCAGGATGCGGATGCCTGATCGGGTCAGGGCCGGGTCGGTCAACCCTAGGTCGACGAGTGCCTCGCGCACCGTGTCGTAGGCCGTGCCGACGGCGACGATGCCCAGCCATGCCTGCGCGGGATCAACCTCGATACGGTCGAGGTCGTTGGCGGCGTTGAATGCTCGCACCATCGCCCAGCGGGGGCCGTATAGGTCCGCCTCGGCGAGCAGGCTGTCCGGCGGAGCGGCGCAGATGCGTTGGCGGTAGGTCCAGGGTCGGCCGTCCCATTCAATGGTGGGGACGGTGATGTCGAAGTCGGAGAAGTCGCGGTCCAGCGTCCAGAGTCCGTCTGCGACGTCGGCGACGATCTTCATGGCAGCCCAGCATCCCGAGGCGCGCGACAACGCGATGCCGTACATGCCGAACCTGATGACCTCTTCGGCATTGCGGGGGAACAGGATCGGCATCGATAGGGCCGCCAGGGATCGCTCACTGGCGACCGGGAGGCTCGAGGACTTCGCGCCGGGGTCGTCACCGACCAGGGCGAGCGCACCGCCTGCGGGGTTTGCCCCATACATCGCTCCGTGGCGCAGGGCGTCGCTGGCGCGGTCTAGCCCAGGGCCCTTGCCGTACCAGACACCGATCACCCCGTCGTAGCTGCGGCTACCACGGGGCAGGTCATTCTGGCTACCCCACACCGACGTGGCGGCGAGTTCTTCGTTGACTCCCGGCACAAGGTAGACATGATGCTCGGATTCGAGGTTGGGCAGGCTGGCTAACAGCTGGTCCAGTCCGCCAAGCGGACTGCCCTGATACCCCGAGACGAAGGTGGCGACGTGGTGGCCATTGCGGGCGTCCCGTTCGTGCTGTTCGACCATCAATCGAGCGATTGCTTGCACTCCAGTCAGCAGGACTGGCCCGGAGGATGGCCGGTACCGCGCGTTGAGGTCGGGGTCGGGCCCGGCTGTACAAAGATCAGTCAAGGTGATGCGCCGTTCAGGGGTTAATGAGTCGCGGGTGGCATGTGGTTCGAAAGTTCCTATCAGGTTGGTCTGGAATGGATTTCAGGTCAACTAATCTTGTTTCAACTGAGCAAATAGTTCAGTTGTACAGGTAAAACAACTTAGTGGGGTGACTCGAATGTTCAGCATTGATCGGCTCGACGTCGATCTGCTCGAGATGCTCGCGCGCGACGCGCGGGCCGGAGTCCTGGAACTGGCGTCCAGGCTGGGCATTTCGCGTAACACCGTGCAATCCCGGCTGAAGCGACTCGAAGAGGGCGGGCTGGTCGCCGGCTACCGCCCCGAACTCGACCTCGCACGGATCGGAATCGCCACGCAGGCCTTCATCGGACTCGAGGTGCAACAGGGCCGCCTCGGCCCAATCGTGGAAGCTCTCATCGGGATACCTCAGGTGCTGGAGATCCACGCGACCACAGGGCGCGAAGATCTTCTGGTCCGCGTCGCTACCGAGACACAGGCCGGACTCCAACAGTTGATCGAGCAGGTGGTCGGTATTCCGGGGGTGGTGCACTCGACGACGACGTTGGCGCTGACGACTCCGCTGACCTTTCGGGCCGTGCCGCTGCTCAAGGACATGACGCGCAACGCGGGTTGGGGACGGTCGACGCCGAAGGATTGAGGGGTCGGCGGTCGGGGCTGGTTCGCTGTCAGCACCGTACCGGCGGGCAAGGGTTACCTATTGAACACATATTATGCAATCTGTACTATCCATAGTAGACGTTTCGTCATCTGAGCTGACTTATTCGTACCCGCGGGGCCAACGAACGGAGAGTTGCGACCAGGCATGGGTATCGATCCCGTCGTTGTGGGACAGGCGTTGTCCAACGTAGCCCCCGATCATAGGACCCAACTCATTTGCAGCTCATGTCTTCCTGCAGAGAGCGGTCCTGCCACCAAGGGGGCGTTGCCCCGTTGCAGAAGGAAGGTGTCATGACCGACCAGTCCGTGGTCCTCGATGAGGTTCGCCGAGGCATGATCCCGGCCCACATCTATAACGACCGGGAGATCTATGAGTTGGAGAAGCAGCACATCTTCGCCCGGGCGTGGATTTTCGTCGGCCACGAATCGGAGATCGCACAGCCAGGAGACTATGTCGTGCGGCGGATTCTCGAGGACTCGTTCATCATCACCCGCGACGAAAACGGCAATGTCTGTGCGCATTTCAACATGTGTCTGCACCGCGGCATGCAGGTATGCCGGGCGGAGATGGGCAACGCCTCGCACTTCCGTTGTCCGTATCACGGATGGTCCTACCGCAATGACGGCAGGATCGTGGGATTACCCTTCCATCAGGATGCTTACGGCGGCGAGGAAGGATTTGCCCGCAAGGGACAACGGCTTCTGCCGGCTCCCAACGTTGCCGTCTACAACGGCATGATCTTTCTCAGCCTGAACGCCCAGGCGCCGCCACTGGAAGATTACCTGGGGGACTTCCGGTTCTACCTCGACTTCTACACGCGGCAGAGCTCGCGTGGCATTGAGCTGCACGGACCACAACGCTGGCGGATCAAGGCCAACTGGAAGATCGGCGCCGAGAACTTCGCCGGCGATATGTACCACACGCCCCAAACGCACACCTCGGTGGTCGAGATCGGGCTCTTTCGTGAGCCCAACGCGCAGAAGCGCAAAGAGGGCGCGCTGTACTGGGCCGGCAATGGCGGCGGAACCACCTACAAACTGCCTGACGGATCGTTGGTGGACCGGCTTCGGTACGTCGGCTATCCCGACCAGATGATCGAGCGGATGAAGCAGAGTTGGTCGCCGGAACAGATCGCCCTTATCGGTACCGACGGCTTCATGTTCAGTGCCGCAACGCTGTATCCCAACCTGTCATTCGTGCACAACTGGCCGAAGGTCGCCGACAGCGACGATGTGCTTCCGTTCATCACGCTGCGGCAGTGGCAGCCGATCAGCGAGGACGAGACCGAGGTGCTGTCATGGTTCGCCGTGGACGCCGACGCCCCGGAAGAGTTCAAGGCGCTGTCCTACAAGGCCTATCTCATGTGCTTCGGTAGTACCGGCATGTTCGAACAGGACGATGTCGAGAACTGGGTGTCGCTGACCAACACCGCGGCCGGCTCGATGGCGCGGCGATTACTGCTCAACAGCCGGATGGGTCTGCTCGCCGATGACTCGGAGGTAGCGCCTCCACTGCCTGCCGACCGATTCAGCGGACCGGGTATCGCCCGTCAAGGTTACAGCGAGTTCAATCAGCGAGAGCTCTTGCGGCGCTGGGCAAATGATCTACAAGCAGGTTCTGCTGAGACGGCACGCCCGGAACCATCCGACGGTGTGACGGTCAATGGCGGCCCCGGGACAGTGACGCGAGTATGAGCACCGCCCCCGACACCCATTCCAGCCGGTCCCGACTCGGAGGGTCGGCATCGCGCGTCACCCGGACAGGCAAGACACTGCGATTCGACGATGAGCGGCACCTGGTCGCCCACCAGTGGCTGGTGGACGAGTCCTATCTGCTGGACGCACAAGCGTATTCGCAGTGGCTCGAGGTTCTCTCTGAGGACATCCACTATCTGATGCCGGTCAGGGTCACGACGGCACTGGCCGCCGGCTACGACACTTCGCCTGGCATGGCACATTTCGATGAAGACAAGTACTCGTTGTCTCGCCGGGTAGCCCGCTTCCTCACCGAACACGCCTGGACCGAGGATCCGCCGTCCCGGCTGCGCCACCACCTGTCGAACGTGCGGACCTTCGCTACCGACGACCCGGACCACCTGATCGTCGAGTCCGCCACCCTCCTGTTCCGGAGTAGAGGCGACGTGCGGGAAGGTGCCTTTCTATCCGCGGGCCGGGAGGACCTGCTGCGGCTCGAGGGCGAGCAGTGGCGGCTGGCCCGTCGCATCATCTCGGTCGACGAATCCGTCATCCGGATGCAGAATCTGGCGGTGTTTCTGTGACGCCCCCCGAGCGTGAGCAGACTGGCTCGCCGGGCGCGGCACGCAGTGAGCTGCTCAAACATGTTGTCGGCGAACCGATCACAATCGGTAACGAGTTCAGTGAGGTGCGCCTCACCCGGGTCGATACCCGCAACGGCTCGCGGCTGCTGATCGAATCGCAGAAGTCCGGGCAGTGGGTGGCGCTGTGTCCTCTCGAAGTCGAGGCCCTGACGTGGCAGTCGACCGCGACATTCTCGGCAATGATCGGACACCCCTTCGGATCCCTGGTCGACGAGCGGTCGGGTCAGTCCGCTCCGGAGTCGTGGTGACCGGCTGGCTCACCGGTCGGCGGGCTCTTGTCGTGGGCGCCGGTTCGGGGATCGGCAGGGCGGTGGTCGACGCCTTCCTGGATGAGGGTGCGCGCGTGGCTGTTCTGGAACGCGATGAGGAGAAGTGCTCGGCGCTGAGCGCCCAGCATCCCGACGTCCCCGTGGTGTGTGGCGATGCGAGCTTGCGCGCCGCCAATGACGCGGCCGTCGACGCCGCTGTCGAGGCGTTCGGCGGTCTGGACGTGCTGGTCAACTGCGTTGGGGTGTTCGACTTTTACCGCAGCATTGAAGAAATCGACGTGGACGTGCTCGACGAGGCATTCGACGAGATCTTTCGCGTCAACGTCAGAAGCTACCTGCATTCGGTCAAGGCGGCGCTTCCCGCGCTGCGTGAATCCGAGCGGCCCGCCATCGTGCTGACCGAGTCCACGTCCGGGTACTACGCGGGGCGAGGTGGGGTGCTCTACGTGGCTTCCAAATTCGCCGTCCGCGGATTGGTCACCGCGCTATCTCATGACCTGGCGCCGCAGATCAGGGTCAACGGTGTTGCCCCCGGCGCCACCCTGGGTACCGACCTTCGCGGCCTGGCCGTTCTGGGCATGGCGGACCGCAGCATCTCGAAAGTGCCCGGTCGTGCCGAAGAGATGTCGGCGCGCGTTCCCCTGCAGGTCGCCTTGTCCGCTGAGGACCACGCGTGGAGTTACGTTTTCCTGGCATCGCATCGCGCCCGTGGCATCACCGGCGACGTGATCCACCCCGACGGAGGCATGAGCGTTGCCGCGGCCCCGAGGAAGCGCAGTTGAGCACTCGCACCGCACGATCGGAAGAGAGGGGACAACTATGCCCAGACTCCACGCTGACTACCAGTCGTGCCAGGGTTATGGCAACTGCGTAACCGGCGCTGCCGACACCTTCGATGTCGACGACGACGGCGTGGTGGTGCTGTTGCGCGACACCTTCGCAGAGCCTGAGCGCTCACGAATCGAGGACGCGGTTGGCAGTTGCCCCGTGAACGCCCTGAGCATCGAGGCCGACTGATGTCCGGGCAGACCGTCGTCATCGTGGGGTCGTCCGTCGGCGGAGTGCGCACCGCGAAGGCGCTACGATCCCAGGGCTTCGGCGGCCGAATCGTGTTGATCGGCCGCGAGAGCAATCTGCCCTACGACAAGCCGCCCCTCTCTAAGCAGTTCCTCGCAGGCTCGTGGGATCAGAGCCGGCTGACGATGCTCACCGCGGAGCAAGCCGACGAGGCCGGTATCGAACTGCGCCTCGGCAACGCAGCTGAGCAACTTGATCTTGCTGATCGAGCGGTGGTCCTCGCCGACGGCGCGCGCGTCCCATTCGACATCCTGGTCGTCGCCACCGGCGCTGATGCGCGACCGGCCCCGTGGCCGGTGGCCTCCGGCGTTTATCTCGTGCGGACGCTCGACGACAGCCGTGGACTGGCTCGCGCGCTGGCGGCCGCCGGACCGGTGGTAGTCGTGGGCGGCGGGTTCATCGGCGCCGAGGTGGCCTCGACTGCGCACGCCGCGGGGCGGAACGTGACCATCGTCGATCCGCTCACCGCGCCGATCGGCCGGATCGTCGGGGCTGAACTCGGCGCCATCCTCACCAGCGTGCACGCGAGGCACGGGGTGCAGACGCGATTCGGCGCCGGTGTCGAGTCGGTCGATGGTCGCGAGGGCGATCTTCGCGTCACCCTAACGAGCAACGAGACGCTGCGCGCGGCCATCGTGGTCGTCGGTATTGGCGCCATCCCCAACGACGCCTGGCTATCCTCCTCCGGACTGCTGATCGACGATGGCGTGGTGTGCGACGAATTCTGCCGCGCGGTAGGGCATCCGGGCGTCTTCGCGGTCGGTGACGTGGTGCGCTGGCGTCATCCTGGGCATAAGGAAGATGTACGCGTCGAGCACTGGACCAACGCCGCCGAGCAGGCCGCCTGTGTGGCCCACAACATCACCCACCCCGACGAACTGCGTTCCTACGCTCCGACCGAATACGTGTGGAGTGACCAGTACGACTGGAAGATACAAATCGCCGGGCGGCCGCACCGAGCGACGCTCGATCGGATCGTTGGCGACCTGGACGTCGACCCGCCGCAGAGTGCAGCAGTATTCGGCGATCAGGACGGGATGCTGACTGCGGCTGTCACCGTCAACTGGCCGAAGGCCTTGATGCTGTGCCGCAGAATGATTGGCGCGGGAACGACCGTCGCCGACTGCCTGGCGGAAGTGGAACGCTTACCGCAGCTCAACGTAGGCCAATCGGCCGGAGGGTGATCACCGGATGACTATGGAAGCAGAACCGATCGTTGCCCGGGCATACGGGCCGACACCCCAGTACCCCGTGGAATCGGTCGACAACGCCTTGCAGATCGTCATGCTCCTGGCGACCCGGAATGAACTCCGGCTTACCGATGTGAGCGCCTACCTCGGCGTGGCGAGTTCAACGGCGCACCGGCTACTCGCCATGCTGTCCTACCGCGGACTGATCCGCCAGGATCCGAAAACTAGGGCCTACCGTGTAGGACCGGGTCTGGATCTGCTCGCCTTCAGCGTGCTGCGCCAGCTGGATGTCCGCGACCGTGCCCGGCCGGTGTTGGAAAAACTGAACGCCGGTCTAAGGGAAACCGTGCATCTGGGAAGGCTGGAAGGCGCCGAGGTCGACTTCGTCGCCTCCATCGAGAGTCCGCAGGCGCTGCGGGTGTCTAACCGTCTGGGCGTGGCGATGCCCGCACACTGCACGTCGACCGGCAAGGCGTTGCTTTCCGCTCTTGGGCCCGGGGAGCTCGACCGGCTCTATCCCCACGCCGATCTGATCCAGATGACGCGGAATTCCATTGCATCGAGGGTGGCGCTCGATGCGGAGCTCGCCGAGGTGCGCAAGCGCGGGTATGCCATCAGTAATGAAGAGGGCGAGGTGGGCGTGATCTCCATCGCAGTAGCGCTGCGCGGCGGATCGTATGCCCTCAACGCATCGGTGCCCGTCAGCCGAATGACTAAGCGCTTGCGCAGAACAGTGCTCAGTGAGCTGATTGCTGCTACCGATGAGATCGATGGACTGCTGCCATGAACCGGGCAGAGCGTCTCGAATTGACCTACGGTGGCGAACTTTATGACAGAACGCGTCGCCTCTACACGGGCGAGGTCGCACCTGAGGGTATACGGATGCGCTACCTGCACACCGCGATCGAAGACCTCTTCTGGCGCCAGGGCAAGTACGGCGAGTTCGACGTGGCCGAGTATTCGATGGGCGCATACCTGTCCACGGTTGACGATCCCGATCGGCCTTTCGTCGCCCTCCCGGTCTTCCCGTCTCGGCTTTTCCGCCACTCCAGTGTCTACGTGCGCGACGACGCGAATGTGTCCGAGGCGGCCGACCTCAACGCCGGCGTCATCGGGACCCCCGAATGGAGCATGACCGCCTCGTTGTGGATGCGCGGCATACTGGGCGAGCACCACGGTGTCGATCTCGCGTCGATCCGTTGGCGCACAGGTGGTCTCGAGGAGCCGGGTCGTCAGGAGAAGGCGCCGGTGACACCCCCTGCCTATTTCGACGTGTCCCGCATCGACGACGAGGACACCCTCAGCGAACAGCTGATCCGCGGTGAACTGGACGGACTGATCACAGCGCGTGCCCCACGGGCGTTCCTGCAAGGCGATCCGCGGATTCGACGGTTGTGGCCAGACTTCCGTGCCGTGGAGCGCGCCTATTTCGAGGCGACTCAGATTGTTCCGATCATGCATGTGGTGGTCGTCAAACGTTCGGTGTTGACCGCTCATCCATGGGTGGCCAACAACCTCGTCGATGCGTTCGAACGGGCCCGCAAACCCGTACAGCGGGAGCTTATCGACACCGCAGTCTGCACGACCAGCCTGATATGGGAGTCCTCCTACGCGGAAGCAGAAAAAGACATTCTCGGCGATCCCTTCCGCTGCGGCGTCGCTGAGAACCTCGCCGCCCTACAGGCACTGCTGGCCTACGCGCACGAGCAGGGGTTCAGCGAACGCCCGCTGCGACTCGAGGATGTGTTCGTACCGTCGACCGTCAGCGCAGCGCGCGTGTAGCCCCAACAAACCCGCTGTGACTCAGGCGAGTCCAAGGATCCTCTCGGCGGTCAGCACGCTGACCGCCGAAGTGACCGCGTCGGGGAGACCGGCGCCGAGCAGGGCCGCTCCTGCTGGTCGTTCGGCGATGGCGAACGGATAATCGGTGCCGACCACCACCCGATCTGCCCCGACCCGCCCGACCAGAGCCGCAACCGCGTCCTCGTCGAAGAGCAGCGAGTCGTAATAGAAGCGGCCGGCATAACTCGACGGACGGTCGCTGCAGTACGTCACTGCCGATGAGTTCTCCCAGAATCGCTCGATTCTCGGAAGCAGTGCCAGAAATGCACCTCCGCCGTGAGCGAGCAGAATGTCGAGGTTGGGATGGCGGTCAAGAACGCCGCCCATCACCAATGACGCTGCAGCCGTCGCCGTCTCAGCGCCCATTCCGATGGAATCGGCGAGACCGTGCTTCGTGAGCCGATCCGAACCCAGCACCTGCCACGGGTGTACAAAGACCAGAGCGCTGTGATCGGCACAGGCCGCGAAGAAGGGATCCAGCGCGCGGTCGTCGAGATTAAGTCCGCGGACGTTCGAGCCGATCTCGACACCAGCGAGGCCGAGAACCTGCCGAATTTCGACGACCATCTCCGCGGCCCGGTCCGGGTCCTGCAGCGGGACTGTGCCCAGCCCGCTGAACCGCGCCGGATATGCGCGAACCGCGTCGGCGATCCATTCGTTCTGCACCCGCGCCATCTCGGCCACGCCATCGGCGCTCAGACCATAAGAGAAAGTTATCGGTATGGGTGAAATAACCTGTCTTGCAACGCCGTCAGTCTCCATGTCGGCGAGTCGTCGCTCCAGGTTCCAGCATTGGTCCGTGATCGAACGAAAGTGCCGGTCGCCGAGCATGATATCGGCGCTACACGGACCGGTTTCCACCAGTTCCAGCCAGGAACCCGCGAAGCGTCGGCCGAAGTTGGGTAGGGAGCGGGGCAGGCCATGGGTGTGGAGATCGATCACAATATCGCCTGAAAAGACGCCGGTAGTCTCATGAAGACACCTGACCACGGAGCCTCGGGCGTGGGCGCTTGAGATCGGCGCCATTGGTGACGGTCTGGCAGTTCTGTTCGATCGAGTCGTAGAACTTGCCGAGCAACGTCTGCAGCTGACGCTTCTGCGGGGGTGTCAGATCGCTCATCAGGGTCTGTAGGTATGCCCAATGTCCGGGCAGAAACTTGCGTAGAAAGGCGCGGCCGGGTTTACCGATGCGGATCAGGAAGGACCGACGGTCATCGGGATTCGTTATGCGTTCGACGTAACCCCGCCGCGCCAACCCGTCCACGACACCGGTCAGGTTAGCCGGCAGCACGGAGACCGCCTGACCAAGAGCCCCCATCGTCAGCGGCTCCGAGGCGCGGTCGAGCACCGTGAGGATATTGAGCTGGCTGATGTTCAGGTCATGCGGCAGTAGTTCGCTGACGTGAGCCCGCTCAAAGGCGGTCGCGGTACGGAACAGCGCCAACGTCAGTCCCAGGACTGCGGTGTCGAATCCCGGATCCTCCCGGTCGGCCGCCCTTGCGATCTCCTCGGCGATCGAGCGTGGGTTACGGGGTCGTCGCGGCATGGGATCGCCTCCCGATTTGATCACGATTGTGGATAGTTCCGGTTCTGTACAGTACCGACGTCAACAAATTTGTCGCGGTGTCGGGTGAATGGTTTACAACTCACGGGAGAGGAATGTTGACGGTCTTGGTCTGGAGGTAACTCTCCAATTCCTCGACTCCCTCTTCGGTACCTGTTCCGCTGTCCTTGCGCCCACCGAACGGCGCACCCAGAAAGTGGCTGCCGCTGCCGTTAATCCACACATAGCCGGTGTCAAGCCTGTCTGCCACCGAGACTGCGGTCGTGATGTCGTTGCTCCAGATCGCGCCGGTTAGACCGAACGGTAGTGCGTTGGCCTGAGCGATGGCGGCGTCAAGATCTGTGAATCGCAGCACCGACAAGACCGGGCCGAAAATCTCCTCACGGGCAACGGTCATCGACATGTCGACGTCGGCGAAGACCGTCGGCTCGACGTAGAAGCCCGCCTCGAATTGCTTCCCCGGCGGCCGTCCGCCGCCGGTGACCAAGCTAGCCCCTTCGCGTTTCGCGACGTCGATGTAGTGATTCACCTTGTCGAACTGCGCTTGGGATACCAGGCATCCCATCTCGGTGGCCGGATCCAGCGGATGACCGATCCTGATCGACTTCAATCGCTCGACCAGGCCGGAAACCACCTGGTCGTGAAGTGACTCGTGAAGAAAGAGCCGGGTCGTCGATCCGCAGGACTGTCCCTGGCTCCAATGACAGTTCATGCCGAAAGCCGCGCCCTCGACGACGGCGGTCGGGTCGGCGTCTGGGCAGACGATCATCGCGTTCTTGCCGCCGAGTTCCAGGGTGACGTGTTTGATGCCCGCCTCGGCTGCCGCGGCCATCACTTTCTGGCCAGTGGGGACGCTGCCGATGAGTGCGATGCGCTTGACGTCGCGGTGTCGGACCAGTGCGTCTCCCGCCACCGCACCGCTTCCCGAGATGATGTTGACAACGCCGGGCGGAAACGACTCGAGAACCACCTCGGCCATCAGCAGGGAGGACAGCGGAGCCTGATCGGGCACCTTGAGAATCAGTGTGTTGCCGGTGATCAGCGGAGCGCCTACTTTGGCGGCGGCGAACAGGATGGGGTGGTTATAGGGAATTATCCGCCCGACCGCGCCGTACGGTTCTTTGCGGGTCATCAGCCAGCTGCGCGTCATCGACGGAAGGGTGTCGCCGGTGACGCTGAAGGCCACCGCCGCGTGGTAGTCGAGCCACCGGCTAGCCATAATGACGTCGCCGACCATGGCTGTCACGGGATTGCCGGTGTCGATAGCGTCGAGCAGACCGAAATCGGTTGCGCGGGCACGCAATCTCTGCGCGAACGACCTAATCATCTCCGAGCGCTCAAGCAATGTGGTGCCGCGCCATTGCGGGAACGCCGCCACCGCCGCCGCGACAGCTGCGTCAACGTCGGGGAGGCCCGCGGCAGGAACGCGGGCGATGGTGGAGCCGTCATGCGGGGCGGTGATCTCCATCGCCGCGCCGTCAGCGGCGCTGACGCGGTCGCCCCCGATGAGCATCCGCCAGTCACGGTCGAGCAGCCTAGCGACGTCCGTCTTGTTGCTTTCGAGAGAGGATTGCACGTGCTATGCCCACTTTCTGGAGGACCACTCGTCAGCGTAAGCCGACTCTAGCGGTTAAACCTGCCGTTGAGCCTATATCCACAAATATTTCATAACTATAACTAATTCGGACGCTACCGCACACCGCTACGTGGCCGCGACCAGGTCACGTAATGGCCTGTTGCGCAGGGCGAATCTTGCGACTTCGATCCGACAGGGGTCATTGCGCTCGCCACCTCCCTAGGTGTGCAGGGACGGCTTTGACCCGAAGGGCAGTACGCAATATAGTTCACAAGCATAAGTAAAAACCGAGTGGCGCATCTGGGATGTCGCGGTGCGGGCTGAGTTGCCTCGTCAGGTTCAGGAAGGTCGGAGATGATCGAACTGCAGGACATTGCTTACGTGCGATCGGGGGTGACCGATCTCCAGCGTGCGACCCGCTTCGCGGTCGACATCGTGGGACTGGATCCGGTCGCGCAGGACCAAGGTGTCACCTATTTGCGGGCCGACGGCCGTCATCACTGCCTAGCGCTGATCGAAAGCAACCGGCCCGGCGTCCTCGCATCGGCGTTCTCGTTGCGAGACGATGCCGCGCTCGAGTCAGCCGAAGTCGAGTTGCAGCAGTACGGCTGCACGGTTTCGCGTGGCACCGAACAGGAAGCGCGACACCGACATGTTCGCAATTTCATCGCTTTCGACGACCCCTTCGGCAATCACGTCGAATTGGTCACGGGCCAGAGCACCCTGGCGCGTCCGATCAACTTCGGTCGACCCGCCGCAGGTATCACGGAGTTCGGCCACCTGTGCCTCGATGCCCCCGATGTACGGGCTGCGCACGCCTTCTGGTCTACGGTGTTCAGCGCCAAGGTGTCCGACTGGATCGGTGAGGGCGCTTGCCTGATGCGAATAGACCCCGTCCATCACAAGCTCGCGTTCTTCCAGAGCGACGCGGGACCAGGCTTCTGTCACATCAACTTCCAGGTCGAGACGCTCGACGATGTGATGCGCAATTGGCGATTCCTGCAACAGAACGATGTGCAGATTCTGCATGGGCCAGGCCGTCACCCGACGTCGACGGCCATCTTCGTCTACTTCCTCGGGCCCGACAACCTGACCTACGAGTACTCATTCGGGGTTCAGTTGATTGAAGACGAGGCGTGGACCCCCCGCATGTTCGAGCTCGGAGAGCCGGGCTCGATCGATATGTGGTTGGGTCCAACCCAGCGGACCGTCTCCCAGAGTCAACTCGTAGGCCGCTCGACAGCATCGCTTTCTGTCGTTGCGCCTGAGCTCAGCGTGTGATGCGTACCGAAGAGTGCCATCAGATGGCCGAGGAGCTGCTGGCGGCCTACCAGACGCGCAGCCCGATCGCCCCGCTGACCGACCGATTCCCTGACTTGACCGTGGCGGAGGGCTTCGACATCCAGCGAGCACAGGTCGACCGGTGGATGGCCGAAGGCCGGATCATCAAAGGCCACAAAGTTGGCCTGACCTCTGCGGCCATGCAACGCCAAATGGGGGTGAATCAACCGGATTTCGGTGTCTTGCACGACCAGATGTTCCACCCAGAGTCCGATCCCATCCCGGTGACTGCTTTCCTGCAGCCGCGTGTCGAACCGGAGATCGCCCTAGTAATCAAGCGTGACCTTGCCGGTCCCGGCGTGACAGTCGCCGAGGCCCTGGCCGCGGTGGACTTCGTGCTGCCGGCACTGGAAATCATCGACAGCCGCATCGCCGACTGGCGTATCAGCGTCGCCGACACGGTTGCCGACAACGCCTCGTCGGGGGGAGTCGTGCTCGGCGGGCGTCCTGTTCGACCCACAGATGCGGACCTTCGGCTCCTCGGATGCAACCTGTACTGCAACGGCGAGGTGGTCGCGACGGGTGCCGGGGGAGCGGCGCTCGGCTCGCCGGTGATATCGCTGGCATGGCTGGCCAACACCCTGGGTCAGCAGAACGACTGCCTGAGAACCGGTGATGTCGTGCTGCCGGGTTCGGTGACCGCGGCACAACCGGTGCGACCAGGCGATGTCTGGACCGCGCAGTTTGCCCAACTCGGGCTCGTCACCACACGTTTCGCCGCAGGAGAGTCGTGAATAAATGGACCGTTGATCGGGCGGCCTCCGCGCTGCTTGACGCAGAGGACACGCGAACCGCCCGCAACCCGATCACCGATGATTGGGCCGACCTCGACCTGAGGACCGCCTATGCGGTTCAGGACGAGGCGTTGTGCCGCCGAGTCGAGCGTGGTGAAAGCGTCGTCGGTGTGAAGCTGGGCCTGACGTCTCGAGCCAAGCAGCAGCGAATGGGTATTTCGTCGCCGCTCGTTGCGTGGCTGACCGATGCGATGACGCTGCCCGCCGGGGCGCCGTTGCCGGCGGGCGTGTTGATTCATCCGCGCGTCGAGCCGGAACTCGTCTTCGTCATGAAGGAGCGGTTGAGCGGTCCCGGTGTTACAGCGGCACAAGCGATGTCAGCGGTGGGGCACGTCTACGCGGGCATGGAGATCATTGACTCCCGCTATCGCGATTTTCGGTTCACGCTGCCTGACGTCGTCGCCGACAACGCCTCATCGGGTCGATATCTGACGGGCCCAATCGGATTGCCGCCGGAAGAACTGGACCTCTCACTGGAGGCGTGCTTAGTCGAAGTCGACGGCGTCATCGTCGACAGCGCCACCGGAGCCGCGGTTCAAGGTCACCCTGCGGAGGCGCTGGCGCTGGCGGCGAACGTGCTCGCCGACCGGGGGTTGGCGATCGAACGCGGTTGGATTGTGCTCACCGGCGGGATGACCGATGCGGTTGCGCTCGGTCCTAAAAGCGTTGTGAGAATGCATTTTTCGAACCTAGGCTCACTGGTCGTCCACGAAGGGAAGTAACGCGATGCCGTTAGTCGAAGTCACCCTGGTCCAGGGCCGGGCACCACACCAGTTACGCACGCTAATCAGCGAGTTGACCGACGCCGTCGAGACGGCGCTGGGCGTCTCACGTTCCGCCATCCGGGTGGTCCTGCGTGAAGTTCCCGATACCCATTGGGCCGCCGGTGACGTGACCATCGCCGAGCGCAACAAGAGTTCATGATCATGACCGAGCTCATACCTCACGTCATCGATGGTGAAGAGACCGAGTCGGCCAGTCAGGCGTGCTTCGACACCGTCGATCCGTGGACCCGCCAGCCGTGGGCCAGGGTGGCGCTCGGCGGCGCTGAGGAGGCCGCCCGGGCCGTAACCGCGGCGCGCCGGGCCTTCGACGAAGGCCCCTGGCCACGAATGGGTTTGGCTGAGCGGGGCGCGATTCTGCACCGGCTGGCCGATCTAATCATCGAGCATCGCGACGAGCTGGCCCTCGCGGACACCACCGATATGGGAAAGCCGATCACCGACACACGAGGCAACGACGTGCCGCGGTCTGCGCAGAACTTCCGTTTCTTCGCAGACCATGCGCGGCTCTCAGCCGGTGAAGCACTGCCGATGGACACCGGTCACCATGCCTACACCAGATTCGAGCCGGCGGGTGTCGTCGCCGCGATCGCACCGTGGAACTTCCCGCTGATGCTTGAGACGTGGAAGGTCGCGCCGGCCCTCGCGTGGGGAAACACGGTCGTCCTCAAACCTGCCGAGGACACTCCCGCGTCGGCGACCATCCTGGCGAGACTTGCCCTGCAGGCCGGGATGCCCGATGGCGTCCTGAATGTCGTGCACGGATATGGTCCCGATTCTGTGGGATCCGCGCTCACCGGCGATCCCCGCGTTGACAGGATCACCTTCACCGGCGAAACCGGTACCGGCAGAACCATCGCGGCGGCGGCGGCGGCCCACCTGACCCCGGTAAGCCTGGAACTGGGCGGAAAGGGTGCCAACCTGGTCTTCGCCGACGCCGACCTCGACAGCGCGGTGAGCTGGTCGATCCGGGCCATCTTCTCCAATGCCGGGCAGGTGTGCCTCGCCGGTAGCCGCCTGTACGTCCAGCGGCAGGTCTACGACGAGTTCTTGGCACGTTTTGTGAGAGCCTCCGAATCGCTGATTGCTGGAGATCCGAAAGCCGTTGACACCCAGGTTGGACCGCTGGCCTCGCAAGAACACTGGAAGAAGGTCCGCTCCTACGTCGAGGGGATCCCCGCCGAAGGGGGCACCATGCGCACGGGTGGTCAGGGCGAGGGGTGGCTCATCCACCCGACGGTCGTAACCGACCTGCCTGCAACCGCGCGCCTCTGCCGTGAAGAGATCTTCGGCCCCGTCGCGGTCGTCGCGCCGTTCGACACCGAGGCAGACGGCATTGCTGCAGCCAACGACACACCCTACGGGCTAAACGCGATGTTGTTCACCGAGAACCTCTCGCGTGCCCACCGCGTGGCAGCCGCGCTGAACGCGGGCACCGTGTGGGTGAATTGCTTTTTCATTCGTGACCTGCGGGCGCCGTTCGGCGGGGTGGGTGATTCCGGAATCGGCCGTGAGGGTGGCACATTCAGCCGCGAATTCTTCACCGAGCCGAAGGCGGTGGTGATGGCGATCAGTGACGGTGGCACCGCCTAGGACGTCGCTGATGTAGTGACCTGCAGCGGTGCCGGAATTGGCGGTCCGTGCTCGCGACTTATGACACGGGGGGCTTGAAGTTGAACGGTGCAAATCAGCCGATCTCGGGCACCCGCCGCACGATCCGAAACACCCCGTCATGGCCCCACCGTGCTCGGCCGGCAGACGGATACTGCCCGCAGACAACCGATCGCCGACCAGCAGCAGCACTTCATCAAATCGACCCAGCTGGTATCCGTCTAAGTGCCTTGCATGTGATCCTCGTCGCCCATCCGCGCCAAACCTGCTCCCGCCCAACGAAACTCAGTCACTAGAACGGAACCGTCCTAGGTCACCTCAGCGCAAACCGCGGTGCTTCTGCTCCAGTTCCGCCCACCGGCGGCCGGTCTCCTCACCGCCAGCGACCATGTCGGGCGGAGCATCGGTGTAAGGCGGCCGACTGGGCCCGCAGTCGATCAAGCCCGCTCCGCGGAACCGGCCACGCCCGACCGGAATGCTGTAATCCATGAAGCGCGACATGTCACCGCCGAACTGCGGGGCCAACGCCCAGTTCACCTGCTCGGAAATGCGATCCGCCTGTGCCCAGTCCTCGGACAGCACGGCGCGCGACAGCGCAGCCAACGGGGACGGTGCACAGGCCACGTTCCCCGACCAGCAAGCCGTGGCCCTAGCGGGAAAGCGCTTGGCAACGCGGACCCAGTCGCTGTCGAGGGGCAGCACGGCAACCTTGTCGCCGAAGGCCTCGATGTCGCCCTCCAGTGTCGGTCCGCCTGCGTGCTTGGTCGCCACGACCTCGGGCGCATCGGCAAGTTGCCGGTAGGCCTCGACGCTAATCTTTCCTTTGAACGCGGCGGGGTTGTCATAGATGACGACCGGTACCCCGGGCAACGCCTCGGTGATATCGCGATAGAAGCGCACGATGCCGGCGTCGTCGAGCGGCAGCCACATCGGACGACCTACGAACAGTCCGTCGGCGCCCACATCGATCGCTTCGCGACCTCGTGCGATGGTGTCGCGGGTGTTCAACGTCGTCACGCCGGCGAAGAAGGGCACCCGACCCCGGATCGTCTCGGCGACGCAGGACGAGAACTGAAGCCATTCTTGATGAGTCAGCGATGCGCACTCGCCGAAGGTTCCGGTGGACATCACGAGCTCGATCCCGGCCTCGACGACCTGCTCGACCATTTTCTCGGTCTCAGCGACATTGACGCTGTTCAGGCAGCGCCAGTCATCGGCGTCGCTGGTCGCAGGCGTCGGAACGATGCCCACGATCCCTCTGATGTCTGCACGGGTGATCGTCATGGTCATACCCTCTTATTCGCCGGGGATGCCAGATCGCCTGGCACCGCGGGATACGGCTGGGTACCGAACGAGTGACGCGGCTCCTCGCGGTACATTCCGAGCACCTCGAGCATGGGAGCGTCGGTTGCGGAGAAGAGCACGGCGTCGACCTCGGAGGACCGGTTCATGTGGGCGTGCCACATCCAGTTGGGCACTACAAACGAGTCGCCGGCAGACCATTGAATTTCCTCGTCACCGACAACTGTGGTGCCTTCGCCTTCGACGACGTAGTAGACCGCACTGGAAGTGTGGCGGTGGCGTTCGGTGCACAGACCCGGACGGAGCAGCTGTGCGAAGCAGTCGATAGTGGGCAGTGTCGGGCCCCCGCTGATCGGGTGGGCGTAGTGCAGGATGACGCCGTCGAACGGGCTTCCGCTACTGTGGCGATGCGTGTCCAAGGCGGCCCGAACCTCGCTCCACGCGTAACGGAACGGAATCCGTTCACCCTGTCGAGCTTCCCACGCGGGGCGTATGTGGGAGGCGCGACTGCTGGTGAAGGCAGCAGCGTCTTCGTGCAACGGCTGCGTGCGCCCACCGAACGGTTCGAAGAACATCTGCCGCAGGTAACCCATGAGCGGTACGTCGAGGATGTCGACCCAGACGCCGCGTTTGTCGCTTTCGTTGTGGTGATCGTGCCAGGAATAGGCCGGCGTGATGATCAGGTCACCGTCCTCCATCGCAAGTTTCTCTCCGTCGACCGCGGTGAACAGGTCGGGGCTACCGTCCACGACGAAGCGCAAGGCGTTGATGGAATGCCGGTGCGCCGGGGCGATCTCGCCAGGCAGGGTGATCTGCATACCCATCGCCAAGGTCTGCGTCGTGCCGTTGACGTCAGGAGCCGGGTTGATGAAAGTGAAGTTCCTGCGGGCAGTTTCGCCGGACACCGCCGTGCACATCTCGGTCAGGGCGCGATCCGCGAGTTCCCATGACCACCGGAACGGCACACCCGCCGGGACGGGACCGTCGGTGAGCTGGACCAGCTGCGCATCGTACTGCCACTGGCCACGGAGGTGCAGTTCGTCAAGCTTCCTGTCGAACTGTGCCAGATCTGAAGCGGGCTCCTGTGTAGTCGTCATAATCCCTTGTCCTCGTGAAGAAACCGTGGCTGTTAGAGACAGGTCGCGATCGACCGCGCCGCTGGTCAACCGAAGGGTCCCGGCGGCCTCGAGCGTCGATGCCTCGGGTCGGCGGGACCACTCCCGGTGATGATGACGCAGCGCTGACGCTAGCACCGGCCGCAGCCGTCCACAAGACACTTAGTATGGTTTGTGTCTAAACAGTACTTCTCGTACTACGCCTTTTATGCAGGCGGTAGCTTCTGGCAGGCCGTCGACCGGGGGATCGTGATCCGTTTCAAAAAGAAACGCCTAATGCTGTGGATCCCACCTCTTCCTCTGCAGGGCGGGAATACACTCTGCGAAGCGGGAAGACGAGGAGGACCCTGATGGCGGCGAACGGCGACATGCTTGCGCGTATCTTCGATGCGACCACTACGACGTTGGCACGCAGTGGCGCCAAAGCGCTTTCGATGACCGACGTCAGCGCTGAAGCGGGGATCCCCCGCGGAACGCTGTATCACTATTTCGGTAGGAAGCAGGACCTACTGTATGCGGTCGGCGTACGAGTCGTGAAGCTGTTCGAAGGGGCGGTAGTCAACGCCGTCGAAGAGCGGCCCGAACTCGACGTTCGTGTCCGGGCGGTCGTAGAGGCAATGATCGACGTCGGCCGGGCGCATCCGGAAATCATGCAGGTGATTGCCCTTGAACCGGGCTTCGGAGTGGACTTCTTGCAGCAGATCTTCCCGGAATTCGTCGGCGTGCTGGAAGAGCTACTGGCGCCGGCGCTGAGCTTGACCCTTGGCGTGCGGTCCATGGGTATGACCAGTGGTCAACTCTGTGAACTCATCCTTCGAATCGTAATGTCGGCGTACGTCTTTCCGACTCGCGATGTGGCCGACCTGCCGCGCGCGATCCTGGCAATGCCATATCTGGCCCGGTGGACTCCCGACCAGTACCTGGTTTGAAACCTGAGGCGACCCCAAGCGTCGCCACGTCACTCGCCCGCGTCGGCGCGGCGCACCGTGATGGCGCTGTCAGGACACGCCTCCGCACCTCGGCAAGCCTGCGCCTCGAGTTCAGTCGGCACGCTCTCAGGTGCCACCGCGTATCCGGCGTCATCGATCGAGTAGACGTCGGGACCTTCGGCGGCACACAGGGTGTAGCCGCAGCACTTCGACCGGTCGACAGTGATCAGAAGGGGTAGCTGGCTGTCTGCCATGATGATCGGCTCCTCCGGTGGGCTGGGACGTGAAAACTACCCGAGGCAATTTCCAGCATTAGACATACTATACAGATGGTGTCTTAATCGCATATTGTCTCTCACGTGCGAGTGCGCGATCGCCATAGGAGCGCGGGCCAGCTGACCCGAAACAGCCTGCCACGGAATTGAATTCAGTGTCATCCGCCCCGGACCGCTACGTACGGGTCTGGGTGCTTTCCCTGTGGAGTGACCGCTGTGTGCGGCGTCGGCGCAGAAGGCAACCCAGTCAGCATGGCGGTGACCTCGTTCGTCTCGCTGTCGCTGGATCCGCCGTGGGGTGGCAGTCTGCCTGCCGAGCGCGTCCTTCTCCGGAGGATGCCTGCGTTCGGTATCGGGCACGGGCGACCGCTTCAGCGACATCGACCGGGAGCCTACGGGCGATGGGGTCGCGTTCGTGCCAGGTGCCTGGGGTGTGGGTGGAATGGAGGGTGTTCGATGAGGTTGCGGGCGGCGACCAACACCATCGCCGCGTTGAAGATTCATCGGCTGCACCTCAAGCCCGGCATTGCCCCACAGGTGTTACGCGGCAGCGAATTTCGTCGGCTCGAGGTGGCCGTGAGCACCAAGGTCGCGTCGGGCCCACTCGGACGGTCCGATCAGATCACCGGTGCGCGTCGGCTCCCGTGCGAAGGAACTTCAGCCAAGACCTTGACCACACGGTGACGATGAACACATAATACAAGTAATGTTCAAATAGGACTTTTCATTCAAGTAGGCCGACGCGAGAACAAGCAGGCTGGCGAAGCCCTAACCATGGTCAATTGGAGGACCCCACATGACAGCCCTCGAGGCCGAGACCACCACCGTGCTGGACGCCGTTCGGGCGCTCGTTCCCGAGATCGCCCAGCGCGCGGATGAGATCGAGGCGGCCAAGCTGATCCCAGCCGATTTAATCCAACGGCTCACGGATGCAGGGGCTTTCAGGATGTTTGTGCCTCGCCAGTACGGCGGCGAAGAGATGACCCTCCTCGAGGCCATGGCTGTCATCGAAGAGGTCGCGAAGGCCGACGCCTCGGCCGGGTGGACCGTGATGATTGGTGCTGACTTCGCGCCGGTATTCGGCCGTTTTCCCCAGAACGTCCTCGACGGAGAAATTTATCCAGAAGGACCCGACACCATGGCCCGCGGGGCGTTCGCGCCCAAGGGTGTGGCGATCCGCACCGACGGTGGCTATCTCGTCAACGGTCAGTGGCCCCTCGCCAGCGGTAGTTATGAGCACCAGTGGATGATGGGCAGCTGCATCGTGCTGCAGCAGGGCGCGCCGGTCATGACCGACGCGGGTGTGCCCGAGATGGTGCTCGCGATGGTGCCTGCAGAGCAGGCTGATTTCGTTCAGACATGGGATTCTGTTGGATTGCGCGGGACGAGCAGCAATGACTTTGTGCTCAAGGATGTATTCGTTCCCGATGAGCATGTCGGTAACTTCTTCGGACCGGCCACCGTCGACACCACGCTGTTCCGGTTGCCTATCCGCTTGGCGCTCGGCCCGACCCATGTCGCGGTGGTCGTGGGAATCGCCGAGGGTGCTCTGAGCGACCTTCGTCAGTTGGCCAAGACGAAACGACCCGCGTTCAACCCCACGATGCGACTGGCTGAAGACCCCGTATTCCAGTACCGGCTAGGGCAACTCGACGTCCGGTTGGGTTCGGTTCGTGCGCTGGCCGAGAAAGAGGTCCGGCTGATGTGGGACGCAGCGTCGGCAGGCGAACCCATCTCGCCGCTGCAGGCCACCCGCCAGCGCGCAATGGTGGCACGGGCCCACACCGAGTGTGTCGAGATCGTCAACGAGGCGTTCGGACTTGCAGGCAGCACCGCCATGTACAACAAGTCGATTTTGCAGCGACGCCTTCGCGACGTGCGGACGGCGGCGCAACACGCCGCCGCCAGTGGAGAGATCTACACGATCGTCGGGGCGCTGCTCGCGGGAGAGGACGTCCCGCCGGCCGCCTTGGCCTAGCGGTGGGACATCCGACACGATGACAACAGACGCGATGACGCCGCAGGACGTGACGCTCCACTGGGAGCTCAGCCGCCTGAACAACGCTTTCGTCTACTTTATGGACAATGGTGAATTCGATTCAATGATCCGGCTTTTCACCTCTGACGCGGTGTTTGACCGGGCCGGAATCGTCCATCACGGCCATGAGGAGATGCGTCAGGGGATGCGTGATCGGCCGAAGGTGACCACTCGTCACTTGTTGACGAACTTTTATTTGACCAAGGCCGACGACGACTCCGCGGAGGCGGTGGTCTGCGCCATGGTTTATCACGGTCCGCTCGCGAATGACGGCGAACCGGTGGTCTACGCCACTGACAACGGACGAGTCATCGAGTTTCACGACACGTACGCCAAAACCCCGGAGGGCTGGCGCATCTCGTCACGGATCGCGCGCCCGATCTTCACTCCCGAGGTATGGCCGTGACCGGCAGGACAACGGAAGCGAGTCCCATGGCTGAGAACCAGCATGATGTGTTGGCCACCGTCGAACGGTTCGTCGCCGCGCTGACGACTGGCGATGCCGCCAATCTCGACGCGCTGTTCACGGACGACGCGGTGATTTGGCACAACTACGACCAGGTCGAACAGCCGGCCAGGCAGGCGCTTGCCGCATTGGCCGGGCTGGCGGCACTTGCGCCCCGGTATGAGATTGCAGGTCGCGACTTGGTCGGCGACGCCTGCGTTCAACGCCACGCGGTCCACCTCACGCTGCCCGGAGGCCAGCAGGCCTCCATCCCCGCCATCCAGCGAATCTCCGTGGTGCACGGTCAAATTCGGCGGATCGACGAATACATGGATTCGGCCCAAATGGCGGCCGCAATGCAAGCATTACAAGCCAGCCCGCAGACCCCGGTGTGACCGGACCTATATCCCAACCACGAGAAGGACGCTCCCGATGCCCGCAATCACAGACAAGTTCACCGGTGAACCTGTCCTGAAGCTCCAGCGCCTGGGTCACGGCACCCTCGAGACCATGGATCTGGCCAGGGCGCGTCGCTTCTATGAGGAAGTGCTGGGCTTGGAGGTGATTCAGCCGAGCAGCAGGTCGATGATGATCCGGCTGGGAACCAACCACGCCTACGCCGTGGTGGAGACCGGCAAGGCGAGCACGATGACCATGCTGGCACACAACGGGCTCGACGTCGGCAGCGTGGAAGAGGTCTACGCCGCGCACGAAAAGCTGCTCGAGATCAAAGACCAGTGGGGAATCAAGCAGATCACCGAGCCCCGTCACATGCACGGCGACACGTCCTTTTACTTCACCGATCCCGATGGCAACTGGTGGGAGATCGTGGCGGTCCGCGAGAATGGCTACGCTGCAGACTTCGCCGATCGGGACCGGGATCTCACCGGTCTGCACGAGTTCGACGGCGAGACGGGAAACGTGAACTTCAGCCACACCCACGATCCCGACTTCCGCGGACGGGTCCGTCAGGTCATCGAAGCCAAAGCCGCACCCGAGAGCACCGCATAATGGGCCGGTTGGACGGTAAGGTCGCCGTCGTCACGGGCGCCGGCAAGGGAATCGGCTGCGGTATCGCTCGCCGGTTCGCCCGCGAAGGCGCCAAAGTCGTGGTCGCCGAACTGGATTCGGATGCGGGCAAGCAGGTGGTCGGGGACCTCGTTGAGCTCGGTGGCCAAGGGTTGTTCGTGCAGACCGATGTGTCCCGAAAGACCGATATCGAGGGCGCCATCGCTGCCGCCCAGGAGTCCTTCGGCGGCTTGGACATTCTGGTGAACAACGCCATCGCTCTGACGCCGGACGTCCCTTTGGAGTACAAGACGGACGAAATGCTCGAGCAGACGATGAAAGTCGGGCTCTGGAGCGTCTGGTGGGGCATGCAGACCGCGTTCCCACTGTTGAAGGACCGCGGCGGAGGCCGCATCATCAACTTCTATTCGATCGACGCGGACGACGGCCACTGGGTGCACGCTGATTACAACACCGCGAAGGGTGGCGTGCAGGCGCTGACACGGACCGCCGGGTTCCAATGGGCCCGGCACAACATCTGTGTCAACGCCATCGCTCCGATAGCCGCATCGGCCGCATTCGAAAAGATGGTGGCCGACAACCCAGAACTGGGTGCGGCGATTCCAACGATGATTCCGATGGGACGCATGGGTGATCCGGAAGAGGACATCGCCCCGGTGGTGGCTTTCCTGGCCAGCGACGAAGCCCGCTTCATCACCGGGGCCACGATCCCGGTTGACGGCGGCCTGCACGTGCCTCGGGTGAACACCAAACCACCGGATCCCTCGGTGTTCGACTCTGCGCCGGCCAGTGGGCAATAACTAAGGAATAGGAGCAAAAATGACTATAGATGAGGTGAAACACGCTCCGACCGGACCTGTTCTTTCGGACGGGACCCCGCTGTCGGAGCTGATCGACAAAGACTTCCGGGAGGTATCGCTTCGGGTTCTGACCGACCCCGAGCTTTACCAACTGGAGCTGAAACAGCTGTTTGCCAAGGCGTGGACGGTCGTGGCGCACGAGGACGAAGTCCCAAATGTCGACGACTACGTACTTCGGTATGTCGGCGAAGATCAGGTGATCGTCAGCCGGGCGGCGGATAACACCTTCACGGTGGCGCTCAACGTGTGCGCACACCGGGCTGCCAAGGTGTGCCGGTTCGAGGCCGGCAACGCCAAGACATTCCAATGTGCCTACCACGGTTGGGTTTACAAGTCCGACGGCAGCTTCGTCGGCGCACCCATCGCTCGGGAGGACATGCACGGGCTGTTGCGGCCCAAGTCTGAGCTTGGTCTGACCAAGGGTCGGGCAGAGACCTACTGCGGCATGATCTTCGTCACCTTCGACGAGAACGCCCCGACCCTGCGCGAGTACCTCGGCCCGATGACCTGGTACTGGGACCTGATGTTCGACCGCACGCCCGGTGGTATGACGGTGCTCGGCCACCCGCAGCGGTTCATCATCAAGGCGAACTGGAAGAGCGCCGCCGAGCAGTTCGCCGGAGACATCTTCCACACGCTGTCGCTGCACCGTTCGATGCAGGAACTGCAACTGCTCTCCACCGAGGGCGAGTCACAGGAGCCGGCAATGGCCGGCGTCAGCGCCAGCCACAAAGGCCATTTCGTGCGGTGCTTCGATCTGACCAACGAGCACTACGTCAATGCCCTCAAGGGCAAAAATCTTGCGGACATGTCGCCGCTGGAGCGGCTGCACCTGGTTCCCCCGCCGGGGATGTCACCGGAGATGGTAAAGGGGCTGCCAGATCGATTCGACGATGGGCAACTGAAGATCCTTGCGGGGTACACCCCGCAGGTCGGTCAGCTGTGGCCGAATACGGCTGCGCTTTGCATGCCGTTCCAATTCCCCGACGGCACCCCGTCGGCCTTCCTCAGCTGGCGGGTCTGGGTACCCAGGGGACCGGAACACTTCGAGCTGTTCCATTGGAGTTTGGTCGAACGCGACGCGCCTGAGGAGCTCCGCGACACCGTGAACCTGATGACGGCGGCCACCTTTGGTATCAGCGGTTTCGTCGAGGCCGACGACACCGACACGTGGCCCATGCAGACTTATGCCTCCAAGGGTGCGCTTGGAGCCCAGCAGAAGCTGCGTTACCAGGCGATCACCGGCGAAAACAAGCCCAGTGATTGGCCGGGTCCGGCGCAGGTCTATGCCGGGTTCCCGAAGGATGACACGCAGTGGAATTTCTGGCTGCGCTACAGCGAGTTCATGGAAGGGAGAGCGTGGTGACCACGGAAGCAACTCGAGAACGGGTGGTGCCCGCCGCACGGGCAACAATGGGGACCGTCGACTACCCGACGCCTAAGGGCAAGCGGATCAAGGTCACCGACCCGCGGCACCTTGAGATCGTCGCGTGGCTGGAAGACGAGTCGACCCTTCTCGACGAGGACGACCTGACCGGCTGGCTGGCGCTGCTCGCGCCCGACATCATCTACCGGGCACCGGTGCGGACCACCCGCGATCACCGGACCAAGGGGGTGTTCGAGGCGGAGATGTACCACTTCAACGAGAACATCATGACCCTGATGTTGAAGCTGATGCGATTGACCCAGACCGACAGCGCCTGGTCGGAGAATCCGCTGTCCCGGACGCAGCGGATCGTGCACAAGGTGCGGTCATACGAGACCGAAAAGGCAGGCGAATACGAGGTCTTCAGCTCCATCGTGCTCATCCGGTCGCGCTATGACGAGCCGGCACTGGAGTTCCTGCCGGCCCGCCGGGTCGACACCATCCGGACGGGTGACGAGTGGAAGCTCGCAGCGCGGACGGTCTATTTCGAGCAGGCCACGCTGGGGGTGCAGAACCTGGCCGTCTATTTGTAGTCCGTTACCCGTATCCGGTCCTCAGTAAAGCTGACTACCTATCGAGATGTTGGCTGAGTGTCTACCTGCATGGCCGGCACTCTGACGTCAAAGGTGTGAATTGTCTTCTGCAACAGACGAGATGCCCGGTTATTTGCCTGGCATTTGGGCAATCGATCCAGCGCGGTCCGGTCTCACCTTCTCGGTCGGCCACCTCGGGGTGCACACCGTGCGTGGGACGCTCAGCGTGTCAGGCCGGATCGTCATGGCCGAAGATCCGCTCGATTCGGCGGTTGACGCGACGATCGACCTCGGCTCGGTCAACACCGGAAGCAAGGGCCGGGACGAGGCGATCCGGTCGGCGCACCTACTCGACGTATCCAGCCGGCCCACGGCGACCTACCGGTCCCAGCGGCTGGATCTCGCCGAACCTCCCGGTGAATTCCTGCTACATGGAGATCTGGAATTGCTGGGTGTCACGCGGGAAGTACCGATGCGGATCCGGCTGCAGCGCTCCACCTCTGGTGGTTCGCACCAGCCGGTCATCACCGCGGCGGGCGAGTTCACCCGCCGCGACTTCGGGTTGATATATCAGGCCCGGCCGCGCTTCCTCGATCGCGCGATCTCGTCGAGTGTGGGCGTTAAGGTACGGCTCGAGGCGGCGTCAGCCGCCGCGACCGAAGGGATAGGACGCTGAAAATCGCAAGGATTCATCGAGGGGGCGCCGACGTCTGGGGTCTGGTGGACGTCGATGCCGGTACCGTGCAGCCGATTCGGGGTGGTATCGAGGAGTGGGGTTCGGCGGCTGCCGATGGTGCGGCGCATTTCGAGAAGGTCGGTCCTCCGTTAGCGATGACCGACGTTCGCTGGCGACCACCAATCACCCCTACGTCTACGATCATCGGGGTCGGTATGAACTACTGGTCGCACCTGGAGAAGCTGGGTGTCACCGAGCGTCCGAAGACCACCTTGGGGTTCCTCAAACCCCAAGTGGCGATCATCGGCCACGGAGACGTCCTGGCGAATCCTTCGATCACGGAGCAACTGGACTTCGAGGTCGAACTTGTTGCGGTGATGGCGAAGTCGATGAGTCACCTCGGCGAGCAGCCAACCAGCGCGGTGCTCGGCTACACAGTCGGCAACGATGTCAGTGCCCGTGACGCGGCCACGCCTCTGAGTGGTGGGCTGGACCTGTTTTCCATCAAGGCACTCGGAGGGGCGACGCCGGTGGGGCCGTGGATCACCACCAGGGACGAGTTCGGCGGGTCAGGCCAGATTGATGTCGCCATATCGTTACGCGTCAATGGTGAACTGCGCCAGCATGACCGCACCGGCAAGATGATCTTCAGCATCGACGAATGCCTTGAGTACATCATCGAAAGGATGCCGCTCACCGCCGGTGATATCGTGTTTACTGGCACGACCGACGGGGTGGGGTTCGAGGACGGCCGATTCCTTGGTGAGGGCGACGTGGTTGAGGCGGAAGTCGAAGGAGTCGGCGTACTGCGCAACGTCGTTGGCGCCAGATTAGGTTGAGATCTCAGCCCACGGCTCGTCGCTGTGAACGGAAGCGCGACTTTCTGGGTTTGAGTCCACCTGACTCACCGAGCACGACGAGAATGTCGCGGAACCTCCGATAGTCGCGCGAAGGCATGAAGTAGTGCGAAAACGCCATCCGCACGATTAAGTCCGCAATCTCATTCAGTTCGGCCGATCCATTGAGTACGGCAGGGCTGTCGACCAGTGCAGGCTCCAACGCATCGCTCAGAACACCGGAGAGCTGAGGCGCAACCCGCTTGATATAGTCCACAACGAATCCCGGTTCAAGTTCTCCGATCTGCATTGTGGCAGGGTTCTCCAACCAAAATCGCAGCATGACGTCAATGACGATCAGCAAGCGGTCAGCTGGCCGCGGGTTCGCCTCGATCGCGGCGTCGAGGACCGCCTGCAGTCGCGTGACGAAATGGTCGCCCAACGACCGAAGGAGTTCGTCCTTATTCTTGAAATACCGGTATAGCGTCCCGGTAGATACGCCGGCTTCGTGCGCGATATCGCTCATTGCTAGCTTCTTGGGGCCTTGCCGAGCAATCGCCTTCAGGGCACCGTCGAAGATACGGGCCTCGGTACCTGCCCTGGACGCCAAGGAAAAAGCCTTTCAGGAATGAAGCAGCTGCCGCTGCCGACCAACATTTAAACGATTATATCGCAGCTCGATTATTTGAAGCGGGTGTCACGGGCCAGGCCGTGAGCACCTCGCGCAGCCAGCGCAGCTCGATCAGGCCGAAGGCCGGCCGGCGGCGCTAGCCGTTGGACTGCGGACCAGCACCTGCACCCGCCACACGACGTCGCCGGCATAAGCGTTGCTGCCGGTGGAATGGGTCCAGTCTCGTTCCAGATAACGGTGTAGTGACGGAACAAGCGCGCGATAGCAAGGTTATCTTGCGCGCCAATGGTTTCACACACCGTTCAGGGTCGGCTCGGCGGCCCGCGCGGTCCCCGTCGAGGTGACTGAGGAGGAGCCCGAACCGGCAACTGATCCAGCGGAGTTCGAACCTCATCGCGGCGTTGCAGTGCTAAGCGCAGCTCAAAGCCCACCAGCTCGGGCAGGCCACCAAGCGGGGCTGGTGGGCCGCAATCCGCGGCCTCTCGCGGACGACCGGGGAACCGGCACAGTGCTCGCCCCGGCGGCGTCCCCGGTAGTTACAGCCTCTATGGCTCGCCGCTTGTCCTCGGCCCCGCGCATGCAGTCAATTACGGTCGAGTCCAACGCGCCTTGGCCAAAACCTGTTGTACACACCGAGATTCACCGCGGAGCACCCAGTTCCTGGCCGCCGTATGATGGCGGGACATATGCGCCCGTACCGCAAAGCCGCAGTCGGTGGCCAGCCGCGCAAAGCACCGCTATGTGCACGATATGTGATCGGCGCACCCAGCGGTTCTCGTGGTAGAGGGCGACGAACACCATGTCGCAGTCGGCGTCACCGAGGATGTCCATACGTTCGATCTGGTAGTCCGCGTACCTCGATAGCACCGCTTGGGTTGCCGGTACGGTGCGGGGAAACCGCGATTTCGCCAACGCGCCACTGGAATTGGGCCGGTGCGGCACATCTACCTGGGCGTCCAGCACCGCACAATCCCCACCGCGCGGATTGGGAGGCAGTTCCAGAATCGGGTCGGCGAAATCCGAGCGTCTCCCCAATCCGTCGCCCCCTCACGCAGACAACCGGTCGGTGACGGCCTGCTCGAAAACCCCAGTCTGGCGCAGAACCGCCAGACTGATCTAGGACCACTCCACCCCCTGATGGATGCTTGACAAAGTTTTGTTATGAAAATAAAGTTCTGCTACCAGACTCTACGAATCGGGGAGGGTTCTCGTGGTCCCAAGCTCACTGCAGAGGCTGCCGATCGGCGGCATGAAGACGGTGCCGTCGGCCCCAAACATTTCAGCTTCTCGGCTTTGGTAGACCGCCATGTTCTGAGCGTGGCGGTGGGAATCAGGTTGGTAGGCGGTTTGCGGGTGGGGATGAGTCGGCTGCCGAACAGTCACCTTGGGGGCCCTGCGGTCATCTTCAAGCACCGGCTGCCTACGACAAGTACGGCAAGTTGAACCTTGTGGATGTCATTGGAATGCGAGGGGACGGACGAGATCCGCTGTGGCCGCCCATCGGTACAGGTATCACCATGGCGTGTGATGTGAACGGAGGCCGGTGTTGATCTCGCCGAATACCTTCGCCAAACCGGTTCGCTCCGTGGGAGACTTTTTTGCCCTGGCGCTTGACACATTGTTGCAGATACCGCGGCGCCCGTTTGCTGGGCGCGAATTCCTTTTGCAAAGCTGGTTCGTTGCCAGGGTATCAATAGCGCCGACGATGATGTTGTCAATTCCTTTCACCGTGCTCACGGTGTTCACAATAAATATTCTGTTGATCGAGTTCGGTGCTGGAGACTTTTCTGGCAGCGGCGCGGCACTGGCCACGGTCACGCAGATTGGCCCGCTTGTCACGGTGCTGGTGGTTGCCGGTGCCGGCGCAACAGCGATGTGCGCCGACCTGGGTGCACGCACTATTCGTGAGGAACTCGACGCGCTGCGCGTGCTCGGCATTAACCCGATCGGATCGTTGGTAGTGCCCCGCGTGCTCGCGGCCACCTTCGTCTCGTTGCTGTTATCCGGCGTGGTAATCGTAACCGGCCTCGTTGGTGGGTTCGAGTTCTCCGTCTTTGTCCAGCACGTTACGCCCGGGTCCTTCGCCGCAGGATTGACGTTGCTCACCGGCGCGCGGGAGTTGGTCATCGCGCTAGTCAAGGCTGGGCTGTTCGGTCTGACCGCCAGTCTCATCGCGTGCTACAAGGGCATCTCGGTGGGCAGGGGGGCGGCCGCCGTCGGTAATGCGGTGAACGAAACGGTGGTCTTTTCCTTTATGTCGTTATTCTTCATCGACGTCGTCGTGACCGCGGTGGGCGTGAAGGCGACATCATGAGTAGCCGCACGATTGCCAGCCAGCTATTTCCGCGATTGAGCTACACACTGGATGGCTGGGTTGCGGGCTGGCGGCGCATCGGCGCGCAAGCGCGTTTTTACGCGAGAACTCTGGGCGCGATCCGGGACGCCTTGTCCTCCTATAAGCACGAGACTTTGCGCATGATCGCCGAGATGGGCTTAGGCGCCGGCGCGCTGGCGGTCATTGGCGGCACCGTGGGAATCGTTGGCTTTCTGACACTATCGGGGGGCTCCCTCGTCACGATTCAGGGCTACAGCTCATTGAGCGGTATTGGTGTGGAGGCGTTGACTGGTTTCGTTTCCGCCTACGTTAACGGCCGTATCGTCACGCCGCTAACCGCGGTAATCGGCCTGTCCGCCACCATCGGGGCCGGCACCACCGCGCAACTGGGTGCAATGCGGATTAACGAGGAAATCGACGCCCTCGAGGTGATGGGCATCCGCTCGATTGCTTATTTGGTTTCCACCCGGGTAATTGCGGGCGTGGTAGTAGTGATCCCGTTGTATTGCATAGGGCTCTGGATGTCCTTCTATGCTGCCCGGTTCGCCACAACCTCCGTGTACGGGCAACCGACGGGCGTCTACGACCACTATTTTTCGACATTTCTACAGCCCACCGACATCATCTGGTCGCTTCTGCAGGCAGTCCTGATGGGCCTCGTGGTGATGCTGGTGCATACCTACTACGGCTATACCGCTTCCGGTGGGCCCGCCGGGGTGGGCGAAGCCGTGGGTAGAGCGGTGCGTAGCTCAATGGTCTCCGCGGTATTAGTAATTTTATTCTCCTCGCTTGCCATTTACGGCAAGACCGGCAATTTCCACTTCTCGGGTGGATAGCCCTGATTATGCCCAACATCGTTAAGGGATAGCGCAATGAAACCTTCGTCTTCAGCAGACGATGCTCACCTGGGGCGCTGGGCGACCATCTCTTGCGGAGTCATCGTTGCGCTGATCACCTTAGCGACCGCATTGTTCAATGGGACATTCCGTTCCTTCGTTCCGCTGACATTGACCTCTGATCGCTCCGGCCTTGTCATGGAGCCCGGCGGCAAGGTGATGCTACGTGGCGTACAAGTAGGCCGCGTCGCCTCGGTAACCGGCGGGACCGAACCAGTCAGTCTGCAGTTAGAGATCGACCCCGATCAGGTCAGAAATATTCCGGCAAATATCGAAGCCCAGATCAAAGCCTCAACGTTGTTTGGCTCCAAGTACGTCGATCTGGTCTACCCCGAGAATCCCAGCACCAAGCACATAGCCGCAGGCGCGCTCCTGCGATCCCGCAATGTCAGCACCGAGGTCAACACCGTTTTCCAGAACCTCGCCTTAGTGCTCAAACAAATCGACCCCGCCAAGCTCAACGCGACTCTGACCGCGTGGGCAATCGGTCTGCGCGGTGAGGGCCAGACCATCGGGCAGGCCATCACCGACGCCAATCAGGTGCTGCTGGCGCTGAATCCGCGCATGGGCACTGTGCAGCAAGACCTCCGATCGCTGAGCGGTTTCAGCGACGCCTACAGCGCCGCCGGACAAGACATCCTGAGGACGCTCGCGGCCGTGAGTACCACGAGCGCGACCGTCACAAGCCATACATCGGCACTCGACGCCTTGCTGCTGAATGCGATTGGTCTGTCGCAGTCCGGTACCGATCTAATCGCGCCCAACCAGAGCAACTTCGTCCGTGGAATCAACCTGCTTGAACCAACGACAAACCTACTGATGAAATACAACCCCGAGTACACCTGCATGCTTCTCGGCGCCACCTGGTATGTAGACAACGGTGGCCGGGACGCGCTGGGTGGTTCCAATGGTTACTCGATGATTGTGGATGCCGCCTTGCTGCTCGGCGACGACCCATACAAGTACCCGCAAAACCTGCCAATTGTGGCCGCAAAAGGCGGACCCGGCGGCAAGCCGAGTTGCGGGTCACTGCCCGACCCCAGCAAAAACTATCCGGTCCGTCAACTAATTACAGACACTGGTTGGGGTACCGGACTCGACATCCGGCCGAACCCCGGCATCGGCCATCCCTGCTATGCGGACTACCTGCCGGTGACGCGCGCCGTGCCGCAGCCGCCCAGCATTCGCGAGTGCATCCCGGGTCCGGCACCGGGGCCGATCCCGTACTCCGGCGCTCCACCGTACGGTGCAGCGCAATACGGACCGGACGGGACACCGCTCAACCCACCGCCACCCGGGCCGCAACACAGTCCGTCCGACACGTCGGGAACACATCCATGAGAGACAACCTGGGAAGCGCCGTCTGGCGGCTCGCCATCTTCGCAACGGTCTGTCTGCTAAGCCTCTTTGCGCTCTTCGCGGTGTTCGCGCAGCTGCGATTCCAGAAGGACAAGACCTATCATGCCGAGTTCACCAACGTGGCCGGCTTGAAAAGCGGCGACTTCGTGCGCATCGCCGGCGTCGAGGTCGGCAAGGTCAAAAACATTTCAATCGAGCAAAACGCGTTCGCAGTGGTCGAGTTCTCCGCCGACGAGTCGGTCGTGCTGACCCAGGGCACCAAAGCGGTGATCCGTTGGAGCAATCTAGTCGGCGACCGGTTCCTGGCTCTCGAGGAGGGTGCCGGCGACGTCAAACCACTCAAACCGGGGCAGACTATCCCGCTGGCGAGGACCGCCCCGGCGCTGGATCTCGACGCGCTGATTGGGGGCTTCCACCCGTTGTTCGAGGCGCTAGACCCCGCACAAGTCAATGCGCTTACCGGCCAGTTGATCTCGACTTTCCAGGGTCAGGGCGCGACTGTCAGCTCATTTCTGGCGCAGACTGCCACGCTGACGAGCACCCTTGCCGACCGCGACGAGCTGATCGGGCACGTGATCGCCAATCTCAACACCGTGCTGGCCTCCCTCGGCGATCAGCACGACCAGTTCGCTAAGGCGGTCGATTCGTTGCAAGAGCTCATGAAGGGGCTCGCGGCCCGCAAATCAGACATCAGTAACGGCGTGGCCCACATCAACGCAGCATCTGGTTCGATCGCCGACCTGCTTCGACAGGCTCGCCCGGCCCTGCAGAACACCATCCATCAGGCTGACCGAGTCAGCGGGATCGTCCTCGCTGATCACGATTATTTCGACGACCTCCTCAACACACTCCCCGACGCCTATCAGGCGTTGGACAGGCAGGGGCTCTATGGCGACTACTTCTCCTTCTATCTGTGCGATCTGCTGCTCAAGGTCAACGGGAAAGGCGGCCAACCCGTCTACATCAAGCTGGCTGGCCAGTCTTCGGGAAGGTGCACGCCGAAATGAAATCCTTCGCCGAACGTAACTCCTTCGTCGTTGGTATCGTCGGCTGCGCCGTGACGGCTGCGGCGGTGCTGGCGGCAACCGAGTACGACAAGCTGCCGTTCTTCTCCGGCGGCGGCCAGTATGCGGCCTACCTTGCCGAGGCCGGCGGCCTCAAGACAGGGGCCGCCGTACAAGTCTTCGGTGCCCGGGTGGGTCAGGTGTCGCGCATCGACCTTGACGGACCCCGGGTGCTGGTGAAATTCACCGTTGCGAAAAACATCCGGCTTGGAGACCGCACCGAGGCAGCGGTCAAGACCAAAAGCGTCCTGGGCACCAAGGTCTTTGAGGTCACCCCCCGCGGGGACGGCCGGCTGTCTGAACCGATTCCCCTCAATCGGACAACGCCGGCCTATCAATTACCTGACGCGCTTGGTGATTTGGCAGACACGATCAGCGGCTTGAACACCAATCAGTTATCCGGTTCGATGGCAACGCTGGCGCAGACATTCTCCGACACCCCGCCGGATCTCAAGGCAGCAGTTCAGGGCGTCGCCCGGCTCTCACAAACCCTCGACATGCGGGACGGGCAGCTGCGCAACTTACTGGCCAACACCAACAAAGTCACGGGCGTGCTGGCCGACCGCGCCGCCCAGATAGCCAGTTTGATCGCCAACACCAACGCCTTGCTGATCGAGCTAAAGAACCAGAGCAGCGCACTGGATTCGATCTCCTACAACGTCTCAGCACTGTCAAAGCAGCTGTCTGAGTTCATCGCGGAGAACCACGCCCAGTTGCGCCCGGCGCTGGACAAGCTCAACGGCGTGCTGACGATTGTCGACAATCGCAAAGATCGGGTGCAGAAGTCGATTCGAATGCTTAACGCCTACGTGATGTCGTTGGGTGAGGCGGTCGCCTCGGGCCCATTCTTCAAAGGCTATGTGGTCAACCTGCTTCCGGGACAGTTCGTGCAACCATTCATCGACGCCGCATTCTCCGATCTTGGTCTGGACCCCAGCGTCTTGCTGCCTTCGCAGCGCACCGAGCCGCCGCTGGGCCAGCCGGGGACGCCTCCTCTGCCGGTTCCGTATCCGCGCACCGGCCAGGGCGGGGATCCCAAACTGACGCTGCCCGATGCGATCACGGGCAAACCTGGCGACCCTCGCTACCCCTACCGGCCGCCGTTGCCCCAGCCTCCCCCTGGGGGGCCGCCGCCCGGCCCGCCGGCTGGTTATGAGCCCGCGCCCGATCGTCCTTCTGCGCCGGTCCCGCGACCGTCCAGCGGAGGGCCAACAGGCGGACCATCGCCCGTGCCCGTCGGGCCGCCCGGGGAGGCAGGACGGTGAGGGCACCGCGCAAGGCTAAGACGGGCCTGGCCGTCGTCCTGAGTCTGTTGCTCATCGGCGGCCTTATGACCGTTCAGCGCGCGTCTGATCAGATCGACCGGACGAACATCATCGGGTACTTCGCTAACAGCAACGGTGTGTTTGCCGGCGACGAGGTGCTGATCCTGGGTGTACCGGTAGGGAAAATAGCGAAAATCGAACCGCAACCCCAACGGGTGAAGATAACTTTCTGGTACGACCGCAAATACAAGGTGCCCGCGAACGTCAAGGCCGTGATCGTGTCCCCGGCGCTGGTTACTTCGCGGGCTATTCAGCTCACGCCTGCCTACGCGGCGGGGCCGGCCCTGCGCAACAACGCGGTGATTCCGGAGGAACGCACCGCCGTCCCCGTTGAATGGGACGACTTGCGCACACAGCTCGACAAGCTCACGCAGACGCTGCAGCCGACTCAACCAGGCGGCGTCGCTCCGCTGGGATCGTTAATCAATACAGCCGCGGACAACCTGCGCGGCCAGGGCACCGACATCCGCGACACGGTGATCAAATTATCGCAAGCCTTCTCGGTACTCGGGGACCACAGCAGCGACATTTTCGGCACCGTAAAGAGCTTGGCGACAATCGTCTCGGCCCTTCAAAGCAGTTCGGATTCGATGAGCCAGCTGAATCGGAACCTGGCATTTGTGACCGGATTGCTTGCTAATGATCCCGATGAAGTAGCCGCGGCGATCAGGGACCTCGATACCGCCGCCGGCGACGTCCAGCGTTTCGTGGCAGAAAACCGCGCGGCCATCGGCGTTACGTCAGACAAACTGGCATCTCTTTCCGGGACGGTCACCGACAGCCTCGACGACATCAAGCAGACCCTGCACGTCCTGCCGACAGCACTGGCGAACTACACCAACATTTGGCAGCCCACGCAAGGGGCGATAACCGGTGCGCTGGCGGTCAACAACTTCGCCGATCCAATCTCCTTTCTGTGCGGAGCCGTACAGGCGGCGTCGCGGCTGAATAGTCAGCAGGCCGCGAAGCTATGCGTGCAGTACTTGGCCCCGATCGTGAAGAACCGTCAGTACAATTTTCCCCCGCTGGGGGAGAACCTGTTCGTCGGCGAAAGCGCTCGTCCGAACGAGGTTACGTACAGCGAGGACCGCTTGCGTCCGGACTACGTGCCGCCAAGTCCGGATGCCCCGGAAACCACGGCGGCTCCGGCCGGGCAACCAGCGCCGGCCCACACCGCCCCGCCCTCGCCCGCCGAGGTGGTGGCAACCACCAACCCCGCCCAGGGGCTTTCCGGCATGATGGTCCCCCCAGAAGGGGGATCATGAGACGGTCCCGCTGGGTGGGCGTCACCGCAGGCCTGCTGGTGGCGCTCGCCGGCAGCCTATTATCGGGCTGCGGCTGGCGAGGCCTGAACTCCATCCTATTACCCGGCACTGCAGGCGGCGGCCCTGGCTCCTACGAGGTGAAGGCGCAAATGCCGGACGTCGTCAATGTCCAGCCGAACTCCCGCGTCCAGGTAGGCGACGTGACGGTCGGCACTGTCACTAACGTTGAACGTGAGGGCTGGCATGCACTGCTCACCATGCGGCTCGACGGCAACGTCAAACTCCCCGCCAACGCCACCGCCAAGATCGGTCAGACCAGCCTCCTCGGCTCGCTGGAGGTCGAACTCGCAGCGCCCACCAATGTCCCGGCCGAAGGCAGGCTGCGAAACGGGTCCCTAATTCCGCTCTCGGCCGCGGGCGAATACCCGACGACCGAGCAGACGCTGGCTGCATTGTCGCTAGTCCTCAACGGTGGGGGCCTGGGCCAGGTTCAAGACATCACCAAGACGTTAAGCACGGCGTTTGCGGGACGTGAGAAGGATCTGAAGAACCTGATCCAACAACTGGACCAGTTCATCGGTCATCTCAACGAGCAAACCGACGACATCATCAAAGCCACCGACAGCGTAAATAACCTCGCGGGACAGTTCGCCGAACAGAAACCCGTCGTTGACCGATTGCTAAGCACCCTTCCCGACGCGCTGGCGGTGCTCAAAGACGAGCGGGCAAAACTGGCCGACGCGGCCGACCAGCTGGGCAAGTTCAGCGCGCTGGCCGCCGACTCCGTCAATCAGACCAAAGATGCGCTCGTCCAGGAGTTGAAGGACCTCGGCCCGGTACTCGAATCGCTGGCTAACGCGGGTCCCTCCCTCACCCGCTCGCTGAGCTTTTTTACGGTGTTTCCATGGGTTAAAGAGCCGCTCACCAACTGGCTCCGGGGTGACTATGCCAACCTCACACTCATTGTTGACCTGACGCTGAGCCGGATTGATTCGGCGCTATTTACCGGCACCCGATTTGAGGGGAACTTGACCGAACTGGAATTGCAGTGGGGTCGCACCATTGGACAGCAGCCCAGTCCGTACACCAAGGGCAACCCACTCATCATTCCCTATCACCTGGATCAAGGACCGTAACATGCGTTTGGGCCTTCAAATCTGGATAAAGCTGAGCATTTTTGCTGCGGTGTCGGGCATCGCCGCCGCGGTGACAGTCTTCGGCTACATCAAGGTCGAGAACTTGATACCCGGTCTTGGGCAGTACAAGGTGACCGTCCAACTCTCACAAGCTGGGGGTCTATATAAGAGGGCGAACGTCACCTACCGCGGCACCTACGTCGGCCGGGTCAAGGACGTACGGATAACCCCCACCGGCGTCGACGCCGTGCTCCTCCTCAAATCAGGGCTCGACATCCCCTCCGATCTCGACGCGCAAGTCCACAGCCAATCGTCCGTCGGCGAACAATACGTTTCACTGCTGCCGCGCAACGGCAATTCCCGGCCACTGCGTGACGGTGACGTGATACCGGAGAACCACACGTCGGTGCCCCCGGACATCAACACACTGCTCAATGCGACCAACCGAGCCTTGGAGGCGATCCCGCGCGACAACCTGAAAACGGTGATCGACGAGAGCTACACCGCCGTCGGTGGACTCGGCCCGGAACTTTCCCGCATCGTCAAAGGATCCACCGCCCTGGCCACGGACGCGAGGAAAAACGTGGACTCTCTCACCGCCTTGATCGACCAATCACAGCCGGTGCTCGACTCACAGGCCGGCACCTCGCCCTCGATCCTGGCATGGTCAAAGCATCTCGCCACCATCACCGACCAGCTGCAAGGCCATGACGCAGCCGTCGCCGGTGTACTCGAAAAGGGCGGCCCGGCCGCCAACGAAGTACGTCAACTTTTCGACCGGCTGCGGCCCACCCTACCGATCATGCTCGCCAACTTGGTCAGCATCGGTCAGGTGGCCGTCACCTACCGGAACGACATCGAGCAGTTGTTAGTACTGCTGCCCCAGGCGACCGCGGTTCAGGCCGGCGGCGACGTACCCAATATGGGCACCAAACAGGCTTACCGGGGCTATTATCTCGACTTCAATCTGAACCTGAACCTGCCCCCACTATGTACCACCGGCTTCCTGCCGGCTCAGCAGCACCGAGTGCCCGAAGTAGATTACCCGGATCGCCCGGCAGGTGACCTGTATTGCCGGGCCCCCCAGGACTCGCCCTTGGCCGTGCGCGGCGTGCGCAATGTGCCCTGCGAGACGGTTCCGGGTAAACGCGCACCCACGGTCAAGATGTGTGAAAGCAACGAACATTATGTGCCGCTTAACGACGGCTTCAACTGGAAAGGTGACCCGAACGCCACCCTATCGGGCCAAGGCATCCCGCAGCTGCCACCCGGCTCACCGCCAGCGGTTGCGGGCCCGCCCGCCTCGGCGCCGCCGCCGATCGCCGCCGCCCAGTACGACCCGGCCACCGGCACCTACATCGGGCCCGACGGGCATCAATACACGCAATCCGATCTAGCCCAAACCGCGCCCAAGGATAAGACATGGCAAACAATGCTGATGCCGCCGGGCAGCTGACGAATATGACGCGCAGAACCACGACGACGGACGGAGCACGGTATGCGTGAGGCGGTTGACTTCCACGCGTCCCCGGGCGGCGACGTCGTCGACGCGGATGGGGACACCATCGAGTCTGATATAGACCCCACGGAGAACGCATCTACACCACGCTCCGCAGAATCGGTGTTCCACCTGCGGCCGACAATTCGCGTCTGTCTGACTATCGTCGTTGCCTTGTCTGTGTTGGTTGGATGGTTGGGATTTCGCAGCTACCAGACGCATCAGGCGCAGATCCAGCGAAACCAATTTCTGCAAGTGGCCAGGCAGGGCGCGCTGAACCTAACTACGATCGACTGGCGGCATGCTGACACCGATGTACAGCGCATCCTGGATGGGGCGACAGGACAGTTACACGACGATTTCGCCAAACGGTCGAAGCCGTTTATCGAGGTCGTCAAGCAAGCCAAAGCCATCACGGTCGGTACCATCAGCTCGGCAGGGCTGGAGTCGGAGACGGCCGACACCGCCCAGGTGCTGGTGGCCATGACTGTGCAAACGTCAGACGCCGCTGCGTCTGATCAGGCGCCACGAGCATGGCGAATGCGGATCTTCGTGCAGAAGACCGACGGTCAGGTCAAAGTCTCCAACGTCGAGTTCGTGCCATGAAGTTTCCGAAGTTGCTCCGCCGCGCGGACGATCACACCAATGTCGCCTCATCGGAGGAAGCGCCTGCCACGCCGGGCCCGACGGCGATCGCCGGGGACAAGCCGGACACCGATGTTGCGACTACCGAGGTCGACGAGTCAGGCGACCGTCAAAGTTCGACACCTGCGAAGCATCACATCCGCTGGGCGCGGGCGATCGTGTACGCACTACTGCCCGGCCTCGCGCTGTCGCTGGCCGTGGCCGCAGGCTTCCTGAAGTGGCAGGGCGGCTCCGCGCGCACCGCTCAGTTGGCCGCCACGGAATCCGTGCGTACCGCCACCGAAAGCACCATCGCTCTGCTGTCGTATCGGGCCGACAGCGTGGAAAAGGACCTCGAGGCCGCCCGGAGCAGACTCACCGGCAAGTTCCTTAACGCCTACACGTCACTGACCCACGACGTAGTCATCCCGGGAGCCAAGCAGAAGCACATCTCTGCGTCGGCCACGGTGCCGGCCGCAGCGCCGATAGAGGCGACCGGCAGCCATGCCGTCGTTTTGCTGTTCGTAAACCAGACCGTCACCATCGGCCAAGATTCGCCGACCAACAGCGCCTCCAGCGTCCGAGTCACGCTCGACAAAGTCGACGGTCGGTGGCTGATCGCTGAGTTCGATCCCATCTGAGCCCACGGTGATGCTGCACCAATCGTTTTCCTGCGGATCCGCCACCAATATGAGAATCTCATTAGTCGCGCTGGGCTCCCGAGCGAGGCTCCGTCAGGCCGCGGCGCGAGTCGCGAGCCAGTGGGTGCAGGAGTCGCTGCGCCAGATCGGCTTCGCTATGTAGTGGGCCCAGGGGGCGAGGCACTCTACATCGACCGTCATGATTTTCCGAGCGGACGAATTTGGGAGCGAGGGGCGTCGGAGTCAGCGCAAACTACCGATAGTCTGACTCGGCCTCGGAGATAAGCGCCCGGGTCATTTACCCCCCTCGGGCCAAACTCGTTGATACGCAGTGTGTTAGGCCCCGGCTGACACCGACACGACGCGTAATGTCCTAAAGCGCTGTCACAGCGACACTTTCGTGTCACCCAACGTGTCATCTTAACAATTGGAATCCTTCGGCGGGCACGATTTAGCGAAATCGTTGTCCCGGCGGCCGTTGCGATACGAAACCAAGCCAGGTCGCGCATTGAAATTCAACACAACCCTCTGGTTTTAGGATCCGCCACGAAGATGAGAACAATATGTCCGCCATTTCCATGAGAATTCTAGAGACCTGCATGTCAGGGCATCGCCGTCCGCCACGCAGCTTGAGAACCTACAGCCGCGAAAGGTGGGGCCAGAACCGACGTCCTGACCCCACCCGAGAGACGCGTTACTCCTTCACCGCATCGGCCAAGTACTGCTCGTACACGTCATCGGCGCTCTTGGCCTTGGTCACAACTTCCTCGACGGGGGCCAGCGGGTAATCGTTGTCGGCGAGCCAGCGCAGATACTCGCTGCTGCCCACGTGGTGGCCCCACCAGCCTGTGTTATTGCGCCAGGCGTCTTTGGGGGTCCGCGATTCCAGAGCGCCGAGCACCAGGGCCAGCGTGAGCACCTGGGCGCGCCCGTCGCCATTGGCGGGCAGATCGGCCACGAGCTTGGCCACGGCTTGGCCGCTGTCCACACCGAGCAGTTCGGCGGTGGTGTCCAGCGCGTTGTTGTTGGTGAGCAACGCGTTGTCACGAGCCAAGCAGTCAGCGACGAACATGGCCGCACCCTTAGGTGGGGTCTTACGCGCCAACAACTTTTTGACGAACTCTCGCCGCACACCGAGAGCGGCATCCCCGAGTTTGTTGAGCGCTAACACTTTCCGGCGCTCCCGCTTCTCGGTCTCGGCCTTGTCAAGCGCGGCTTGCTGACGTGCGGCCTGGCGAGCCTCGTCGTCCAAGTCGATCGCGTCGCCGGTGTCGGTGTCCACCAGTCCGGCCTGCCGCGCGAACCAGCTCTGCGGGGTCAGTGCTGCGGAACGGTAGTCGAGGCAGTAGTAATCGGGGGTGAACACCTCCTTGTCGGTGACCGTGTTGGCGTGGCGCAGCCCCTCGGCGGGTGTGGCGTCTGGCTGATCCTCGGTGTCCCAGTCCACGCTCTGTTCGTCCACGACCTCGCCGGTTTCCACGTCGCACAGGGCGGTGTCGTCGACGAGAAACACGGCCCAGTGGGCGGGGTTGGTGACAGCGGTGTCGTCGGCTTCGTCACCTTCGGCGGTCACCAGGTGGTGCAGCGGTATACAGGCCGGGTCCCACGACTCCGGGCGCTGCTCGAGGATGGTGAACCCCTTATCGGCGAAAGGCTGGGCGGCGTGGGCTCGGGCCTGGGCGGTGTCGCGTTCTTGCCGGAGCTGGGCGACCGTGTGCTCGAACCAGGTCCCCCCCGCCGACCTCATTAGCCGGTCCACCGCGCCGGGTATGTCCTCGAACTCGGTGATCGCAGCGGCTTCGGTCAGGCTGAGTTGACCGCTGGCCAGGGCGTCCATGGCGGTGGCCGACCGTGCTGCTGTGTGAGCAGCCTTTACGGCGTCCTTGCCGACAGATAACCGCTTGGCCACTTTGGCCACCGACAGCCCTGCATCGATCATCTGCTGGATGCCGCGTGCCCGCTGGGCGTCGGTGAGATCGCGCTTCTGATCGTTCGTCACGATCTGGTGCACGATGCGGTCGATGGTCTCCTGGCTGGCATCGGAGGCGGTGGACGGCAGCACGTAGACCGGAACGCTGGTCAAGCCGACCTCGCGGGCGGCAAGGGTGCGCCGCTGCCCGTTGCGGACCCGGATGACCTCGGTCCGCTCGGGGTCACGCACAGCCGTGATCGGCACCAGGACTCCGTTTTCGGCGATGTTAGCGATGAACGCCTTGCTCAATCCTGCGTCGTCGCGGACGTTGTCACCGATGTCGAGCAGCGTCGGGTCGAGGTGTTCCAGCGTCCCGATGGTCTGGTCGACGGCGGCGGCGTTGCTGTCGGTGTTGGTTGTGTCGGTCATGGTTGAACCTTTCTGTGTGCGGCAGGCGTTCACATGGCCGCCTGCTCTTTTTGCCTTCTGGCAATTGAGATTTGGCCCGGTATAGGGGCGCGGAGTGCAAGGTCCGGGCGCGCAGTTGGCCGCCGCGAGCGAAGCGCGCGTGTCGGGTAACTGCGCGAGCCTTGCGCCCGGAGCGAAGCGGAGGCCGTGGCCTTGGCGCGCAGCGAACCGCCGGGCAACAATCGAAAAAGCCAGAAAGGCAGACGAATATCGGCTTGGGCCGGGACGGTCCAAGCTGTTCAGTAGCGCCGCAGGCGCTTCAACTTCACTTCGACGCTACGATCGCGGAAATGGGACTTCGGCAGACCCGGCGTGGATGGGAGGAACCCCGCCCATCACGATGCCCCGAATGCGCCGCGGAGCTCGGCCCCAACCAGGTGCTTGTCGGAGTAGCGCACTGCCGCTGCGGACGGATGCACCGTTCCCACTCTTGTCGGCGCTGCGAGCACACGATTTACACTCCGCCCCTGGGTGATTCATGCCTGTTGCAGTCGCTTGACGACCGTCGATGAGAGACCAGGCCCATACGCCAAGTGTCTTGGTCTTGTCCAGGCGACCTCGGGAGCTGCGCGCGTTGGTAGGGTGGGAAGACCTGCGCCGGCATCGCCGGTCATACGCGACACGCCGAACCAGCTAAGCAGTCTTTTGCTGATAACCGTCAATTGATCGGAGCCACCGCGATATGGGCACCCCCGTTTGCTGAACGTAGGCAAACCAGTGCGAGTACCAGCCTGGGAATGCGCGGAATGTCCTGGGTGCCTACCTTTGCCGGCTTCGCCGGCTGAGCTGCGAAGACCCTGAAACGCACCGGCAGTTTCGTGCGGCCGGGCTCAAGGGTCACGAACTGAAATTGCCGCTGAGCTGTAGCGTTGAGGTAGCTAACCGGCCAGAGGCGGGGGGACTTGACCCCCTAAGTCCCGTTTTCACCGCAGACCCAGAGCTCACGGGCCGCGAAATCGAAGGTCAGTTGCCCGCGCCCGGTACCTGGGTAGAAGCGCGGGTCGCAAACGGGCGCGCCTAGTACACCGCGTTTTCACCGAAATTCCACCGGATTTTCGGCTGTAGCGAATTCCACGATGGCGGCCCTACCCGACCGGGGCAGCCGCGACGATTTGCCCATAACGCCTGCCGACGCGGCACGGCGCTGGCTGTTTATGCATCTGGACAGCGGTTATACGGGCGGCCGGCGGTTTTCTGCGGACGCTGAGAAGAGGTGGACCGCCTATCGTCAGGAACAGGCATCGACTCCAGAGCAAAGGACACCCATCGTGAGCGCACCGTTTGACCATCCGCTCGATATCCGGACCGACGAGCTGATCAGCGAGTTCATCAGCGCGATGGATTCGGCCGGCATCGCCGAGCAACCACACATCTTCGGTACCTTCCCGACTGATGGTGGCGACTGGCTTCAACCGATGCACGACGTCACCGCCGAGGGCTGGTATGTCCCCACCACATTTGGGCCGGCGCCGGGATACGTCATAACCCGAACCGCAACGATGTACCCCCTGTCGCAGCCAAGGGAACTCGCGCAGACCGCCGTCGCGCGGGAACCTGAACTTGCACTGCCAAGTGTGAGCAAAAATCCGGGCCTCGCGGAGTGGACCCTGTTTCTACACAACTGCATCCAAGAAGCTGCCCGGGACATCATCGACCGCGCCCTGTGCGCAGAGAACATCGACGATAGAGCTGGAATCATGACCGTCGAGTTCATCTCTCAGATGCGCGCTCGTGAAATCGCGCCCACCCGACAGCTTTCGTACACCTCGGCCAGGAGCTGCTGGACGGGGGCATGTGCGAGACCGACCTGGAAGCAGAAACAATCAGCGGAGTGGAGACTGATGGCTGGCTACTGGAACCGCCGCGTGATGCAGAGCTTTTCGACTACACCAACGAGCCGGTGCACCGCGCTAGCCGCTCCTACGTGATTACTCCTCGAGCTGAAAGATTCCTGCTACGCCAACCCAGCTCGCTGGCCAAGTCTGGTGCGGGGGTTCCTATAGTTTGCGTTCCGAGCGCTAGCAGGCATCCCTCGGTCGGCCCGCTGAACTTCGATGTTCGGGAAGATCGAGCAGAGATTTTCGATGAAATCGAGGACTACATCGCAGTCATCTGCCATGCGCTGAACCGGCTTGACGGCATAATCGACGAGTCGGAGATCGGGTGAAGCATCACGGGGCGGTGTTTCAAGTGGAAGGTCAGGTCAGCACATCGGGGCCGAGATAGCGAATGACCGGGGTTGCGCCGTCAAGGTCCCACAGGATCAGGTAATCACGGTCGGGGTCGGGGATGGTGATCGCCCATAGCCGGCCGGGCCGGATGAGGCGCCGGCGGACCGCCGCGGCAGCAGAATCGGCTTCGATGCGGTCGAGCCATTCGTCAATCCGCGCCGCTAAGGCGGGGTGGGCGTCGTAGAGCCGCACCAATTCGTCGTGAGGCTCCGGGTCCATCTCCAGCACATTCAGATCCTACCCCAATACCCCGTTGCCCCTAAGCCCCAATTGAACATCTGGGGCAAGGCGGGTTATCATTGACTATGTGGAACCCGTGGTGATTGAAGTGGATAGTCGGCGCCGAATCAGTCTGGGCAAACTAGGCCACCACGACAAGTATCTGGCGACCGAGCAGGCCGATGGAACGATCGTGTTGGAACCAGCGGTCATCTTGAGTGCAGCCGAACACGCTTATCTACGAAATCCATCGCTGCAGCGGCAAATTGAAGACAATCGAGCCCATCCCGAGCGGCGGCGCGGGAGGCCCTCTCGCGCTTAGGTTCTCTCCCAACTGCTTACCGCTTGCAGTCATCACCACTGCCCGCTATGAGAGAAGGCGGAGGCAGTCAAGCAGATAATGAGACCTCAAAGTTGCCGGGCGGCACGGGTGGTCGAAGGACAGTGGTAACTGCGTTTTGGGATGCCCCTATCGTCGCCCGGGCTTTCCGTACAAACCACCTGCCTGGCGGCTCAGAGTTGGTAGCTACCGCCCTGAATGGAGATGTGCGATCCAGTCAAAACCGCACCATCCCAACGGGTTTTCTCAATCAGAATGTCAGTAAGGCGGGCACCCGTCAGGTTGGCACCACGAAAATCGACGTTGTAAAGGGTTGCGCCATCCATGTCGGCTCCGGTGAGGTTCGCACCGCGGAAGTCGGTCGTTTGGGACCCGTTTAACTGGCATTGTCGCAGCTTCGCGTTCGTTAAATTCGCCCCCCGAAAATCAGCGCCACCGAGCGCGGTTTTGTAGAAATCCGCTCCTACGAGAACTGCGCCGAGCCATACCGAGTTACCGGCCTCGGCTTCGGAAAGGCGCATTCCGCAGGCTCGCGCGGCGGGCGCGGTCACGTGCGCCAAGTTTGCCCCCAGGGCGTCGAAACCATCGAGTTCTGCTCCGGTGAGGTCCGCCCCCGCGAGGACTGCCCCCAAGGATGCGGAAGCACCTATTAGCCGTGCTCCTACCAGCTTTGCCTTCTCGAAACTCGCCGTGCCAAGCCTGGCTCCGGTCAGGTCCGCGCCGGCTAGGTGACACCCGTCGAAGTCCACCGGCTGGGCTTGGCTGAAGTCAGCACCCCGCAGATCCGCGCGCGTGTAATCGGTTAGTCTGCGCAACAACAATGCCAACACCTGCGCGGCACCGCTGCGGACATGGTCTGAAACTCGGTAAGCCCCATCGCCTCGGACTACCGCACAGCACAGGTCTGTTGCGGCCCGAAGCACAGACGTTGTGGCCCCTTCGGGGCCGACCAGCTCAAACAGCGCTTGGAGTCCACGGCTGTGTGACTTTGACTCTTGTGCGCGCAAATCGTCGACGACGGCCTGAAAATCACGATCGGTGTACATATCCGCATTGTCGTGCAAGAGTGCGACACGGCGGTGGTTTACCCGTCCGGCCGCCCGGTGCGCCGCCGGTAGAGCCGCCGGGTCGGTGCAATTGTTGCACTCCGTCGTCAACACGAATCCGTTGATGCGCCAGCACTATTCGTCACAGTGACGAATAGTGCTGGCCTCGTCGGCCTGGTTCGTCGACAGGGCCAGCGCCGCGGAAGTGCACCGCTCACACTGGCGGGCCGCTCATGGTTGGCGGTAGATGTGTGCGCGGTGCTCGATGCGACCGATCAACAGGACCCGGTCGTCTTCGAGAATCCGGAATGCGACGCGGTAATCGCCGCGCCGGGCGACGCGCCAGCCAGCGAATTCGAAGCTCAACGGTTTGGATAGCCGGTTCGGGTCGGTGGGCAGTGTGCCTGTGATGAATTCGGCGATCGCTTTGGCGACTTTCAGCGGTAGACGGTCGAGTGCCCGGATCGCGGTAGGCGAGAAGTGAACGGACCAGGACGCTTCTTCGCAGCTCACCTGAGTCCGTATCGCCGGCGGATCTCCTCGCCAGTGACGGTATTGCCGGCAGCGTAGTCGGCATCGGCCTGCGCGAGGTCTTCGGCAAAACCGGGTGTTCGCAGTGCGTGCAGCGTCTCGTTGAGTGAATCCAGATCGTCGGCAGACATCAGGACCGCGGCGGCGCGCCCGTGTCGGGTGATCTGAATGATTTCGTGGGTGGTGTCGGCCTCGTCGACGAGCGCGGAGAGCTTGTCCTTGGCCTCCGAGAGCGGTACGTTCTTCATGGTAAAACTATAGCCTAATTATTAGCCGCCACCTAGCCTAACAGTTAGCCGATAATGTACGGATGGTCAACCAATTGCCGCCGGAGAACCGGCGGGTTATCGGCTCGGGCGCACGTCAGATGACGGAGTAGCCGAGCCGTTCCGCGGTGCCGGCGAGCCGCGAGACCAAGGCGGGATGTGTCAGTGGCAGGGAGATGGTCGGCCGTTGGGGCATGGCGGTGGCGCCGGGCAAGAAGAGGGCTGCGCACGGGTGGCCGGCGAATCGGCTGTTGTAGCGAACGCCGTCGAGATCGGGGAACGCTTCGACGATGGCGCGCGCCCACCGTTGTGTGATCGGGTGCGGAGCGGTCGACATCGCGAAGGTTCCTCCGGCCCTGGTTGCCCAGGCCCCGTCACTGTCGACGGCCAGATCGAGCAGGGACAACGTCCGGGTGAAGGCAAGCCCGGTCAGGTACGGACGGACGCGAGCACGGTCGATTGTGCGATCGCCTTGGAAGGCCTCGGCGATCGCTGCATCGAGTGTGCCTGCCCCATACCACACCGCGCAGTCGGCGTGTTCCCGAGCGGGCTCGGGATGCGGATCGAAGCGCAGCACTGGGCCGTAGTGGCGGAATTCGTTCCACGCCAACACAAAATCGCCTTCGGTGCGGTGCACTCGCCACCAGGTCTCCGACGAAGAGACGATGCGAAGCTCCGCGTCGCGGATGCCGATCTTGCGCAGCTGCGATCCAGGCGGCGGATCAGGCAAGGTTAAATGAGGCCAGGTGGGGCCAGGCGTCATCGGCTGGCCCAGTCGGCCGCCTCAACAAGGCGCAAGACCGGGTCGACGTCGCCGCCGCTTTGAAGCCACTCCAACGGGTGTACCGGGCGACTCTGCAGCGCCAGATCCGGATGGGGGGTACGCAGGAACCCCGCGACTGCCACCGGATGCAAGTTGGGTGCCAGTGCGACGAATACCCGGTCCAAACCCCGAATCTGCTTGTGGGGCAGGCCTGTCTGCGGGTCAGTCTCGAACTGCAGCGCCGGAAATACCCAGGCACCATTGTCATTGATCGCCCAGAGCGTCCTGGCGAGCCGGCGCTGGCGCACGCGCGATTCGTTGACGTTCAACGCTATCGCCACTTCGCGGGCCGAGTGGGCGGTGTTGACGAGCAGTGCCACGTGGGCCACCGTGTCGGCGGCAACCCGCGCGTATGCATCCGGGTCTTCCGTGAAACCGGCGTCATCGAGGAGGCGCGCCTCATCCGGGGAAAGCTCGGCAGCCCAGGGCCGGATGGCCGGGAGTGTCTTGAGCGCGGCGAGCATGTCGTCGCGGCGGAGACGGAACTTCTGATACAACAAGACGTCGAGCTCGTCAGCAGTCATCACTCACACACCTCCACAGGACTAACGTTACTTAACAATGTACGCTATCGTTAGCCACCGGGCAAGGCCGGCTCGGCGTCCGTGAGCAAACCGACTCCCGGACAAGCATGACTGACGTGGGAGGGGTGGGGGCCGGCGATCACCTTGACAGGGCATGACATGTCGCCGACGGCCGACTTGCGTCCTGTCGGTGTGCCAACGGTTGTCGATCGCACGGTGACGCGGCGTGCGCCTATCGGCGACCGAGTTATGGAATGCACTGTGTTGTCGATGGTTTCGCTGAACTACCACCACAGCGGAATACGTCACTGTGACGAAAGACGGTCGGTACCAGCTAGTTCGATGATACCCACCCCAATGTGCCAGCGGCGACGATGGTCTGGTGCGCAGCGACCGGCGACCCGCTTCGCGGTGAATCTCTAGAAGCCGGTGTCGATCTTCTCCTGAGCGAACCCTGGTGTTGCGGCGGCTTGCCCCCGGCGGCGGGTGTAGGTGCGGGCACCTCACCGTGTCGGCGTCCAGCACCAATCATGCTTGTCTAGCAACGCGTTTTACGCGCTATCATGGATAATCTACATTATCCATGAATAGGGCCGCGGGCCGGCTCATTACTTGCTGAGGCATGACTGGTGCCTCCGGAGACAGGCCGGCGTCGTTCGCAGCACTCCTCGCTCACCGCGGCGCACGTAAGCGACGCACAATACGAAGGTTGGGTCTGGGTCCGAATCCGCAACCAACCGATTCGCGCTCCACACCCGATCACGCAACAGCGGTCACCCGCCATCGTCGAAGCCTTCCCCGAACTCGAGCCGTCGGGGGCTTCGAGTTCGCCGTCGCGCAGACGGACGAAAGTCGACGCCCGCGGCGCGTACCAGCGGGTCGGCGAACGGGTCGTTGATCAGCGGCTCGGGTTCGATGCTGGCCAATACGCGCGGTGCAGCCACTATCGTCGCCGCCGCCCGCACGCTGGAAGCTAGATCCCGACTGTCGCTGTCGCTGCGTGCCATGGTGCTCCTAGTTCAGGTCGGCCCTGAGATAGACCACTTCGGCGAACGAGGCATCTGCAGCATCGATCGGTGGCAGCCCGCTCTCGGCTAGCATGTCCGCGTTGCTGCGGACAGCGGTCTCCCACGCACGGGTGGCGAAAAAGGCAGCCACGTCCGACCGACCGCCGAAATACAGCAGTTCAGCAAAGTCGAGATCGAAACCGAGTTCTCGCCACCAATTGGACTGGTTCCCCGTGCGCCGCCGGAATTCGTCCTCATCGAGGTCATCGGCGTTGGTGGGATGCCAGTGGGTGGCGAAGCGGCTGCCAGACACGCTGAGCTTTACCACCTGGTCGAGCAGCCGGTCCTGAGCGTCGGCAGGCAGGTAGCCGAGCAGCCCTTCGGCGATCCAGGCGCTCGGCAGCGCTGGATCGAAACCGGTCCGTTGCAGTGCCGCCGGCCAGTCGTCGCGCAAGTCGATCGCCACCGTGCGCCGATCCGCCATTGGCTGTGCGCCCAGTTCGGCTAGCGTCGCGGTCTTGAATTCAATCACCTGCGGCTGGTCGACTTCGAACACGATGGTGCCGGGCGCCCACGGCAACCGGTAGGCGCGGGCATCCAATCCTGAGGCCACGATGACGGCTTGCCGGATGCCGTCCCGGGCGGCGTTGAGAAAGAAGTCGTCGAAATACTTGGTGCGCACCGCCATCCAGTCGATCATCGCCCGCATGCCTTTTGCCGCGTCGGCGCGGAGGCCTTGGAGCTCACCGGTGGCGAGTTTGGTGCAAAAATCAATCCCCACCCGGCGGACCAGCGGCTCGGCGAATGGATCGTTGATCACGGCGTCGAAGCTCTGCCGGCCGCCGCTCGTGCGGCAGCCGCAACGGTGGCTGTGGCCCCGACGCTGGTCGCCAGGTCCCACGTGTCGCCGTCGAACCGCGCGCTGCCTGCCATCGCTACTCCTGAACATCTGGGTACTTAGCCAACGTAATGATCTACCGAAACTGTACGCCTCGCTGCTGACCGCCGCTGCCGACGCTGTTATTCTCGCGAGATTCGGGCCAGTCACGACCGGCACTGGCGGCGTGGGTTCGTCCGGTCACCCGGCGCTCGACTTTCGTCTGATCCTTTAAGCCCGCTGCGGCTCGGTCCATCAGATCCCGGGCGATGACCGCGATTTCGGCTTCCTGGGCCTTCTAAGTGCCCATGCAGTGGCTACCGTGCGGTCAGTGTCAGGGTGAGGTGCCGCTTGTTGCGGTGGTTGGATCCTGATCACCTGATGTTTGGCTCGTACCGTCGGTGCCGCCTTCGGGTTGGCGTGCATACGTTTTGTCGGCATCAGGTGTGAAGGACCGGCCGGCGTGACTTGATAGGAGCGTGGCATCCGCCCCCACTGAGGTTTGTCCGCCGACCGGCCCAACCGTCACCTCACAGTGAAGGAGGCAACCACCATGGTTGTTGTTGGAGCCGATGTACACAAGCGCACCCACACGTTTGTCGCGGTCGACGAGGTCGGGCGCAAGATCGGCGAGAAGGTCGTCAAAGCCGTGACCGCGGGCCATGGCGAGGCGGTGATGTGGGCTCGGGAGCGCTTCGGCGCCGATGTGGTGTGGGCGATCGAGGATTGCCGGCATCTGTCGGCCCGGTTGGAGCGTGACCTGATGGGCTTTGGTCAGTCGGTGGTGCGGGTGCCGCCGAAGCTGATGGCCCAAACTCGGGCTAGCGCGCGTACGCGGGGCAAGTCTGACCCGATCGATGCGCTTGCCGTTGCGCGGGGATTCTTGCGTGAACCCGATCTGCCGGTCGCCTCGCATGACGAGGTGTCACGTGAGTTGAAGTTATTAGTGGATCGCCGGGAAGTCCTTGTGGCGCAACGCACGGCGACGATTAACCGGTTGTTGTGGCGGGTGCACGAACTTGATCCCGAACGCGCCCCGAAGTCGCGTTCGTTGGATCTGGCCAAGCACCGCCGCATCCTGGGTGACTGGCTAGACACCGTGCCCGGGTTGGTAGCCGAGTTGGCTCGTGACGAGCTGGCTGATATCAGCCGGCTCACCGAAACGATCAACGCCTTGGCCAAGCGGATCGGACAGCGAGTTCGCCACGTCGCCCCGGTGCTGCTTTCTCTTCCGGGCTGCGGGGAGCTGACCGCGGCCAAACTAGTCGGCGAGACCGCCGGCGTGACCCGGTTTAAAAGCGCGGCTGCCTTCGCACGTCATGCCGGAGTGGCGCCTGTCCCGGTGTGGTCGGGAAACACTGCCGGCCGGGTCCGGATGACCCGATCGGGCAACCGCCAACTCAACGCCGCCCTGCACCGGATCGCCGTCACCCAGATCCGCCTCGACGGCCTCGGACAGGCCTACTACCGCAAGCGGCTCACCGAGCGTGATTCCACCGCTGAAGCTTTACGTTGCCTCAAACACCGCATTAGCCGCGTCGTCTTTCATCACCTGCGAACCGACGAACAAAACCGTCAACAGCCTTGCCACCCGGCAGCGGCTTGACATAGGAGAAACGTGTGGCGCCACAGCGCCACGCCGCACGGCACGGGCGAGATCCGCAGGTGCGTCCACGTCGCTGCCAGCCAGGCGTCGTCGTGGCGATTACGTACCCAGACCCTCGACAAGTCATAGGGGTCGTGGTGCACTTCCACCGCCAGTTGTGGGCATCGACATTGTGCGCGCCGTCGCAGACGCTCCCGACTCGGCATCGCCGATTGATGCCGTCGCTGCCCTGTCGGCCTCGAAGCCAGACTCTCGTACTTTGAGCCCATCACCCAGTCGGCGGCGCGCCAATGCCAGGCTGTTATTACTGCCAACACGGGGCTTCAGGAGCGGGACTAAGCAAGTATTCCGGCCTCGCCGCAGGGATAGCCGATGCGTTGTGCTAACGCGGCGTGGGCGGCCTAACCGCGAATCTGACTGCAATGGCAGGAGTCGCGGTTTTCGAGGTCGCCGTCGAAGGAAGGCTGGATCGACAGCACCGATGGCCGCGACCTTGCAAAACACATCCGCGAGTCATGCCGCAAACTCAAGGCGCTGGCCTCGGGTGGCTGACCTGCGCAATGGGCCTATACCGGCATGTCGGCCTAGAAACGCAGCCGCTGGCACGACGTCGATGGATGCAACTCGACCTGCGTGGCGCCGCCGAGCAAAGCGACTCCCGCCCCGATCATTTAATTCTGCGGCCACTAACGACGGTCAAGGTTAGCAATACGATGGAAATGAATATGCGCGGTTACCGGTTAATATCACTGTTTTCACCTGAACTAACGTGATCTAGCCCTCTTCCGGTACCGGCGGGCACCTCGCGGCGGACCGATTCGATCAGCTTGGTCATGGCTTTCTTGCCGCGACGCGGCAGAACGTGCATCTGCCACGTAGCGTCGAGGCGAAAATGCAGCCGATGCGTGACCGTAACGGTTCGAGCGAACCCCAATAATGGGGTGCGTCAGGATATTTCATCCTGGATGTATCCGGCGTGAGCTGGTGGAGGTATCACGTCGCTGATCCTGCACGGGCGCCGAGGGTGGCTTGCATGTCGGGTTTCATCGCCGACAACTGCGCACCCCAGTAACCCCAGCTGTGTACGCCGTTGTGGTCGATGTTGAACGTGGCGTTATGACCGCCGGCCCCGGTGTAGGCGTTCTGGAAAGCGATGTTGCTTTGCAAAATAACCTCTTCGATCACCTGGCCGGGCAGGCTTCCCTGGCCGATGGATTCCGACGGTGTCCCGTTGCCGCTGTAGATCCACGATCGGGTGTTGTTGCCGGCCAGGCGCCCGGCCTGCACGGTGGGGTCGTTGCGCTGCCAGCCGGGGCCACCGGTCGGCCCCCACATGTCCTGGGGGTTGAAGCCGCCCTCGTCGTTCATAGCGAAACCGATGTAGGTCGGACCGCTGCCCTGGGAGGGATTCAGCAAGGCCGACAGCGCGCCGGCGTAGGCGAACTGCCCTGGGTGATAGGCCGCCAAGATCAGCGCCGAGGAGCCCGACATAGATACCCCCACCACGGCATTGCGGCTGGACCGAACACCTCTGCTTGAAAGGTATGCAGGCAGCTCGCTGGTCAAAAACGTTTCCCACTTGTAGGTTTGGCCATTTGCCGAGCCGTACCAATCGGCGTAGAAGCTCGAGCGCCCGCCGACCGGCGCGACCACCGATATGCCCGAACCGGCGTAGTCGTTGAATGCGTTGGTTTCGATGTCCCAGCCGCTGCGGTCGTCACGGGCACGCAGACCGTCGAGCAAATACACCGCCGGCGCTCCACCGCTTTGAAATTCCACGGTGATGTTGTGGCCCATCGATGGCGAGGGCACCTGCAGGAATTCGGGTCCAGCCGCCCGAGCCGGCAGCGCAGTGCCGATGGACCCGATCACTGCCGCCAGCACAGCAGCTGCGGTCGCCACGCTCGTTGGTCGCCATCCACGCTGTAGGTCGGTACCCATGGTTACCCTTTCGTCGGGCGGGCGTTTGGCCCGTCAGCCTTTCGCACCGGTCAGATGGCTCAAGCGGCCGCAGCCGATAGTGCCGATTCAACGGTCGGATAGTTCGATAGCAGCGGACGCAGACCGCCGGCCGCCACGATTCGCGCCACGATCGGCTGGTTGCTGACCAGACAGGTGGTGATCCCGCGGCGTCGACAACGTCGTGCCTGTTGGCCTAGCAAGGAAAGTGCGCCACACGATAGGAAACGCAGGTTGCAAACGTCGACCACGAACGGTCCCGGCGCGATGGCGGTCGGACCGATCTTGTTCATCAGATTGTCCCAGATGTCCTCGGTGCCGGCGTCGACCTCGCCGCCCACTGAATGATGACCGCCGAGCCGTTGCGCTCGCTGGTGATCCGTAGTGGCGCGCGCTCATGCGCCAGCCTCCGATGCGGCTCGGCGTCCTGCGCGACTGACGGATGCGACATGTGAAAGACAGGGCTCATAGCGCGCTCTTTTCCTCGCGCGGTGCCCCCCAGCGCCGTGATGAATGACGGGCCGCCCTGCAGTCTGAAGACAGACCTGATCTGACCATTAGAGCAGAACTAGTGCCGTCGTGTCATCATGGCGACGGCACTAATTCGGAACAGAAAATGTTCCCCAGATAGCCGTGGAGGCGACACGGCAAGTGAGCCGAGGGCGCGGGCCTTTGGAGATGGTGGCACCACCGCGGGCGCGCGTTTGGGTGACTTCGGTGTTTAGGTGATTGCTTAAGGGGTTTTGGCCGCGTGAATGCAGGTCGGATAGCCCGGTAGTGTTGTGTCGCAACGTTTGTCGTGCTGCAGTGCCGGCGGGTGTGATCATTGGTGGCCCGGCCGCGGCAGCGGGGTGTGCTGATGTCGAGGTGGTGTTTACTCGCAGCACGGGTGGACCGCCCGGGGTTCAGAGGCAACAGCACCGATGCGGCCAGAATTGCAGCAGCTTTGACGCGCGTGATCGGATTCATCGTCTCGCCACCTTCACCGTTCGTCCACAATTGACGGTCCTAGGAAATGCCCGCCATCCCCACTTCAAACACGCATTTCGGCCGCGACTGACCTACTCCTTACCCCCTGGGGTCTTATCCGACTAACACGCGATCACACTCGACGCCTACAGCGAAGACCTCAGCGTTTCGCTGACGCCAACATCCGGAAAAGAGCCTGCCGACGAGAGCTTGCGCTTGGCTTATTGGGCTTGTTCCAGCGCCTGGGTCAAATGCTGCCCGTCTGGGTTCTCATCGAAATAGGCGCAGCAGTAGGTCACCGTCGAAGACAGCAACGACCCGGCCCTAGCCTGCGCCGAAAACTTATAACGGGCAACCAGGTTTGGTTCCAATCCCCAGGGGAAGCTCCTTGACTGGCCCAGAAACGTGAAGGCGCCGCGAAGGAGTAGTCCCATGGATAGTGTCCCGTCAATTGGTGGACTTCGGATCTTGGCGTTGGTCCACGCATCGCGATCAACGAGTCATGTTGAACGCTAGGCGATTTGGTGTTGTTTGGCAAGTGCTGCAGCAGCGTGTTTAGCGGCGATCACGGTGCGTAGCTCGTCCATGGAGACATCGGAGAGATAACGCCGGGTGACCTGCCATTCGTCGTGAGATTCGATGACCACCGCGGTGGCCAGGCGCAGGAACGCCGCGGGGTTGGGGAAGATCTCCACGACATCAGCCCGACGCTTGATCTCCTTGTTCAACCTATCCGTTAACCGGCTCTCCGGGGACACGGTTCGGGCTGCAGCGTGAGGTTCACGCACAAGCGCTGAGCACGGATGGATGCTGTCTGCATCTCGGTGGGGGAAGGCGGAGCGGCGATGCGGGTACTCAAGAGCGACAGCGGATATGTCCTGGAGGGCGACTGGGACGGGCAGGACGCGGTGAACGCGTTTCTCAACCATTTGGCGGGACGGGGGTTCAGCGCGGCCACGGTGCGGGCCTACGCATTCGACGTCGCCAATTTGAGCCGGTTCCTCGTCCAGCAAGCGGTCGGGCTCGCCGCGGTCGATGCGCCGTTGGTGTTCGACTGGATCGACTGGCAAGGCGTCCGCCGAACGGACCAGCCCACCGGCGGTCACCGCTCGTCGACCCCGCCGGCAGCTTCGACGGTGAACCGCCGGGTCGCGGCAGTGCGCGCGTTATTCGAGTATCTGGTGATGACCGGTGTCTGCACCGACAATCCGGTGCCGTCGCCGCGGCGGGGACAGGGGCTGCGCCAGTCGCAGCGGGGGTTGCTCGGTCATCTGGGTCCCGGGCGTGCACGCAGTGGCGGTAGGTTGGTGCGTCAGCCGCAGCGTCTTCCGGAATCGTTGTCCACCAACGATGTCGACGCGTTCCTGGCGACACTGGCAACGCACCGGGACCGGGCGATGGTGCTGGTGATGCTACTCGGAGGGCTGCGTTCGGCCGAGGCGCGTGGCCTGCTGCTCGCCGACGTCGATATGGGCCGGCGCCGGCTTCGGGTGATCGGCAAGGGCGGCAAGGAACGTCATGTCCCGGTCGATGCGGCGTTCTTCACCGAGCTCGCCGCCTACCTGCGATGGGAGCGGCCGCCGGGGTTGGCGACGCCGCAGTGCTTCGTAGTGCTGCGCGGCCCGACGACCGGTGCACCGGTCAGCGAGGCCGGGCTGCGCAGCCTGTTCCGTCGGCACCGGGAGACCTCTGGCGCCACAAGAGTCCGCCCGCACCGTTTACGGCATACCTACGGCACCGAATTGTCGGCGGCCGGAATCGATCTGCTGGCGTTGCGGGCGTTGATGGGGCATGTCTCGCCGGAGACCACGGCCCGCTACGTGCATTTGTCGATCGAGCAGCTCGCCGCCGAATACGGTGCTGCTCGTGCGACGTTGGCCGGAGCCCGGCAGTGACCACGGTGTTGGTCGGCCAACCCGTAGGCGCCGACGAGGTGGTGGCGGATTATCTCGACCACGTCGCCACCCTGGGTTTGAGCGGGCGGGCGGTACGCGACCGGATTCGGATCGCTCGCGACTTCACCGCACGCCACCGCGACCTGCACGCCTGGATGACGCTGCCGGCAGCCGAGCGGATCGCCGAGATACGGGACACCGGGGCGTGGCCGCTGATCTGTCACACGATCGGCACCGGCCGGTTACGGCTGGACGTCGAGCTGGCCGCGGTCAAACAGTTGACCGGGCTGGGCCGCGCAGTGGAGGACCGGGATCCGAGCGGATTCGCCGCGTTGCGGAATGCGGGAATTCGGTTGGGCTGGAGGAGTTCCTGGGTCGAGACGGTCCTCGGCGAATGTCTGGCGGTAGTGCTGGCACACCACGGCGGAATGGTCGCCGACCTGACCGGCGACGCGCTCGACGACTTCGACGCCGCGCTGTCACGTACCGTGGTGCCGCCATCGTCGCGGCGGGCATACAGGGGGCGGCTGGCCAGCCTGCGGCAGCTGTTGTTCGAGACCGCGGTCATCGACACCGCGCCGAAACGCCGGCGGTGGGCCCGTAGCCTCGAGCAGCGCTTCACCGAGGTGGAGATGCCCGACCCGATCCGTCAGACGTTGCTGCGCTACATCGGCGTGCGCGCGGCGGTGCTGCGGCCCAAATCGGTCGAGTCGCTGATCAACGACCTGCTGCCCTTCGCCGAATACCTCACCGCTCACCATCCCGACGTCATCAGCCTGCGTGAACTCGACCGGAGCTGCATCGAGGGCTACCTGAAATGGAATCGCACCCGGGGCTGGCGTGGTCAGCGCGCCGCCGCGGGCGCCGGGCGCACCGTCTCGGCCGCGGTGGCCCAGTCGGCAGTGCTCAGTCTGCGCAACCTGCTCGACGACATCACCGCCTGGGGCTGGGCGCAGGCCCCACCACGGCGGTTGGTATTCGCCGCCGACGTCCCCAAACTCGACCAGCCGTTGCCACGCGCGCTAGCACCCGATGTGGACGCGGCAGTGATGAACGCCGTTGCCCACCTGCAGGATCCGTTCGCCCGCATCGGCCTGACCGTGCTGCGTGGTGCCGGCCTGCGGGCGGGGGAACTGCTCGACCTCGAACTGGGCAGCATCATCGACTACGGACCGGCCGGAACCTGGCTGAAGGTGCCACTGGGCAAGCTCGCCACCGAACGCATGGTCCCGCTCTCCGCCGCGACCCTCGCCGCGCTCGACGAGTGGGTCGCCCTCCGCGGCACGCACCGGCCGCTGCCGCACCCACGCACCGGCGTGCTCACCGACTTTCTGTTCACCCGGCACGGACGCCGCCTGGGCTACACCCGGCTGCGCAACGGGCTGCTCACCGCCGCTGAATCCGCCGGGTTGCACCGTCCCGACGGCGGCGTCCTGATGGTCACTCCACATCAGTTGCGCCACACCTGGGCCACCGAACTCGCCAACGCCGGGATGAGTCTGCAGGCCTTGATGTCCTTACTCGGGCACGTCACTCCACAAATGACGATCCGCTACGCCACCCTGGCCTCGCCCACCCTGCGCGCGGCCTACGACGAAGCGATGGGCAAGATGCGCCGCCAGTTCACCCTCACCCCGGTCGGCAAACCGATCCTGCCCGACAAGGTCGGCTGGCTGCACAGTGAAATGCTGAAAACCCGCGTTGCACACGGATACTGCGCTCGCCACGAATCCGCGGGCGCGTGCCCTTATGCCAACATCTGCGAAACCTGCGACAACTACGTCACCGCCCCCGAATTCCGCGACACGCTCACCGACCAACTCGCCGACGTCCAGGCCCTCAGAACCGACGCCGAGTGCCGCGGCTGGACCGACGAAGCCGCCCGCCACGACCGCGTCGCCCACGCCCTTACCGACCACCTCCAGCGCCTCGATCGATGAACATCCCACCCCGACGGGTTGACCCGCCCCCGAGGGCCGGATAAGCTCGATCGGATTGTTCGACCAGATTTTCTGCCAATGCGCCTTCGGGAACGCGGTGAATGCCAACACGTCGGTCTTGGCCTCGGCCATCATCGTCGCCACTTTCGGGAACGAGGCGGCCAGGGTGTCGGCGACGCGGTCCCATTGTGCGGCGACCTCGCCGGGGTCGGTGTGGGCGAAGATGGTCTTGACCGCCGCGGTCACCGCCGGGGCGTGTTTGGCCGATACGGCGGTGTGCAGGTTGCGCATGAAATGCACCCGGCAACGCTGCCACGACGAGCCGGTGAACTGTTGGGCGACAGCGGCTTTCAATCCTGCGTGGGCGTCGGAGATGACCAGGTGAACGCCAGTCAGACCGCGAGAGCGCAGCGAGGTCAGGAATTCACGCCAGAACTCGTAGGACTCGCTGTCCCCGACGGCGGTGCCCAGGACTTCGCGGGTGCCGTCGATGGACACCCCGGTGGCCACCACCAGGGCCTGAGAGACCACGTGAGCCCCAATACGGACCTTGCAGAACGTCGCATCGCAGAACACGTACGGGAACTCGGTGTGGGACAGGCTACGGGTGCGAAACGCCTCGATCTCCTTGTCCAGGCCAGCGCAGATCCGCGAGACCTCGGACTTGGACACCCCGGCTTGCACGCCCATCGCCGACACCAGGTCATCGACGCTGCGCGTCGACACTCCGTGCACGTAAGCCTCCATGATCACCGCGTGCAAGGCCCGGTCGATGCGGCGGCGCCGCTCCAGCAGCGACGGGAAGAACGACCCGGCACGCAGCTTGGGGACCTGCACCTCGATGTCGCCGGCCGTCGTGGACACCGTCTTGGGCCGGTGCCCGTTACGGTGCGTACCGCGACCGTCGGTGCGCTCATAGCGGCCGGCGCCGATCCTCTCAGTGGCTTCGGCCTCGATCAGCGCCTGCAGCCCGGCGCGGATCAGCTCGGCGAACACCGCCCCGACATCAGCCGATTTCAACGCATCGAGCTGGGCCAGCAGAGCAGAATGGTCCTGGGTCATCGCGTGGTGTGTCCTTTTCCTGAGTCACTTTGGTAGGTAACTCACTGACCACTACGCGATGGCCCCACCCCAACACCGGCAACGACACACCCGGCAAAGGCCCGGCACCGTCACACCCCGATTCCGAAACCCCACCACCCCAGGGGACTTACCCGTCCCATGACCCTGCTCGATGACCGACCCGCCGTGGTAGCCCCGGCGAAGTGCACTCCACCGGAGTTCGGGTCGCCGACAACCATCAACAACTGGGCGCCAGCCCCCAATCCGGTGCTACTCGAGGAGGACATCGAACGGCTGGCCCGTGTCGAGGCCAACAAGCAGCAAATCTATCGAAGCAACTCCTGTTGCTCGCCGAGCAGAGGCATGTTGCTGGAGGTCTCGGAATCTCCCACCACCACCGGTGGCATTGTGTTCGCCGCGATCGCTTGGCTTTTGCTGTTCGCCGCCATCGCCTGGCCGTTCGTGCTCGCGGGTTCTGCAACATAGCCTTCGCCCGTATCTATCCGATCGCGATTGGACTGGCGTCCGCAACGCGGTGCAAACCGGCCTGCACAAAATGTTGAACGATGGCTGGATGCCTGCCTCGGCAAGCCGCTCGCTGAACAGGATAGACGTGAACTGGGAACGTCGATCAGTTTGGTGGACAACATGTTTCAAATCCATAACCCCGATCCGAGGCAGGTCCCAGTGCCGACTGCAGAACCACGCCCTCGGACAGCGATTCGGCGAGCACACCTGATATTTCGTCTCGGTGTACGGCGCCTATTCGTTGTTCTATGTCCGCACGAATTTGCGTTTTGGCGACTGAACCTCCTCCCACAGGAGAGGCGCGAGAACTGCCTTCCTCAACAGTGGCCTCGTGTCTGCCGGCCGGCACCGAGGACTTGGCAGCCATTCCCTGAGCTGAGCAGTCATGGATTCGTTGATAACCTACATCGCTCTCGCTACGTAGCCGTGGCTGTCTTTGCCTGACACCGCCTTGACCGGCGTTTTGGCCGCATGTTCGCTGACCTCAAGTTTGCTCACGGACGGCTGCGACGGCCCCGGCCGCATCAGTCACTGGACATGGCCACACCGGCGCTACGGTTCACTCCAGCAGCCCCAACCTCGCCGGCAACGGTGTCAGCGCCACGGGGTGGCGACGAGAGCACCGGGGACGGTTGGTCAGCCGGCCGGTGTGCGCCAACGACATCGTGTGCGTGTCCTGGCAACAAGTTAGCGTCGGACGCCACTATGCTCGAGCCCGCTGCGATGTCCACGTTGATGGTGATCTGCTGCGGTTTTGGATTGGCAAGGATCTGGTCAAAACCGCGGCGCGTATCAGCCACGGCGAGATACGATACAAGCGGACCCTGCGCACCAGTGCACCAGCCTAACCAACAAACAGAGTGTCAAGGATCGAACGACACAGAAACGTCAAGAATCAACCGCCTCTGAACACCGGTCAAGTCGGCCCGCAGCTGGGTGTAATCGTGCAGCCGCCGCACCGGCGCGGGCGGCACGAACGATGGCCGCAGCGTGGCCTTCTCGCTGAACGTGGCCAGCCACACCGCGTCCAACTTGTCGTTCTTCACGTCGCGGATGTTGACCAGCCTGCTCGAATTTCACTTCGCTGGTCCTCTCCCCACCGATATTTCATTGGAGGTTTCCTGGGACCTCGGTCGAGGAACCAAAATTCTGACCGGCTGCTCGAAGCAACAGGACGTGACGCGCGAGGCCGGGCCCGGCGCCAGGCTAAACCACAGGCTCACAAACCAGAGTGAAACGGCGTCGGGTGGGCACCCCGACCACATTTTCACGCCTGCGAGGCGTCGCCGAAGGCAATCAGGGGGCTGAACCGCCTTACCCAGTGGGTCGGGTGAGGCTGGGAATGATGAAGTCAACGAGGAGTTGCACGGTGCGACCGGTGGGGGGTCGGCTAGGGATGATGGACCGGAACATTAGGTAGCCGGGCAGTAGGTCCCAAAGTTCGTCGTTAATGGCCGCGCCGGCCATATCACCGCGGTCGACGGCCTGCTTCAGGATGTGCTGGATCAAGGCTTTCCACTGTTCGAGGAACTGATGCCGTATCGCCTCGTTGAACGCGGCGTTACGCGACACCTCGACAAGCACCGCGCGGATGGTGCTGGCGTGCTGGCGGGTGTGTTGGCTCACCAACTCCCCAAGTGCCAGCAAATCTCCCCGCAGTGTGCCGGTATCGGGCGGGACCACCACCTGGCGGGTCTCCTCGGTGAATGCGGTCAGCACCAATTCGGCTTTCGACGGCCATCGCCGGTACACCGTCGCTTTGCTGGCGCGGGCGGTGGCCGCCACCGCGTCCACCGTCAACCGGTCATACCCGTGCTGCTGTAGCAGGCCCATCGTCGCCGCAAGCAACTCGGCCTCCCGCGGCGACCACCGTGAGGAGTCCGCGGGACCATCGGCGATCCGGGACACAGCGCCCACGATAGAACCGTCGTAGTAGTACAGTCCAGTACCGTACCTTCTAGTTCTAAACCTGAATGAGGTTGTTGACAGTCTGGGCTGCTGATGGAAGGAGTGACCCCTTGTTTGCTGCGCAATCTCCTTCTTGGGAAGGTGCATTTCATAGCGAGCAAATACGACCCGGAGACGCGGGCCAAGGCCGTCCGTCTGGCGCTGGAGCATCGTGATGACTATCCGAGTGAGTGGGCGGCGATCACCGCGGTATCCAAGCGGTTGGGGATGACCGCTGAGACGTTGCGCAGTTGGATCGCTCAGCATTAGGTCGGCCGCGGTGATCGTGCCGGGGTGACCACCGAGGCAGCGAGAGAGATCCGGGCCTTGCGACGTCGTAACGTCGAGCTCGAGCAGACCGCCGAAATATTCAAGGCTGCACATCTTTCTTCGTGCGGGAGAGCGACCCGCGCAACCGCCGCTGACCGGTTCGGTCTGCGAGTTCATCGCCGTCCATCGGGACCGGTTCGGGGTTGCTCCGATCTGTCTCGTGCTCTCTGAGCACAGCGTGCCGATCGCTCCGCGAACGTTTCACGCTTGGGCCACGCGAGCGCCTTCGAAACAAGCCCTGTGGGATGCCACGATCATCGAGATCCTGGCTGGCTATTACGAGCCCCACCAGCACGGCTGGCGTAAGTCCGAGTCACTGTACGGGTCGTTAAAGATGTTGACAGTTGAGATCGGTGACTGGTCGCGGTTCACCGGGTCCTCGATCGGCGCCTACGTCCTACTGGTGCCCTGCGAGTAGTCATCGGGCAGCTCGCGTGCCCAGGGGTCATCACCAAAGCGGGCAGCACGCATGTCCGACGGCTACTGATCGAATCGGCCTGGCATCACCGCAAGTCCTGCAGCACCTCCGGGCCCACCCTGCGGGCCAGCTGGGCGCCAAGGTCGATCCGGCCCTGCGGGCTCGCGGCCACGCCGGTAACCGACGCCTCAACACGCGGTGGCGCAGTTCACCGAACGCGGCATGAACCCACTAGTGGCCAACGTCGCGATCGACCGCGAATTTGCCGACTGGTGCTGGTCGCTGGCCACCATGCGATAAGTCGCCACATCAAATACTTGACTGGCCCTGGTAGCCCGGCGTTGGCGCGGTGCGTGAGCAAACCTGCAAAGAACCTATGAGCCACAAGGCGATTCGAATGACGACTGCCTATGACGGCCGCCTGTAGACAGCAGTACCGTTCACATCCAAATCATCGTCCTGCGGTACCCAACCCGCGCATATCAGCCTGACACCACCGTCGTGAGCAACGGCCGCCAACGGGTGGCGGACGGGTTTTCTGATCTTCGTTGCGGATCCTAGAACCGACGGTTGTCCCGGGACGCTTGGGAATCCCGCTGGAGCGATCGCTTGGGGCCTACGGCGTCCGTGTCGAATGGTCAACTATCGCTTCGCGCTCTTCGTTGGTGTCGGTACTGTCGCGGCGTCGGCGGCGGTGGGGCTGAGGATGCCCGGGATGACGAAGTTGCGCAGCGTCGCGCGCCTGTCCATGCGGGTATGGTGCTGGCTTCCGGCGAGATGATCCATCAGCAACATCTGCGCAACCCGCACCAGCCAGTCGGCGACTGCGTCGGGGTCGAGTTGCTCTCGCAGTTCGCCGTTTGCCTTCGCCGCGTCGACGTATGGTCGCAGCGCCTCGCGGATGCGGTCACGGAAGGCGGTGGATGCCGCGGCGGCCACTGTCATGGTGAGGCTTTCCGGCGAAAACAACACACGCAGCCAGCGTGATTTCTCCACCGCTGCGATCGCACCGTCGAGCGCATCAAGTAGCCGCTTGCCGAATGGGCCATTGCCGTTCATCGACCGCTCGGCGCCCTGGATCACGCCGGCCGAATCGCGCAGTATCACGAACGCCAGCACGTCGTCACGTGAGCCGAAGTAGCGGTACACGGTCGTACGATGCACTGACGCTTCCCTGGCGATGTCGTCGACCGTGGTGCGGCTGACGCCGTGACGCTCATAGCAGGCCTCGGCCGCATCGAGCAGGCGGCTGCGAGCCTCGTCGTCGTCAGTCGGCGGGCGATCGCCCCAAGTGCCGGCGCGCGTGCCGCCTTTAACGACTCGGAGTCGGCTCGGCGTCACAATTCGGCCTGGACGTATGGTGTGCCGCGCAAGTATTTCCAGCGCCGGCGCTGGGCATCGTTTGGCATCTGGCTTCGGATCTCCTCAGTCGGACCGGTGTCCCCGCATTAACGGTAGCGAACACCGCGTCGTCGACGGGTTTGATCGCTTAATCCGGCGAGGATTGCGCGCAGCGCCGCCGCGTGGACATCGCCGGTATGCGACACACAGCGAATTATGTTGTATGTTGCGTACGTGATGCTGACCGCCGCGCAGCGGGACCGTCGACGCTGCTTCAGGGGCTGGGTGGCTGCCAAAGATTTCGGGCCGGCCCGGCCAGAGGCTTTATCCGGCGCTCGTGCCGGACATGGTGAACGACCATGACGCGATCCACTGACGCCGAGCACCACAGTGCGGTCCTGGCTGGGGTTGCTCGGTTCGCACTGACGCATAAGGCCGTGGTGATCGGCGCGTGGCTGGGTCTTGCGATTGTGTTGGCGTTGGCGTTTCCGCAGTTGGAGTCCGTCGTCAGGCAGCAATCGGTGGATCCGGTTCCTCGGGATGTCGCCTCGTTTCAGTCGCTGGACCGGATGGGGAGAGCTTTCGGCGAGGTTGGCTCGACGACGACGGTGGTCGTCGCGATGGAAAACTCCGGTGGCCTGACTCCGCCAGTGCGACAGCGCTATTCGGCGATGGTTGAGAGGTTGCGTGCGGACTCCGGCCAAGTGGAACTGGTCCGGGACCTGCTGGCCGATCCAGCGACTGCGCGGCAGGCGACAAGCGATGACGGTAAAGCCTGGTACCTGCCGGTCGGGGTCGCAGGCACTCTGGGCAGCCCCCGGGCGGCCGAATCGGTGCAGTCGGTTCGCGATATCGCGACTGAAGCCTTCCGTGGCACCGGAACCGTCGCCGAAGTTACCGGTCCACCCGCCACGATGAGCGATCAGATCGTCGCCGCCAACAGCGATCTGTTGATTATCTCGCTGGCCACCGCCGGTCTGATCGCCGCGATCCTGTTACTGGTTTATCGCTCGGTGTTCACCGCACTGCTTCCGCTACTTGTCATTGGTCTGAGTTTGGCGGTCGGACGAGGCATTCTGGCGGGCCTCGGTGAAATCGGAATGCCGGTGTCGCAGTTCACGATCGCATTCATGACCGTCATCCTTTTGGGTGCCGGTACCGATTACTCGGTCTTTCTGATCAGCCGGTATCACGAGCAACGACGACAAAGCGTCGCGGTGGACCTCGCAGTCGTGCTCGCCACCGCAACGATCGGCCGGGTGATCCTCGCCTCGGCCGCGACGGTCGCGTTGGCCATGGTGGCCATGGCATTCGCAAAATTGAACATCTTCGCCACATCGGGGCCTGCGTGCGCCATTGCCGTGCTGGTCGGCTTTGTCGCCTCGGTGACGTTGCTGCCGCCGGTGCTGGTATTGGCCGCTAAACGCGGCGTTGGCGAACCCCGCGCGGATCGGACGCGAGCTTACTGGAACCGCATCGCCGTGACTGTGGTACGCAGACCGGTGCCATTGTTAGCGATCAGTTTGCTGATTTTGGTGGCGCTGGGCTCGATTTGTCTCACCATGCGGATCAGTTATGACGACCGCAAGGCGCAACCGGCCGACACCGCCAGCAACAAAGGTTATCGGTTGCTGGACAGGCATTTCCCCAGGGACACAACGATGACCGAGTTTTTACTTGTGGAGTCCCCGAAAGATATGCGTACCGGCACTGGTCTCGCCGATCTGGAAGAGATGGCCTCGCGTGTCTCGCAGATCTCGGGCGTCACGGAGGTAGTCGGCGTTACCCGGCCAACCGGCAGACGTCTCGAGCAAGCGGAATTAGCTTGGCAGAATGGCCAAATTGGCGAGAAGCTCACCGATGCCGCGGTCGACGCTGAGGGCCGCAAAGGTCAGCTGAAGCAACTCACCGACGGGGCGGACCGGTTGGCCGACGGACTGACCCAGCTCGATACCAGCATCCAATCAGCTCTCGGCCCGATGACGGGTCTGCTCGACCAGGTGCAACGGGCCGGTGGTCAGATCGAGAGCTATCGCGCTCTGCTCACCCAGCTGAACGCGATGGGGCCCAACATTGATCGCCTTGTTCAGGACCGCGCGAGTTTACGGCCGTTGGCGTTGCGGGCAGCCGAAACCATCGCGGCGATCGAACCTTTGGCCGCGACGCTGGACAGCGCACCATGGTGCGCCGAGACTCCGCAGTGCGTCACGTTACGTGCACACGTTCAGACGCTCGTTTCGCTGCGCAACGGTGGCTTCTTCGATCAGATCGCCGACCTGGGTGATCAGCTGAGCACCCAGACGGGCGACATGCCCGTCGAGCCGACGATAGCGCAGATACAAGCTGCGACGGAGACCCTTGGCCGCAGCATGAAAGGCGCCGGGGGCCCAAATGCCGGTCTTGCGGGCCAGATCCGGCTGCTGCAAAGCGGCATCGGACGACTCGCCTCGGGTGCGCGGGCGTTGGCTGTCGGGGTTCACACGCTGGCCGACAGCAACATCCAGCTAGTCACCGGTATGAGTCAGATAGCGGCACAGCTGCAGGAATCGGCCCGCGGCTCCGAGGGAGCGAATTCATCCGCCGGCTTTTATATGCCGCCGAATACGCTGTTGGACAAGCGATTTGGTGACGTTGCTCGCCAGTTTGTATCAAGGGACGGCGAGACCGTTCGGTTCGAAATCAAGTCGCAGTATGATCCCTACTCCGCTGAGGCGATGGCGCTCGTTCATAAGGTTGCTGACGTCGCGGCCGCGGCGACGCCGAACACGTCGCTGGCCGGTGCCAAGGTTTCGATGGTCGGTTTTCCCGCGGTCAATGCCGACATCCAGCACTTACTCATCGACGACTTCGTCCGGCTCGCGATCGCCACCTTGATCATCGTGGGATTGATACTGGTTGTGCTTCTTCGGGCGATCCTGGCGCCGCTGTATCTGCTCGTCACCGTTGTGCTCAATTACGCCGCCGCAATGGGCCTGGGCGTTGCGATATTCCGGTACGGCCTGCACCATGACATCACCTGGCCGGTGCCGCTGTTGTCGTTCATCATCCTCGTCGCAGTGGGCGCCGACTACAACATGCTGCTCATCTCGCGGCTCCGCGAAGAGTCGGCCAACAACATTCGGGTCGGAGTGCTGCGGACTGTGGCCAGCACCGGCTCGGTGATAACCTCCGCAGGCTTGATCTTTTCGGCGAGCATGTTCGGGTTGATGGTCGGCTCCATTGCGACGATGGTTCAGATGGGTTTCATCATCGGATGCGGATTGCTCTTGGATACGTTCGTCGTCCGGACTCTCATGGTGCCCGCCATCGCCACGTTGCTCCGCGAGGCGAGCTGGTGGCCTGGGTACGGCCCGCAGACGTCGCGGCGAAGGGCAACCGGTCGATGGAAAGCTATCCGGTTGGGATTGCGCCGCTTTCGCCCGGCGGGAAGAAACTTCGCCTGAGTATCAGCTGAAGCCGCTGGTGATCGCGGCCATGTCGAAGTAATCCCGCCATGCCGCGATCCGTCCGTCCCGGATCTCGAAGACTCCCGCGACCGGAAGATGTATTTCACCGCCGTCCTTGCGTCGCAGCACATCCGTACGTTCGTTCATCACTAGCTCGCCGTTGCTGAGCTGCCGATGAATTCGGAAGTCGATGCCGTCGACTGCGGCGGTGAACCCCTCGATGAACTCCTTGATCGCAGTGCGCCCGTGTAGCGGCTGCATCGGAATGTTGTGGTATACCGCGTCTTCGGTGAAATAGCCGGCCAACTGCTCCGCGTCGGGCGTTGCCCAGAGGTTGCAGAATTCAGTGACCAGGTCGTCGGCTGATGATGTCATAGCTCGATGAAACCCGTTGAGGCAACGTAAATCAAGCTGCGCCGCGGCTTATTTGATGATTTCGGCCGGATAAGCACCAGACGACAGGCGCCTCTTTCCTCGCCGGTCGGGCGGCGCTGACGGACGGTCGGGCATCGGAGCAAGACGCAGTGGGCAACGTACGACATTGTGCGTTGGATGTTGCATAGCTTATGGTGGACTCATGCCGTCGGCGCAAACGTTAGACATCGATAACATCGATTTCGCATTCGATGATCAGCCCGACCTGCACGCCGTGCTCGCGCGGCTGCGGGAACGCAAGCCCTACGCGATCGTCCGGTTTGCCGGAGTGCCGGCGGTTTTGCTGTTGACCGACGAGCTGGTCCGGGCTGCCTTCAGGGACGAGGCCGCGTTTCCCGCTGCACCTGTCTATGCAATGACCACCGAACCGGTATTCGGCAGAACGGTCTTAAGCATGTCCGGCGCAGAACACCGCGCCAACCGGATGATGGTCTCCGCGCCGTTGCGGCGTAATCGTGTCCAGGGGTACATACAGCCGGTGATCGAACCGGTCATCAATGAGTTGATCGACCGATTCATCGACCGAGGAAGGGTCGACCTGGTCGCTGACTTCACCCACCGATATTCACTGCTGATCATCAGCCGCCTGCTCGGCATTCCCGTAGACGACGAAGCCAAAATTCATCGCTGGGCGCAAGCGATGATCCACTATCCGTTCGATCCCGACTGGGCCACCCGGTCGGCCCGGGAGTTCACCGAATATGTGGCCCCGTTGATCGCCGAGCGCCGGCGCGAGCCGAGCGATGACATGATCTCGATGCTGGTCACGGCCAGCACCGACGACGGCCAAACCCTGACCGACGAAGAGATTCTTACGTTCTTGCGGATGTTGTTCCCCCTGGGAGCCGATACCACCATGCTCGCCCTGGGCAATATCTTGTCCGCGCTGCTCAACCACCCCGAGCAGCTCGACCTACTGCGATCCGATCTCGAAAGGCACACCCAACCGGCGGTCTGGGAAGGATTGCGCTGGGAGCCCGCGGTCGGAATGCTCCCCCGGGCATGTCCCGAGGCGACCACGTGGCACGGGATCGAGATCCCAGCGTTAACGCCGATGATCTTCGCGATCAATGCGGCGCATCGAGACCCGGCTGTCTACGACCGGCCCGACGAATTCGATATCACCCGAAACGTCATGCCGACGGTGTCATTCGGGCAGGGCCCGCACAGCTGTATCGGCAATTGGCTGGCCAACGCCGAACTCGTTGCCGCAGTGACGTTGCTGACGCGGCGTTTGCCCCATCTCGCATTGGATCCCGCGAACGCCCGTTCGTCAACCGTCACCAGCCAAGTCGGCACCACGCTGCGCGGACCGGATGCTCTGCACGTCACCTTCACGTCGCCGTGACCGCGCCTCTGGTTGGTCACAGCAAGCCGGCACCCGCAGGTCCACGGTGACGACTTCTTCCGTTGCACGGCGACCGGCCCCAGCATCCGTCCCCAGGGCTTGACCGAGCGCAGTACCCCGCGGATGGCGAGCACCGCCACGCAGGATCCGCGGACGGCTACGTGTATCGGCAGTCGGATCTCGTTGCACCGGCGGTGCGCAAAACCTGGCAGGGCCTGATCTCAACGCTTCTGAATCTATGGTCCGGTAGCGTCCTAACCACACGTCAGTGGTTGAGGGACGATAGACCGAGACCAGCACGATGGACGGCGCGAGAACAGATCGAGGGAGGAAGTGCGGTGAGCAAGTCACCGGCACGAGAGTCCGAGAAGCTTGGGCGTCCACGCCACTTCGACGACGACACCGAGTGTCGCTTGCTGATGGACGCCGCAGTGCGGGTGATGGCGCGCAACGGCTTCGCCGGCATGTCCGTCGCTGATGTCTTGGCCGAGGCCGAACTGTCGACCACCAGTTTCTACCGCCACTTTCAGTCCAAGCACGCATTGCTGGCCGCGATCATCCAGCGGGACGGCGAGTCGGCGCGGCGGGCGTTGGAGCGCGCGATCGCAGCGGCCCCTGATCCTGTGGCGGCGCTCGAGGCCTGGCTCGACGGGCTGCTGGGCCAATTCTTCGAACCCAGGAAAGCCTCGCGCACAGCGCTTTTCACCACGTCGGAGGTTCACAGCGCCACTCAGGTGGCCGAGATCATGGAGATGCGCTGGTTGCTTTCCCAGCCGCTTGTCGGGGTGCTGCGCGCCGGCCACCGCGCCGGGGTGCTGCGCTCACCGAAGCCGGAACCGGACGCCGTGAGCATTTTCGCCATCGTCAGCAGCGCAGCGACCTCCCCGCACGGGCACCCCCACAACCGTAAAGCCGCACGGGCACAAGCGATACGGTTCATCTGGCCCGCATTGAGCATCACCGAAGCTGCGGCGGGCACCGGTAATCGGAGTCAGCGGTCACGCAAGCCGCGTCAGCAGCACACAGCCTGAAATCGGTCCCCCACCGTTAGACACCACCGCTACTTCAGGCCCGCCCGCGACCTGCCGTGTCCCGGCTTCCCCGCGCAGCTGCAGCACCGCCTCATGTAGATAGCCGTAGCCGTGCAGGCGGCCTCCCGATAGCTGCCCGCCGTTGGTGTTCAACGGCAGTTCGCCATCGAGCGCGATGCGCGTGCCGTCCTGGATGAACGGGCCGCTTTCGCCGTGACCGCAGAACCCGAGGGCCTCCAACCACGACATCGTCAACCAACTGAATCCGTCGTAGAGCTGCGCGACGTCGACATCGGCGGGTCGCAAATCGGTGCGCGACCACATGTGTTCGGCGGAAGTGCGCGCCGGCATGGTGGTCAAGTCCTCCCACTGCTCCCACGACGGTCGTCCCCGCAGCGCGGTCCCCACAGCTTCGACGCGCGCAACCGGGTGGTCGACGGCCGACGCGTGTTCGACGACAGACACCACAAGCGCGGTGGATCCGTCGACGGGAACATCGCAGTCATAGAGCCGAAACGGGGACGACACCATCCTCGATGCCAGATAGTCCTCGAGCGTCAACGGATCGCGGAACACCGCCTTCGGATTACGCGCGGCATTGCGGCGCCCATTCAACGCGATCTGCGCCATCTGCTCGTGAGTCGTTCCGAACTCATGAAAGTGCCGCTGTGCGTAGAGCGCGAGCCAATTCGCCGCCGAATACGCTCGAAAAGGGATCAGCCACTGCAGCGGGCCGCCCACTTCGCTGCCGCCGACGCCGATGCCCGGGCGATGCCCGCTGCCCTGTGCGGTCGATTCGGTAACGGTGCGATACACCAGGATATGACGGGCCAGGCCCATCGACACCGCCATCACCGCGCTGATGACCGCCTGCAACTGCCCGGGTCCCTCGGCGGCGCCGCTGTGCCAGTTGAGCGACAACCGCAGCGCATCCTGCACCTGGGGTGAACCGGGACCCGAGAACCCGGGGTATCCGTGGACGCCTCCCGGATAGGTGGCCAGCCCGTCAATATCGTCGACGGTCAGCCGCGCGTCCGCAATTGCTGCAAGGGCGGCATCGATGGTCAGGTCCAGACCGTCGCGCCCCAGCCGCCGGCCCACCTGGGATTGCCCGATGCCCGAAATGACCGCTCGGCGTTCGGCTTCGGTCATGATGTCGCCGGGCGAAACATCGGAAGATGCACCGGTGGGTGATCCTCGAAGACCACCTCCACCGGCATGCCGACGCGGGCGTCGTCGGCGGCGACGTCGACCAGATTGGTCAGCAACCGAAGGTCGGGCTGCTCATCCATCGCGACCACACCGATGATGTACACCTCGCTAGTGCTGTCCCACGGCTGATGGTTCACGGTGTACGAGTACAGCTTTCCCCTCCCAGAGACGGCGGCCGGTGCGGTATCTCGGCCGCCGCACCGCGGGCAGTACGGCGCAGGCGGATGGATGAAATACCAACACGCCGAACAGCGCAGGAAGCGCAGACGGCCGTCGGCGCCGGATCTCCAAAAGAACGCGCTGGGGTCGTCCATGGAAGGCAACACGCGGGGTGGTCGGAGCATGGTCTCCATCCTGTCGGTGTTGACTGTGCACTTGTGCTCGAGAGACTATAAAAATAGCATTTGTAAACAACGCGGTGGTTGGATCGTCGAATCTGTCGACCAGGCTTGTGCGGTCGGCGGCGCGGAAACACGGACTGTGAGCTGACGCAGGCCGCCTTAGGCAACTACCAACTGCCGTTAGGTATTGCCCAGCGGCACTGGACGATAAGGGAGCTGGATGACGCAGGAAGACGACGTGTCGGGGCTGGGCCTACTCGCGGCTCCCGAGCTGACCCGGCATCCTCAGCCGACATACAAGATGTTGCGCGACTCTGCTCCGGTGATGCGCGTGGACGGTATCGGAGTGCTGGTCAGCACCTGGGAACTCGTGGACGAGGTGTTGCACAACCCGCACCTGTACTCCTCGGCGCTGACTTCAGGCGTGCTGAAAAACGACCGACCGCTCATCCCCCTTCAGATCGATCCGCCAGAGCACGGAAAGTTTCGCAAGATCCTCGACCCGCTGTTCGCGCCAAAACGGATGAAAGCACTTGAGGTGTCGATCTCGGCACTGGTCAACCAACTCATCGACGGCTTCATCGGCCGAGACGAGATCGACTTCGTCGAGGAGTTCTCCGTCCCTTTCCCCACCCAGGTCTTTTTGACCATGCTGGGCCTGCCGCTTGACGAGCTGCCCACGCTGCTTCTGATGAAAGATGGGATCATCAGGCCACACGAGTTGGCCGGAAAGCCGTTGGGCCACCCCGATACTGACGCCTATCAGGCGGCCACGGCGCAGTCGATCTACGCCTACTTCGCCGCCACGATGGAGCAGCGCAAGCGCGAGCACCACGACGATCTGCTGAGCTGGTTCCTTGAAGCAGAAATCGACGGAGATCGACTCAGCAGTAACGAAATCCTCGACATCTGCTTCCTGTTTCTCATCGCCGGGCTCGACACCGTGTCGGCGTCGCTAGACTGCTTTTTCAGCTACCTCGCACAGCATCCACAAATTCGCCAGGCGATCGCCGACGACCCGAAAAACATTCCCTTCATCGTCGAGGAACTTCTGCGGTGGGAAACACCCGTCATGGCCGTCGCACGTGAGGCCACGCACGACACGGAACTCGGTGGATGCCCCATCCACGCCGGCGAACAGGTGCTGGTCATGCTCGGTTCGGCCAACACCGACGAAACGTCTATCATCGACCCGGAATCCGTGCGATTCGACCGCAAACTGAACCGGCACTTGGGTTTCGGCGGCGGGGTACACCGCTGCCTGGGCTCTCACCTCGCTCGCGTCGAGCTGCGAACCGCCTTGCGCGTCTGGCACGAACGTATCCCCGAATACCACATCAAACCCGGAGTCGAACTCGACTTCACCCCAGGCGTTCGCGCCGCGCAGACATTCCCGATGGTCATGCACACCGGAGCCGAATAATGGGCAAGCTCGCCGCACCGACCGGCGCCTAGGCGTCCGGGTGGCTTACATGCTTCACGAGCGGCGCGACGGCGCAGTGGCCTGGCTGACATTCGATCGTCCAGAACGTCTTAACGCGTTCACCGCCGCCGGTTATCAGGAGCTGCGGGTCACGCTGCAGCGCCTCGCCCGTGATGACGCGGCACGGGCCGTGGTGCTGACCGGCCGTGGACGAGCTTTCTCTGCTGGCGCCGATCGATCACTGCTCGACGCCGCGGCGCCAGATACCGTGCGACAGCACGCCGGTGACGAATTCCTCCTACTTCTCGACGTCCTCGGCGGATTCGAAAAACCCTTGCTCGGCGCCGTCAACGGGGTCGCGGTGGGGTTCGGCTGCACGCTGCTGCTGTACTGCGACCTGGTGCTCCTCGCCGAAACCGCCCGGCTGAGATTTCCGTTCACCGCGTTGGGCATCGCGCCAGAGGCAGGCAGTTCAGCACTTCTGTCCACGAGAATGCGATGGGCGGATGCAATGTGGGCGATGCTTTCCAGCGAATGGATCGACGCAGCGGCCGCCTTCCGAACTGGTCTGGCCTGGCGAGTGGTTCCCGATGCCGAACTCGTCGAACAGGTTTCGTCCGCGGCAACATTAATTAGCACGCACGATCCGAATGCCGTGGCAGCTACTAAACGACTCATGACCAGCGGGCGGCGCAACGCGGCGCTCGACGCGATCAGCCGTGAGCTCACGGAAATGCAAGCACTCCGGCGTCCTTGACGAAGCGTCGGGAGGCAGCAGGATGTGGAAGGCAGGACGAGCGCACAACTATTGCGCGAAACAATTTCTCGCAGTGGCCAAGACGGTTACCGCGGCGCCGCGGGATCAATCCAATTGCCCCGGGGCATCATCTGGCCCTGCCGGGTCACAGGGTTAAGTGTTGCGACCCGCCGGCATAGGACTGCGAGGTCTAGTGTCCTGAGTCATTAATTTGGGTGCAGTAGTTTGCGATGCTGGCCAGGATTTGATCGGCGGTCTTGGTCCAGACGTAGGGGCGTGGATTGTTGTTCCAGGTTTGGATCCAGGCGCGGATGTCGGCGTTGAGTTGACGGACCGAGGTGTGGGTGCCGCGGCGTAGTTTTTTGGTGGTCAGTTCGGCGAACCAGCGTTCCACGAGGTTGAGCCAGCTTGAGCTGGTGGGAGTGAAGTGCAACACGAAGCGGGGATGTGCTGTCAGCCAACGCTTTACCGCTGGGGTCTTATGCGTGGAGGCGTTGTCGAGAACGACGTGGCAGTCCAGGTCGGCGTGGCGAGTCCCCGTTACTGAGTCCACCCCGATCTAGAGTCGGGTTGTTTCGTTCCGGATTCAGTTGATCACGCAGGCCACCGGGGTGTGGGTGCACCTGCACGACGCAGCGTACTGGGCCGGCGTTTGGTAGCCCAGGGCCGAGTGACGGTGTCGGTGGTTGTGCTCGAGCTTGAAGTCCCCGATGACCACGCGGGCCTCGAACAGGGTGTTCCAGTGGTTACGGTTGAGGCACTCCTTCCTCAGTCGGTTGTTGAACGATTCGATGTATCCGTTGTTCCACGGCATTCCCGGTGGAATGTAGAGCAGCCCGACCTTGTTCTCGCAGAACCGTTGCAGCGCTTGAGAAACCAACTCCGGGCCGTTGTCCATCCGCAGCACCTTCGGCGGCCCACCCGCGGCGGCGAACGCATCCTCGAGCTCGACCACCAACCGTTCGGCGGTGATCGATCGCTCCACCACATGCAACAGCGATTCACGGGTGTGCTCGTCTATCATCGAGGCGATCTTGATGGCCTTGCCGTCGATGGTGGAGTCGAACTGGAAATCGATCGCCCACACCACGTTCGGCGCATCGGCGTCGACCGGCGGGATGGAGGACACCCCCGCCCGCTTACGCGGCGAATTCACCTTCACCTGCAGCCCTTCCTCGCGCCACAGCCGGTGGATCTTCTTCTTGTTGACCTCACGGCGCTCGTCGAAGCGCAACGCCGCCCACGCACGCCGGAACCCATGGCACGGGTGTTTGGCGGCGTAGGCGCGCAGCCAGCCCCTCATTTCGGCGTCAGGATCAGCAGGGGTCTGCCCCAACGGCAGGCGGCGGTAGGTGGAGCGGGCCAGCCCAACGGCCTTGCACGCCAACCGCTCCGACATGCTCAACGTCTCCTTGAGCATGTCCACGGCGCGGCGCTTGGCAGCCGGGCTCAGAATTTTCCCTTAGCCACCTCACGCAGCGCGTCCTTCTCCAGCTCGGCGTCGGCCAGCAAGCGCTTCAATCGGCCGTTCTGCTCGCGCAGCTCCTTGAGCTCCTTGGCGGCATCGGTGTCCATCCCGCCGTAAGTGCGCCGCCAGTTGTACAGCGTCGCCGCCGACACATCCAGTTCGGCGGCAATCTCCTCGCCGGTCTTTCCGGCAGCGGACAGCTCATCCGCGCGGCGCAGTTTGCGCACGATGTCCTCAGCGGAATGCCGCTTCCGACCAGCCATCTATTCATCGTCCCTTCCAGCCCGACATCGGGCCACAGGACTCTAAAACTGGTTTGATCTGTTCCCGCCGTTTCGGGCCGTGGTTATGCGAGTTGAGGGATCGAATAGGTGGACGTCCAGAGTGTTTCGAACTCTGTGGGGCTGATGTTACCGAGGTAGCTGTGACGGCGTTCGACGTTGTAGAAGTTGTCGATGTAATCGGCCATGGCGGCGGCCAATTCGATGGTGGTGGCCCATTTGCGGGTGTTGAGCAGCTCGACTTGCATGCGGGCCCAGAACGACTCCATGGCGGCGTTGTCGAAGCAGTCGCCCACGGTGCCGAATGAGCCGAGCAGGCCCCAACGTCTCATGTTCTCCCCGAAGCTCCAGGACGTAAATTGCGTGCCGTGGTCGGCGTGCAGAATGGTTGGGCTACTTAGGGTTCTGTTGTCGACAGCCATGTTGACCGCGTTGTTGACCAGTGCGGTGTCGGCGGTGGTGGAGAAGGTGCGGGCCACGATCATCCGTGAGAAGCAGTCCAGGATCGCGCAGCAGTACACCTTGCCGTCGCGGGCGGGGTGTTCGGTGTAGGGGTCGGACCGGGGCGCGGTGTCGGCATTTCTACCGATCCGTTTCCCCGGCCCGCCCTCCGAACCCGCCGAGCGAATTTCTCCGCAACGGGCTCTCCACGGATTCAGGCCACTGGTGCAGTGATGTCCGTCGGCCTCGCTGTCCAAGGGGTGATGATTTTCGTGCCCCGGTAGCGGTATCGGGTGACCTCTACCTTCTGCGGCCGAAACATCGCCGTCTTGCCTTCGCGGATTTGCCAATTGGGCAGGAACCGTCGATGGAAGACGCCCCACGCCAGCCCGTGGTGCCGTTTGCGCATCCAAGTCACCACCCGCCACCATGTGAAGTGGTCGAGGTAGTCGAAGGTGCGTTTGGACACCCCGTGCTGGAAGTAATTGCACCATCCCCGCAGGACGGGGTTGAGTTGGCGCAGCAGATCAGCGAGCGTTCGATGTTTGTGTCGCCGCGTCAGATTCCTGACTTTGTCGGTGATGGACATAAGTGCCTTCTTCGACGGCCAGGTGTAGACGTAGTGCTTGGTCGTGCCCCTTTTGATCTGCCGTTGGATGCGGAAGCCGAGGAACTCGAACCCCTCGTCGACGTGGCAGATCCTGCTCTTCTCGACCGACAGGCGCAGGCCCATCGGCGCGAGCACTGCTGCGATCTCGTCCCAAAGCGCTTCGGCATCAGCGCGAGTGCCGTGGACCATGACACAGAAATCGTCTGCGTAGCGGACGATTTTCATGGTCGGAACTCCGGCGCGTCGATGCTTGGCACGTGTCCATTCCGGGCCGAGCGCCTTCCACTTCGCGGCGAAGTGCTCGTCGAGAACGGACAGGGCGACATTGCTGAGCAGTGGTGAGAGGATTCCGCCTTGCGGAGTGCCGGTGATGGTGTCCCGGTAGCCGAGATCTTTCGAGAGAATCCCGGCTTTGAGGAACGACTTCACCAGGGCCAGAACGCGTTTGTCCCCGACACGTCGCCGCACCCGGCCCATAAGGGCCGAATGCGAGATTTCATCGAAGCACGCCGTGATGTCTCCCTCGAAAACCCAGTGATAGGCCCGTGAGCCGCTGGCGAGGTGATGGATCTCAGCGATGGCGTCCTGGGCTCGCCTGCCCGGCCGGAACCCATATGCGCACGGATGAAAGTCCGCCTCGAAAATGGGCTCCAGCACCAGCTTCAGCGAAGCTTGCACGACCCGGTCGGCGACGGTCGCGATACCCAGGCGGCGGAGCTTGCCGTTCGCCTTCGGGATCATCACCTCCCGCACCGGATCCGGCCGGAATATCCGCTCCTTGAGTTCCTCGCGGAGCCGCTGAAGCAGTCCGACCGCCTCTGCCGCACCGACAGACCGCGGTGCGGTCCCATCGGCACCGGCTGAGCGCGCACCCTTGTTCGTCCGCACCCGCTCCCACGCGAGGGTGAGGAATGCGGGGTCATAAACGAGGTTGTACAAATCATCGAAACAGCGGTCGCTTTCATCAACCGCCCAATGGTGCAGTTTGCGTTGCATCCTGCGTACCCGCAGCTCGGCCGTGTCCGGGTCGGGCCACAAAGCACTCGTATTCACAAGTGACCTCCACAGTCTGCGTACTCGCCGCGAACCCGCTGGAGCCCTTTGCCATGCGACCGGCTTTCCCGGCCTCGGACTACTACGGCTCCTCCGCCCCACCACACCGGCATCAGCCGACGACTGCCTACCCCTCCAGCCCGGCTGGCTGCCGGATCTGACCGGGGACCGGCGCGGTGGTTCCCGTGTTCACTGTCAACCGTTTGACGGGTGAGGTGTCCAGCTATGCCCCTGCGACCTCGTCACGGCTACGCCGCAGTCCTTCACCGTGACCTCCCGAACCGGCGACATCAACCGGCCCACGAGTTCCCCGCCCTCAGGGCGGGTGCGCGTCGCTGCCCAGCCCGCATCCGCCAGGTTGGAGCTGGTGGTCTTCTCTTAAGAGGCGTTCAGCCGCTGGTTCCTCGCGTACACCTTCCCGTCTCGCTAGCCGGACCCGACCCGTCTGGCAGTACCAGGCCGTCCCGGCGTTGTCGGGGCTGCTTCCCACCCTCACCAAAGTCTCTTTAGATCAGGCTGCCCCCAGCTTCTACCGGGCCACTGCGATGGCTCGGCGACGGTGGTCTCTCACCTCCGTTCGGTTGAACAGCGCCTCACGGCGCTCGATGTCGGTGCACCACAGTTGGTTGGGCCCTGTGGCGGTGAATCGCCGATTGACCAGGTCGACTGGGGTGTCGACACCGATCAGGTTGGGCTTTCGTCGCCCCGGACGCGGCAGCCCGTGCAGGCCGTATTCGGACATGATCGAGTTGACCAGCTTGTGGTTGACGTTCATCTCGTAGTCGGCCAGCAGCGCGGCGCGGATCCGTCGGCGGCCGTAGGTGCCGCGTGATCGTTGGTGGATCTCGGTGATCGTGTCGGCCACGATCAGTCGTCGCACTTCGCGATCCGGGACGGGTCGTCGCCGGTGGTACTGCAGCAAGGACCGCGTTAATCCTGTTATCCGACAGGCGGATCGGCCGGAATGTCCTCGCGCGATCAGTCCTTCAGTGATCGCGCGTCGGCGTTTTGGGGGCACCACCGCCTGCTCGTCGAACAATTCGCACGCATCGCGGGTGAGGGCCAGCTCGGCCTCGAGCTGCGCGATGCGCTTGTAGGCGGCCGCCAGCTCGTCGGCTTCCACGCTCGGAATGCCCTCGATGAGCCCGGCGTCGATGAGTGCCTGACGTTTCCATCGGAACAGTGTGGCCTGACAGATGCAGGTCTCGGCAGCCAAGGCGGCAACGGGTTCCCCTGATCGCAGCCGTGCAACGATTTGCCGGCGCACCGAAGACGAATACTGACGGGGCATGTGACCTCCCGATGATCACTCTGCCCTCGACTCTCACAACCCTGGACCAACAACACGGGTACAGATCTGTTGGACTCATTCACAGGGAACACGCCAGGTCAGCCTGCCTAGGCGCGGCCGCATGTACCGAATCAGGATCGCTGACCAGGAAGCGGATGAGCGGGACGGCGTCGTTGGGGGCGGTGCCGTCCATCACCGTGGTGGCGTCGGGTGAGTTTTTGGCGATCTTCGACGGGGGATGGTCGGCTTCAGCACAGCTGAGCCCAACGGGTCACCATCATAACGGCCGTCCCGCTAATCCTCGGGTGGGCAAAGCGCCCCTTCCACGAGTTGGCGCAGCATTCGGGTCATGGCCACCATCTCCGGGTAACTCCGGACGTAGCCCGCGTACACCCCCACGCCGCAACCCACGACGAGCAGCGGTTCGACCATTGCCGATGCATCAATATCCGCAGCGAGTTCGCCGCGCTCAATCGCATCGTTGACGAAGCGTGTCAATACTTTCCGAATGATCCAAAGGGGATCGTTTTCGGTGCCAACCAATTCGGGATGGCGCTGCGATTCGATTACGCCAGTGACTAAAAACGCAGACCCGGCGGAAGTTTCCGAACCGGCTCTCATCGCCGCGGAGATGAACGCCATCAGGCGAGCCACCAGCGAATTCTCGATGTCCGCATGTTTAACACCGGCTCCGATGACGCATTCGTTGGTCTCAACCAGCACTTCCTGATACAACGCTCGCTTGCTCGAGAAGTAGTGGTTGATCGCCGGCCGGCTCAGTTCGGCGCGCGCGACGATGTTTTGGAGCGTCGCGCCGTCGTAGCCGCGTTCGCTAAACACCAAACGAGCAGCTTGGACAATTCGCTGACGCGCGTCGCCGGCCGTCGCGGCAGGCGGGCGGCCCGGTCTGCGATTACCCTTTTGCGGCGCCATTTCAGTGTGTCATTTGCCGCGGTGCGGCATTAGCGGTTTTGGCGGCATGATGCCAAGTGCGGGTCGTCGCCTCGATCATTCCATGCGAATGCTCATCGATTCCACGCGGGTGTTCAACAAAAGCCGCAGTGGAATACCGGCTCGCGAATCGGCTGCGCCCCGCGAAGGCAATCACCACTGGCCGATATTGCTTGCGCCCTGGATGAGCCTGACTGGGATCTGCGCCACGTGATGCTGCATCACCGGGATCTGCTTGATGACCAGATCCGCGTCGGCGCAGGATTGCGTCGAGAGCTGTCCCGGATGCTGACTGTGCTCGCACGCGAAAACCCTCCCACCACAAAAGCTCATCGCCCACTCTATGCGGGAATGCCCATTTATGGGTTGATTGTGTTATCCCCTACCTGGCGGCCCCAGACGTATTCGATCGCATACGGCGATCCAGTGTCCAGGTGGTTGTACGGTGCAAGGCTGTTGCCGGAGTCCATCACCAACTCCGGTGCGGGCCACAAGTCGTGGGTGATCGGCTGCCAGCACCCCGGGGCTCCCCCGGGCCCACCGCGGGCGTTCACCCGCGGCAGGTTCTCGGGGTAGATGTAGGGGTTGGGCGCCCCACCGACCACCCCGGCGACACCGCCCACCAGCGAAGCGATGACGGGCGCCGCGGACACCGGGTTCGCGATCAGTCCCAGCCCGGAGAGCACCTCGGTGTCCATGTTTAACGAGTAGCCGTTGAAGCCTCCTTCGGAGGCACCCGTGATGGGCACGATGTCGTGGTAGTTGCGCAGGGCGCAGAACAGTTCGGGGCTGTAGGTGTCCAGTAGCTGGGCCGTGGGCACCAGGTCGGCGGCGCCTCGCGCCAGATACGGCCCGCCCTTGTTGAACAGCTCGGCACCGGTGTTACCGAACCCGGCCGCCGCCAACAACGCCTGATCCAAATCCTTCTGCTGCGCATTGATGGTGCGCGAGGTGATCACCGCGTTGTTCAAGAAGTCGAACAGATCCGGCGACGCATCCGCATACGTGTCCCCCAGCGCCGCCAACCGCGCAATATCCTTGCGCGCCTGCGGCAGCTGCGGATTCACGTCATCAAGCAAGGCGTTAGCGTTGGTCACCGACTGACCGAACTTCTCCCCCAACCCCGTCAACGACTGCGCCGCCGCGCTCAACGTCAAATTCAGCTTGACCGGATCCACCTTCTGCGCAATCGAGGTGATCGTCTGAAACAAGGTATTGATCTCGGTGGTCACCGACCGCGCATCGATCACCGTGTGCGACGAAATCTTCTGCGGCGACGGATGAGCCGGGGTCGTCAACGCCACATACTTACCACCGAACACCGTCGTCGCCTTGATATCGGCATTCACATTCGACGGAATCAACGCCAAATACCGCGGATACACCTCCAAGGTGAACTTCGCCGCCGGCTTCCCATCACGCACCGTCTCCGCGATCTTGCCCACCCGGCCGATCTGCACCCCGTTATAGGTCACCTTCGAACCCGGATCCATCAGTGACCCGGCGCGGGTGGCGATCATGGTCAGCTGCGTCTTTTCGGTGAAGGCACCCCGGAACTGCCCGTACACCAAGGCCAAAATCAGCGCGAAAACGAGCAACACGGCCACGGCGATCCACTTATACGGCGGGGTCCGCGGGGCGTTGGTCTGAGTCCTGACCAACGTCCAGTCAGCGTTTCGGTACCTCGCGCAGGACAGCACGTACCCTCCTTGGCGCGCAGGTGATTTGACGATGGCGATGCACCATCGCCGAAACCTTGTCAGTTTCATGAGCGGCGTAAGCGAAATGCCAGCCGGGAGGTTAGTCTGATCGGCTCCTCGCGCAAGTGGTCATGCATTTCCCGGGTCATTAGGCCGTCGTCGAGGTATGAGCAGCAGCGAGGCGGGTAATGACGTGGACGCACGCGGCCTTGGTCGGCCGGCGGCGGTCGGTGCATGCCACTGGTAATCGCGCGGCCGGTGAGCCTGAAATCCCGAACCGCACGTGTCCACACGTGAGGCTTGGTTGGCGCAAGCAGCATATTCATTGCAGACCATCGCTCTCCGTCTGCGCGATTTCGCTCGCACAACTCGGAAAGCTCGTTCGACAGCCAGACGACATGGCATGTAGTGGCAGCATCGAGGAGCTTGTGAGCCAGGGATCGTTCGACCGTTTGCCTGACATGAATCCTCCTCCGGCGTAAAGGCGGATATGGATAAAGGACTACTAGTAGCGCTACACTACTACTAGTAGCGCTACACCACTACCAGTAGTGTTAGTTGCGTTGGGACGGGTCAATCGTCCGATGCAGGCACGATTCGGTGCGTGCCAGGTACCCGCGGGGCTTACGGTGATTTCAGTGTCAGGGTGAGGTCGCCGCGTGTTGCGGTGGTTGGATCCTGATCACCTGGTGTCTGGCTCATAGGCTCGGTGCTGCCTTCGGGTTGGCGTGCATGCGTTTTGTCGGCATCAGGTGTGAAGGACCGGCCGGCGTGACTTGATAGGAGCGTGGCATCCCCCCCGACTGAGATGTGTCCGCCGACCGGCCCAACCGTCACCTCACAGTGAATGGAGGCAACCACCATGGTTGTTGTTGGAGCCGATGTACACAAGCGCACGCACACCTTTGTCGCGGTCGACGAGGTTGGGCGCAAGCTCGGGGAGAAGGTCGTCGAAGCGACCACCGCCGGGCATGCTGGAGCGGTGATGTGGGCCCGGGAATGTTTCGGTGCCCAGCTGGTGTGGGCGATCGAGGATTGCCGGCACCTATCAGCCCGGTTAGAACGCGACCTTCTCACCGCAGGGCAGCAGGTCGTGCGCATCCCACCGAAGCTGATGGCTCAGACCCGTGCCTCAGCACGCACGCGCGGTAAGTCTGACCCCATCGATGCACTGGCGGTCGCGCGCGGGTTTCTGCGTGAACCTGATCTGCCGATTGCTTCTCATGATGAGATATCGCGCGAGCTGAAGTTGTTAGTTGACCGCCGCGAAGTCCTTGTGGCACAACGCACGGCGACGATTAGCCGGCTGCGTTGGCGAGTCCATGAACTCGATCCCGAACGGGCCCCCAAGGCTGCATCGCTGGACCGAGCCAAACACCGCCAGATCCTGGGCGCGTGGCTGATCACAGTCCCGGGCCTGGTTGCCGAACTGGCTTGTGAGGAGTTGGCCGACATCACCCGGCTCACCGAGCAGATCGATGCGTTGGCCAAGCGCATCGGCGAACGCGTTCGCGCCGTGGCGCCTACCCTGCTGGCAATACCGGGCTGTGGGGACTTGACCGCGGCCAAACTCGTTGGGGAAACCGCCGGAGTGACTCGTTTCAAGAGCGAGGCCGCCTTCGCTCGCCATGCCGGGGTGGCGCCGATCCCGGTGTGGTCAGGTAACAGCGCGGGCAGGGTCCGCATGACTCGCTCTGGAAACCGGCAACTCAACGCGGCCGTGCACCGCATCGCGGTCACCCAGATCCGCCTCCAAGGCTGCGGGCAGGCCTACTACCGCAAACGCGTCGCCACCGGCGACTCCAAACACGAAGCCTTGCGCTGCATCAAACGACGCCTATCCCGCATCGTGTTCAGCCGTCTCCACACCGATCACCACAACCGGACCCAGCCTTGCCAAACGGCAGCGGCTTGACATAGGAGAAACACATGGAGCGCGACGCCCTTGAATTCCCCGTTGACGACGATGACGACGTCGACCCACGCCGGCTACGCTCAAGGACCCGGCTATTGGATGCTGCCACCACGCTCCTCAGCGCCGGCGGCATCGAAGCCGTCACCGTTGACGCGGTCACCAAAGTCTCCAAAGTCGCGCGCACGACCCTGTATCGCCACTTCAGCAGCTCCACTCAGCTGCTGGCCGCCACGTTTGAACGGCTGCTGCCGCAGGTCCATCCACCGCCGGGGACGGGTCCGTTGCGCGACCAACTCATCGAACTGTTGAGCCGACAAGCCACGCTGTTCCAGGAGGCACCGCTACACGTCACCACACTGGCTTGGGTCGCGCTTGGCCCAGCATCAAATAGCAGCGCCCAGGAAACCTACGATCGGCACGCGCTGCGGACACGAATCGTCGACCAATATCGCCAGCCGTTCGATCGCCTTTTGCAAAGCCCCAAAGCCCGCGCCGACCTCGATGAATTCGACCCGCAGCTGATCCTGTGTCAACTTGTGGGGCCACTCGCGTTCGCTCGACTCACCGGCATGCGTGCCATCGATCGTCAAGACTGTGAGCGCATCGTCGATGACTTCCTTGCCGCGCACCGCCGCCACGCCGATGAGCCCGCAACGCAGGCCCCCTCCGCAAACCAGCTTCCCGCAGCAGCCGCTCCGGCTACCCGAGTGTGGCCAATTGCCGACCACGAGATCGGCAACGACAGATAGTTCCGGAGGCGACCTGGACGGGTGGCCGCCACGCACCTGCGTCCCGCCGCTGTGCGGAAACGCGTACTGAACGCGGGCTGACCGCGAACTAATCCGGTAGCGACTGCCGTTTGCACCAGGTGCGCGGCGGTCGGGAATTGGGGTCATATCGGCGCGATCTCGGCCAGGATCAGCTGTACGCCGAGCCGTTCCGGCGCCGGCGATCTCGTCGAGACGCTCGATCTCCGGAAGCGTCTGTCGGGCGGCCATGGTGTCGTCGACGATGATCTGGCCTGGCCCGCCGCCGGCCGCGCTCGCGTTGGTGTCGCCGCTGTGGCTGCCACGTCGGTCAGGGCGCTCAGTTGCTCGTCGATGCGAATGGTTAGGGTTCGATCCGCGCGCTTAGGGTGTCAATCAGGTGAGCAAGCATCCGGCTTCGCTCCGCGTGGTGGTCGTCGAAATCGGCCGGTCAAGGCCTCGACAAGGCGCCGTGTTTGACCCGCATCCGGCCGCGGGCCAGGTCAGCGAGTTGTCCGGCGTCGCGCTCGCCAGCGATCAACGCCTCAAGCATGTCGCGAACCGAGACGGTGACTAGTTTCAACGCGCCACCGCCGGCACTTTAATCAACGCGTCCTCGAGCAGCTTAATCAACGCGTCCTCGAGCAGCTTCTCCAGCTGCCGCCAGTAGCGGGCGCGTCCGCCGGTCAGGTCGACCCGCAGCCGTGTGTAATCGTGCAGCCGCCGCCCCGGTGCCGGCGGCACGAACGATGGCCGCAGCATGCCGTTCTCGGTGAACTTGCCAGCCACACCGCGTCCAACTTGTCGTGCTTCACGTCGCGGACGTTGACCAGCCTGCTCGAAGCGCCAGTGCGTGACCCTCCCAGGTCGGGCCCGGCGCCAGGCTAAACCACAGGCTCACAAACCAGAGTGAAATGGCGTCGGTGGGCAACCCGACCACATTTTCACGCCTGCGAGGCGTCGCCGAAGGCAATCAGGGGGCTGAACCGCCTTGCCCAGTGGGTCGGGTGAGGCTGGGAATGATGAACTCAACGACGAGCGCTTGCACGGTGCGACCGGTGGGGGGTCGGCTAGGGATGATGGACCGGAATATTAGGTAGCCGGGCAGTAGGTCCCAAAGTTCGTCGTTAATGGCGGCGCCGGCGATATCACCGCGGTCGACGGCCTGCCTCAGGATGTGCTGGACCGAGGCTTTCCACTGCTCGAGGAACTGATGCCGTATCGCTTCGTTGAGCGCGGCGTTACGCGACACCTCGACAAGCACCGCGCGGATGGTGCTGGCGTGCTGGCGGGCCTGTTGGCTCACCAACTCCCCAAGTTCCAGCAAATCTCCCCGCAGTGTGCCGGTATCGGGCGGGACCACGACCTGGCGGATCCCCTCGATGAACGCGGTCAGCACCAATTCGGCTTTCGACGGCCATCGCCGGTACACCGTCGCCTTGCTGGCGCGGGCGGCGGCCGCCACCGCGTCCACCGTCAACCGGTCATACCCGTGTTGCTGCAGCAGGCTTAACGTCACCGCAAGCACCTCGGCCTCCCGCGGCGACCACTGTGAGGAGTCCGCGGGACGATCGGCGATCTGGGACACAGTGCCCACGATAGAACCGTCGCAGGTTTTGTTTCCCAGTGACTGTCCCCATCGGTTGGAGCCGTGGTCATGCGCGTTGGGTGCACAATTGGTGGATACCCAGAGCGTCTCATACGGCTGCCGGACTGATGTTGCCAAGATAGCTGTGGCGGCGTTCAACGTTATAGAAGTTGTCGAAGTAGTCGGCTATCGCACCGGCCAATTCCATGCTGGTCTCCCAGCCCGGGTGTTGAGCAGCTCGACCCGTATCCGGGCACAGAAGAACTCCATGGCGGCGTTGCCTATGCGCAATCCCCGCTGGTATCGGGCAACACGCGTCAATCATGGATAATTGCCGTTATCCATCAAATCGTGCGACCATTGCTTCATGGCACCGCCGCGTCCCGGCCACAATAATAGGGAATCCAGTTACCCGCCATGGTTTTTGGAATTCCTCGCCGATCGTGCGATACGCAAGCCGTCACCCCATACGATGAGGGCATACCGCCAAGATTTCGACGCCATCGCCACTCTGCTTGCCGACATCCCCGAGCAGGTCGTTGATTTGAGGCCCGATGTCCTGATCAAGGACGCGCTGCGGACCGCCTTCGCCACTTACGCGCAGACCCACTCGGCCGCATCGATTCGGCGATGCTGGTCGAACTGGAACACGTTGTGCGACTACCTCTATAGCCGCGACGTTATCGCAGCTAATCCGATGTCACTGATCGGCCGACCCAAAGTCGCTAAGACGCTCCCGAAAGGCCTTGGCGCCGAGACGGTTTCCGGGCTGCTGGCGGCGATCGATCTGGACCAAGGTTCAAGGCGCCGTTCCGACTGGTCCGAGCGGGACCGGGCTATCGTCCTGACGGCTGTGCTCGCCGGACTGCGGGCAGACGAACTGGTGCGTGCCGACGTCGGCGATATTCGACCCACCGATGGGGGAGGCGTCATCCACGTCCACGGCAAGGGAAACAAAGATCGCCGAATACCGATAGAACACGCCCTCATTCGCGAACTCGAGGCGTATCTGGGATCCCGAGCAGCTCGCTTTCCAGGCACGACAAAGCGGCGGTCCGCCGAAACCGGGCTTGCCGCCTGGGCGGCCACCGCTCCACTATTCGTCGGCAGCGACGGTAAGCGGATGACACGGGGCACGCTCCAGTACCGGGTACTACGCGCGTTCAAGAAAGCGGGGCTGAACAGTCAACGCGCCGCCGGAGTCTTGGTACACGGTTTCCGCCACACCTTCGCCACCGAACTCGCCAACGGGAACGTCAGCGTGTACGCGCTGATGAAGCTTCTTGGACACGACTCGATGGTGACCTCGCAACGCTACGTTGACGGAGCCGGCGTGGAGAACCGTGCAGCCGCTGCGCAAAACCCGCTGTATGGGCTGATCGAAACCGCTCGGGAACCATAAAGCTCCCCAGTCTTTCTGCAAGATTCTACGTTACGTCAGGTAGTCCTGATGAACCAGCTCAGTTGCATCAGGATATCTTGACGCACCGACTAGACTCCCATCCATGGGATGGGAGCATTCGCTTGGCGACCGTGGCAGCGAATGGCACGAGGGGTTCATGGCCGCCGAGTTCGACGATGGCCGCGGCGCGCTGGGAATTCTCGGCACCGGAATCCCACCAGGACACCTTGCCGTCGACCAGTATGGCGACGGTACATGGGGCCAGGAGGCGGTGCGCCGACACGGCGGTGACGCCGCGTTTGTGACCAGGCCCGCCGGCGACGTCGTTGGCTGGCGCGTTATCTGCAACTGCTACGCGCCTGGTGACGTAATGCCCAGGAAACGCTGGGTCAGTCAAGAGCTTTGGACGCGCGTTCCCTCCCCGGTGCGACACGATCCCGCTGCCTTTCGTATTTTCGCAGCAGACGACGACGTCCTGGATGTAGTCAGTGGCGGTGATGCGGATGAGGCGGGCCACGCCGTGTGGTGGAACGAGCACATCAGCGACATCGACGCCGAAGCTGAGATCGCAGCCGCACTCGCGGTGATTCGTTCTGGCGAACGACAATTGGATCGGGCCGTCCTGCACGCACGCGGTCGACAGATGTCGTGGGCGAGAATTGGTGCAGCAGCTGGCATGTCGGCGCAATCCGCTCATGAGAGATGGGCACAACGTGTGCGAGAGGCATCTCATGAGTGACCATAGCCCTACAGGCAGCAGTTGCCCCACGACGTACCGGCTGCTGCAAGGGTTCAGAGCCAGTTTCGAGGATGGCCCATTGCGGCAGCGGCTGAGTGGGCAGCCCGAATGGCACATGTACGACGACCATGCCGGGCATCTGGCGAGCTTCAGAGGTGATAGCACTGACGCCATCAGAAGCGCCATGCGCTTGGTGATGGACCGGGGTGACTTCGGCACTGGTGACTGGTTTCTCGTGGCCTCCGGTGAGTACGAGTTCCGACTTAACAATGTCGGCATCGCACTCCGAGCGGAAGCGTTACGTCGGCGTGAGGGAATGGATCACGGTGGTGAGTGATCCGGATCTGGCCGCGCACATCTACCCAACCGGTGCACGACGCGGTGGGTAAGGCCCGCGATCGAGGCGAAGGTGAGCCCGGCGGGTGGCTTCGGCAGGCTGCGACCAGGTTGGCGGCGCTCGCGGACGATCGCGGGATGACGATCTCTGTCGCCGCTGCGGAATCCCTTTTACGAGAGAGGCTTTCGCGCATCGCGGACCGTCTTGGCATCAGCTGGCACCAGGCGCAGCGCAGTTTCGACGTATCCGCCCTAGACGCTTTTGCCGACCGGTTAGTGGCAACGTTCGCTACTGAGGAACCTGGCGGTGACCTGTTTTCCCTTCCCCGCACCGCACAGATCAGCGTTTCCGGGCTCGGCCGGCTTATTGCCGGTCTGGCCGAAAGTCTGCTCGCGTGTGAGCGCACCGCGGCGCTTGAAGACGACGAACGCGCGGCTCGCCGACTCGAGATCACCGAGCTGCTGTCCGTTGCTGGGCTTATGCAGTCCGAGAGCTCGCAGGGCGATGTGTCTGCTCCCCCGGCTATGTTTCTCCGCATCGCACGCATCTTCACCACGGTGGCTGACCTCACCGATCAACCCGAACTGGCAAACACGTTAAGGCGTGACGCCATCCGTGCGCGAACTGCTGCGGTACCTGAAATGAACTAGACCAGGTTGGTTCAGTCTTCGATGGCTGTCTCTTTGACCGTGGGCCTAGTCGAAGCCGCCTTCTTCATCAGTCTCGCCGCCAATGGATCGCCGGGCTCGACCCATTGGGCGGCCCGAACGGTCCTAAAGCCACTGACGGTTCAGAACACACCGTCAGTGCTGAGTCCTGATCCTGCTTCACGGCCCAAGACCATGCCCCGTGGTCAGCTCCGCTGATCAACTACATATGTCGTCGGCGGTCGTCACCACGCTCCCCGCCGGCCGCCGCTCGATTCCGCCACGACTTGTCGGGCGGCACTTCTACCCTTGATGCTTGCGCACTCGCCAGACATCGACGCCGCGCTGACGTGGCTCGTCGCTGTGCGCCGATCGATCCGCGACCAGGGCGGTGATCCGTCGACCCGCCAGATCGAAGAGCTGCTAGAACGAGAGAGGATTTGCCGCCGATGGGTAAAGGCGCCCGAATCCGAAAGGAGCGCGCCGAGAAGCGCGACCACGAACCTGCGCAGTTGAAGGGCGGGAAGTCCAACCCAAAGCCGACGGGAAATCAGCCGCCGCCATGGCCGCCGTCGGGAAAGATGCCGCCGTTCGGGCTGGCTGGGGGCTGGCCGTCCGAAGATCCGATCTCAAAGGTCATGTCGTTCGTGAGCTCACAGCCGCAGCTGATCGTGTGCGGCCTCTTTGGGCTGGACCCAATTACATACGACGAACGTCGCGAACTGCTTGGCGGGGTCAGCCTTTACCACTCCCTCGAGACCGTCGCCTGCGTGCAGGCGCAGTGGGACGTGGCCTACTCGACCACCCGGGGCGTGCGTGACGTTGAGGGCGACTTCCTCGCCGGCGGGGGCGAGGGTGGCCTGTCCGAGAAGGTCCTCAAACGAATCATCATCTATGGCGACATGCTCATCTCGCCCCGCGCGACAGCACAGCTGCAGCGCGAAATCATCGAATACGCGTCGACGGATCACGCCGCGCCGGCGATCGATCGCAATACCCTGACGCAGCTGCTGCTGTCGATCACGACGGAGCAAAATCTCAACTCTGAGTTCGCGGGCGACGTGCCCACCACGGATGAAATCGCGAAGCTTCAGCACAAGCTGCCGAAGATGGGCCTCGAAGAGCTGCATGAATACGCGAAACCCCTTATCCAGGGCGAAATCGCGTCGGCACTCTTCAACGCACCGCTGAGGCTCGAGATCGTACTTTCAAACACCTACGATCTGTGGTTCACCAAGTGGGCACCGAGATCTAAGACCACGGGATTGGGCGCGACGCCCGCCGAGGCCTTCAAGATCGCCACCGAGGTCGAACTGATCGACATCATGCGGCTGGGGCTCCGTATCATCAAGCGCAGCACCAAGAATCAACAGGTTCGGTTCAGCCGCGATGAACTGCTCGCCGACGGCGCCTCCGAGGCGGCGATCGACTACCTCTTCACTAACATGGCGCTGAAGCTGGACGATTTCAAGACGAAGCTGCAGGAGGATCGCAACGCCGGGGAAATCGGCCACCAGCGATACACCCTCACGCGGTACCCGTTCCTCGCCATCAACGACAACGCATTCGTCACCATCCGCCACCAGTGGGCCCTCGACCGCCTCTGCGGCGGCCAGCTCTACTTCGAAGCGTGGGCCAGCCTCCCCGGATCGGCCCGACATCGGTTCAAGACCGCGATGAACGACGCCTTCGAACAGTTCGTCGCGGGCATTCTCCACCGCATCGTCGACAAGTGCCCTCATCTACTCGCGATTGCCGACGAGCCCGACATGCAGGCCGCATGGACGCAGAAGAAGGGCGTAGAGCCGTCGGTGTGCGACTGGTTGATTCTCGGCAAGGATCACTGCGTGGTGATCGACGCGACAAATCACGCGGTGAAAGAGGATGCGGCGCAAGGGCTAGCGACGTGGGAAGCCTACAGCGCCGACGTCGAGAAGATATTCATGGATACCGACCACGGCAAGTACAGTCAGCTGCTATCCACCATCGACCTCGTCCAGAAGCACCGCGGCTGGGAAGGCCACAAGGTCGACAACAAAACGATGTACGCCCCGCTGGTCATCGTGCCCGACGCCGGCGTTACCAACGGACTGTTGGCTCAGTTCGACATCAATATCCGAAGCGTGAGGGCGTTCAAGCATCTTCAGCCGCAGGTGTACGCACCCGGCATCGTTCCGCTCTCAGACCTCCAACTGCTGGAGGGTATGGCAAACATCGGGGCGAAGGGCGGCAAGAACCCCAACATGATGGATCTGATCGCGAAATGGCGCACCGCAGCTTCGAAATACGGCATGGCGTCTTTGCAGCTGTACCTCCTCAGCTATGGCGCGCCGACACTGCCGCTGAGCGACCACATCCTGAAGAACAGCGGAATGGTGATCAACCTGCTCAACGGCAACTAGGCCGGGCGCAGATCGCTGGCGACGGTGCACTAAGCGCTAGTGGAACAATATGGGACTCGACGTTCGTCGGTATCTCGATGCTCATTGTTGAACAACGGTCGGCGCCGGCGCCTGAGAATCGATCACACATGCGGGCATCTCTCGCGCGGCGCGACCGTATCGCTGGGCGATGTTCGGTTCCAGAGATCTGGTTTGACTTTTCGACCGACCGCAACTGCGCGACGCACCGTGGTGGCGGGAATATGCTCGACCGCTATGGGTCTCAACCTAGATACGAGGGCGTCGTTTCGACGCAGCCACCGCTTGGACAAACTCGTCGAGGCGATTTTTCACGCCTCCTCGACCACCACACCCGAGACCCATTGGGTCGAGTGGAAAAGCACCCTGGATTTCTCCAAGGCCAAGGACAAGGTCAGCGCCGCCAAAGCGATCATCGCTTTCGCCAATCGCGACCCGGTGAACGCGGCCCGCGAGTGCGGGGGCGAAGCGTACCTCGTCGTGGGCGTTTCACCTGTCGGCGTGCTCGACGGCGTCGCGGTACACGACGCGGCCGACCTCGCCGCGATGCTGCGAACCTACGTCGACGGACCACACTGGGACGTCGACTACGTCGAGTTCCGCGGGCAACACGTCCTGATCATCACGGTCGCACCACCGCAGCCCGGCGACCGGATCCACTCCCTGGTCAAGGACTACGAGAGCTACAAGTCCGGAACTGTGTTCCGCCGCGGCATTTCCGGCTCCGAGCCGGCAACCCATCGAGAGCTCAACGAACTGCAGAACCGGCTCCTGCAAGACCCCCCGGTCTCTGACAGCGACGCGTTCGACGAGGCAATCAGCAGCGGCAACTACCGTTTGACCGGCCGGCTGCTCCGCAGCGCCGCCCGTGGTGTGATCGACGCATGCAGCGACCCTGAACGATTCCCACCCGGCTTCGCTAGTCGTGTGCCGACGGAGCAGATCATCCAATACGTCGAGATCGCTGATGGCTACCGCACGGCCGCAGCGCCTTTGCTTCCTCTCGTCATCGAAGGCTGTCGCGTCGAAAGCGCTTTCCTTGAAGTCGAATATCGACAGCTCATCACGGCGCTCGCCGAGCCGAGACCGCTTGCCCAACAGAGCGGTTCGCTCATCACGAGTGTCCGAAACCAACAGCTGGAAGCGTTGGCAATGCTGCCAGCCACGCTCACGATGTACGCCGGCACGATCGCGGCAGTTGAACACGAGAACTATCGCGCCGTCCGCACTCTGACCGTCGATGCCACCGTCGATTGGTCCCTTTTCACGAACCGCAAGGTGGCGGTCCTCGATAAGGCTGGCCCCTGGGAGATTGTCGGCCACGAGCGGCATCTCGGACTTGCCCTACGTGCCGCCCAGACAGGCGCACTCACCAAACAGCTGCTGGAGGACCTCGCAGCGGGTCGACTTCCGCGCCGACCGGTCTACCCAGTCTCGGATTTCTTGTTCGATGCGCTGCGGTCGTACTTTCCCGACCGCACCGATTCCCAGTACATCCGGCTGTTCGATGCCGCCGAGCTCCTTTTCGCCCTTGTTGTCAGCGATCTGGCGGCTCAACGTAACCCAGGCCTCCTCGACCAACCCTGGCTGGGGCTGTTCGTCAAGCACGCGGCCGAGAGCTACCCCTTCGAGGAGACCGAGGTGGCGCACATGTTGATGGACGCGCGAAGCGCGGGCGACCAATGGCCACCCCTAGAAGCCGGTCTGTTCGGGGGATCAAAGAAACGGCTACAGGAAGCCGCAGACACCGTGTGGACGGCTACTGTGGCGCAGCTCCGCCGCGGACCTTTCTGACCAGCTAGTCGCGAGGATGCCTTCGATAGACACTGACTGCCCCGTGCTGGCTCGATGGCGAAACGGCCAGTCGTCCTGAGTCATGCGACGCAGACCGAATACGCGAACTGCGCTGAGACTGTTCCGGATTCCGCGGTCCCCATCGGCTGGCCACAACCGCTGACGTGGCGGTGGCACGATAACAGTCATGGATGAGAAGGTGCCCACTGTCAGCGTGCGGTTGTGGCGTGCCGACGCGATCGTCTTGGCCGACTGGCTGGCCCATACTGATCTGAACACGGTACCGGTCACCCATCCGGCGCAAAAGCAGGCGCTGGCAGATCTTTTGAGCCGATTTGAATGGGCTGCCGACGAGGACGTGACCGCGGCAACTGCCGAAGAGATCGCGGCAGCCCAGGCCGAAGTGGTCCGCGATATGGGTTGGTGACACACCTGAGCGGGCTGGGCACTCGCCCCAGCACGGTCAGGTAAACGATCTGCACATCGCCAGTCCGCTCACTGCGGCTTCTGGCGTACGTGTAGACCGCCGCGCTCGTCACTACCTCGAGGCGGCGCGGTAAAACTCCGAAAGCCGGGCGGCGGGGCGATATCGTCTGAGGCGGGGGAACCATCGCTGGTCGTTATCCGAGATAGGTCAGGGGCTTTCACACGACATGACACCTGCAGGCTACCCCGATCGCGCCAGACTGGTGGACAACGTGGTGCTGCGGCGAGCCGTGGCAGCGTTCGCCGCCCAGCCCAACCAACGCGGCGCGGTTGAGGTGCTGCGGTTGTGCATGTACGGGGAGGTGCTGTTGGACATCACCGGCTCTGACGCATTGACCGGTGAACCGTTCGCCACGGGCTCGCACTTGCAATTCCGGGGCGGCACTGGCCCCAATGGCGGTTCGGCGCTGTTCTGCTACACCCGCAACGAGGAAATCGCCCGCCTGCACCCGCCCGGTGCGACCACCGCGTCACTGGTTCAGCCGGCCATCGGGGCGCTGGAGCTGGCCCGAAGCCAGGGCAACGCATGGCTCTACATTGATCCGGCCGGGCCCACATGTGCCCTGTCAGCCCCCGAGATTGATTTCGCGTTGCGCAACGGCAACAACGAGCGGCTCAAGCAGGCCCTAGCCGACCACACCGACGGGAAAGCCGACAGGCAGGCCGTGGTGCAGGTGCTGCGCGACAACGGCCCTATGGTGCTGGCCGGCGATGATTCGCGCGGCGGAGTGGGTGTTCGCATCACCACACATCCGAACGGCACGACGAGCATCTTCGCCTTCACCAGCGCCCCGGAAGTCCTGGCCTTCAACCCTGCCGACGCGGCCATATCGCTGACGATCGAGCAGGTGGTGCACATGGCCCGCGAACAGGGGCACACCGGGATCGTCATCAACCCCGCCGGCCCGTTCCTGTGGGTTTCGTTGGCCGAGCTCCTCGGCGAATAAACGCGGTTGGGAGTGAAATCAGCTGTGCTCCAATGCAATCAGGGCTACGGAGATACGGCTGTTAAACACCTGGGCGTAGGCGCCAAAGCTGGCCGGAAGAGCGACCCGACGTTGTTTGCAAAGGTGCCCATGCTTGTGGTCAGCTACCGTGCCTGGCCGACGTCATCGACGACAAGTAGCGCACCGACCGCAGCCAGTCATCCACCGTCTGTCAGATTGCCGATGGTGGTCGTGGTATCAGATGTGGCGATGAACCCGGTGTAGGTCTGTCCTGAGCCGATTCGGCAGGCCAGTGCAATCGTGTCGGTCCATACGCAGATTGCGTCGTCGAATGCGTATGCGGTGTTCTTGGGTAGCAGGTTGAGCGGGTGGCCTTCGAACTCGGGCTTACTGCCAGGGCTTGGGTTTTCAACGCTGGTGAACTTGATTGGGCTGACGACGGTGCCTGATTCGAACAGGCTCACTGTGTTCGCTCCTCCAGGGGCGCTAGCGAACGGCCCGGTGCAGTTCATCGCATACATCATGCGGTGATTGGATGACGTGCAGTACAGGCCGCTGGGTGTGCGGAAGCCGCGCACTGAGTAGGCCAGGCCGGGGCGCACCGTGTAGTCGCTCTCAGATGCCTTTGGGTAGGAGGAGAAGTCTGGGGCGGCCGGCGCAGCCTGCGCGGCGACCGCCGGGACCGTGGCCAGCATGGCCAGCAAGCCCGCGACCGCCTGGCCGATCCGATTCATGACATCCATTATCCCTGCGCCCCGGTGGTGAACGGACGCTTTTTGATGGGTGAGGACGCCAACAAATGCCTACCGTGATATACGCCTACAGCACAGACTGGATGAATGAACTGGCATGCTCAACCGCCAGGCAGGCCACTGAAGGGGAGAACGCGCGTGAAAAGGACCCGCCTATATAGCCCAGTGTTCTTCGCCGTGATGGCTGCGCTATGCCTGATCCTGTTCGTGGTAAACGTCATCCACGGCACGTGGCTGGGCTTGATCAGTACCGGAGGCCTCGCGGTGTTGATGGGTTACCGGGCGTGGTCCGGCAGGCGCCGCACCAACCAGCAATAGACCTACAACGCAACACCGCTGCTAAAGCAGGCAAGCACGTGGTGCTGACCCGGACTCGCGGGCGACCTTAGGACATTTCCCCTGCCAAAACGCACTGCGTGGTGTCGTTCACGCGAGCTACACGCGCTAACCGCACCGACTTGTGCGTGATCAGCAAGTACGTTGGTCGCGTGGTCGCCAACAGTGTCCGTAGCCGCAGGATCGCTCGAGGGTTGCTGGCGCTGGTGTGCGTGGCTGCGGCGGCCGCAGGCGGGGTCGTCGCGTGGCGCATCGATGAGCGGGCACAACCGTGTTGGAGTGTGCGGCAATTCATCGAGTTCAACCGCGATACGCAGGCCTCGCTGAAAGCCAAGACGCGGTTCGCGCCGCCCGGCTCGTACGAACCAGACGTGGTACCGGCTGCCGGCGACTACCAGGCCTGGCTCGACGGTCTGCAGCAGCACGCCGGCCAGGTGACCGCACCCGAGCTGTCGGCGCACGCGCAACGAGCCGCGGCGCTGGCGCGCGAATTCATGAAAGATGCCAACCAGATGAACGCCGAACTGGACAAACAAGATCCCTTGAAACCGCAACTGCCACCATCGGCGAAGGCGGCAGGCCAGGTTAACCGCGAGTTCGGCGACGAATTGGCCACGCTGGCACGCGCCTGCCCGACCTGAGCGCGCCGCCAGCCACTCGCGCCTCTCTACTGCGCCGAGTGACGAGGCGATGCGATGTGTGAAGCGGCCGGCGGGAGGCCGACACCCCGCTCCCCTACCCCTGCTGGGCGCGAGCGCGCGACGACGCAAGGAGCTCCGCTCGTCGCCGATAATGGTGAGGGTGACGGGCTGTTCGAGTAGCGCCGCGCTACGGCTGATGAGCCGGCGCCGGCTGTGGCGGTTGTGCCTGCCGGCTGTGGCGTGTGTGGTGGCGGCGACTGGTGCGTGCGCTGCCCTGGATCGTAGCTCCGAGGCCCGCCACCTTCAGGCTGAGATAGCGAAGATGCCTGGGGTCGACAGCGTTAACCCCGGCTATATCAACGATTTTGAGAACGGCGCGGAACTGAAATTGGTGGTCACGATGCCTAAGGCAAGCGAGGACCAGATCGCCGCGGTCGCCTCGCGCATCACCAGCATCAAAGGCAGCGATTTCGACGGCTACCGTCAGTCCTGTGATTTCGTCGTCGGCGATGAACTTGAGGTGATACGCGGCGCGCAGCTCGACCCCGCCCAGATCGTCGACGACACACACCGCTTGCGCGAACTGAGGACCCGCGTCCCGCGCTCGGCAATCCAATGGTCGCGTGACGGTACTAGTTCGCGGCTCGAGGTATGGGATGTCGAACACACCAGCGACGTCTTGACCGCAGCGTTGGCGGCCGTCAAGCCCGAACCGATGACCGTCTATATCCGTTCCGCCGAACCGACGAAGTACCCGACTTGGGAAGTCGGCGTTCCGATCAGCGGCGAGCAGCGCGCAGCGATCGATGCGTTGCTGTCGCGGCTGGTGCTGCCGGTCTATTACGTTCGCATCGACAGCGCGAAGATCACCGAACTATCGGCATACATCACCGACACTGCCCGGGCCTACGGTGACCTCAAATCAGTAATCTCCACGGTGGCGCCAACCAAACAGCAACCGTTGCAACTGGAGTGGCACCTCATGGTCGAGCCTGACAATTTTCACCAGTTCACCGGCTCGCTGACGGTGCCGAGCTGCCCCCAAGACAAAGGGGCCCCCAAATCCCAAGCCCCTCAGGGCAATCAGACCGCGGAGGCAGCCGCACTGCAGCGGCAACTGCAAAGCGCCTTCACCGCCTGTTGATACTGCCCTGCCCCGCCCCCGCGCCTGTGGCTGTTTCGGCTGAGCCTCGCCGGAGTTATGGCGCCGAGTCGAATCCCCACGCGATCGCACGCGCCAGCGAATGCACATACTGCTCGCGAACGAGACGGTCGCGGGTCATGATGTGATACGGGTGCGGAGGAAACAACAGACACGGCTCCCCAGGGTGATCGTCACGGCGGGCCCGCGGCACCCGGAAAGGCCAATTCAGCTCCCGCGCCTCCGGATATACCTGCACCAGCGCCGCTTTCGCGAACTTGCCGACGCCGATCACCAGCCGCGGACGCACAATATCTCGCAGCTCGCTCTGCAAGAACGGCAAGCAGTTCGCGCTCTCGTGCGGACGCGGATCGCGATTCCCGGGCGGATGACAATGCAGTGAGTTCGTAATGAACAAATCGGCCTTGGCGATGCCTGCGCGCTGATAACAGCGATCCAGGATGCGACCACTACCTCCGAGGAACGGCTCTTGCGCCTTCATGCAGCCCCGGCACAGTGCCTCCCCCACGATCGCCACCGGCGAATCGACCGAGCCAAAACCCGGTGCCGATTCGGTCACGCCTGGCTCATTCAAACGGTCCGGGTCAACGCATTTGCGGCACGCCTTGATCCTTCGATCGAGTGCGGCCTTCTGCCGCTGCCGGGCATCCGCTGTCACCTCACCCACCGGTCCCCATCAACCTCAATCGCAACCACCACTGGCGCGACGCTACCCACCGCGCACCCTCCCAGGCAGGAAATCGGAATGTTCACCGACCGACGCTGACCGGGTGCGGCAGACTGGTCCGCCGTGCGGGTACGTTTTTTCCAGCAGCCCTGGTGGATCCGCTGGCTGGCCGACTCGGTTTTCATCGGGGCCATGCTGCTTGTGTTCTGGTGTGTGTATGTCACACACCCTTTCGAGCGAGCCGCACCAATCGTGCTTGCCCTGGCCCTGGTGGGCTTCAGCGCGGCGGCCGGAGCGGCGTCAGCCCTGGGCCAGCGTCCCGCCCGTGCGGCGTACACCGAAGCGCTGCGGGGACTGAATCAGGCCGAGCGTGCCGAGGCGGTTCGGGCATTACGTGAAGGTGCTCTGCCGGCCCGTCATCGGGTGTTGGCCGGCGCGATCCGCTGCGGCGCTGTCGTTGAAGCCTATTACCAGCGGGCCAGCCGCGGCCGAACCACGCAACTGATCTCGGCGGCCCTCCTTGCTGTTGTCGGGATCGTTTCCGTCTTCCTCAGTGACCCGCGCCGCGGCACCCTGTGGCTGTTGATGGCCGCGCTGTTCGCCGCGCAGACGGTGCGCCGCGAGCGTGTGCGCACAAAGCTCAACACCCACCTGGCGCAGCTACTCGCGGCCGCCGACCGCTCCCCCGAAATCAACGCCGACGACATCGCGCCCCCACCCCTACCGCGGCGCACCAGCTGGCAAATCGTTTTGTTCGTCGTCGTAGTGGGCGTGGCGGGCATCGGCTTCACCCGATTGGCGAATCATCCACGCCGAGACTGCCGCGCCGCCGACGCCGCGGTCAGCTTCTTAGCCGACAATTCCGATCTGACCAATCTGCAGCTCATAGTGACCGGCGGCCCCGATTTACGCGCCTACCAACATTGGGCCGAGCAGCTCTCCCACTTCGCCGCCCAGGTCTCAGCTCCCGACATCGAGCCTCACCTGCGTGCGATGGCCGATCGCGCCAGCGATGCGGTTTCCCTTGTCGCCCAAGCCCGTACCTCCCCGCCGCCGCGCCCGGTTATCGACTTACAGAGCGCCTACGGGCAGGACATGCTCGCCATCATCGACCAAGAACGTTCCTTGACCGCTGCATGCCGGCCGCGCTGAGCTCTTGACGCCGCGGGCAAGGCGAACGCACCGAGTATGCGCGTGGCATTCGAGCGACGTCCGTACGAGGACGTCGAAATCCTTGCGTCCGTGTGCATTCGGTTGATGAAAGTTCAAGCGATGGCAGCGTTTGGCGACGAGTTCCTCCGGGCTCGGCGCCCGGGGCGTACTGGGAGCAATTTTGCCACGGGTTTCATGGCCCTAAGCCACCTACAATCAGAAATGTGGAGGGTCAGAAAGAGCGCCGCCTCGGACCGATCGGATCGGAACTTCCGCCGTTAGGCCCCTGGTGGATCCTGTTTGACCGGATTCTGGCGGCCTCCCGGCTCAGTCCACCGCGCTTATACCGACTGTTGTGGGGCCTTCAACCTCGCGCGCCGAGACACAGCAAACGAGGACGCCAGACCACGGGGCCCGGGCTGGTCGCGGCCCTAGACGCCCAACTTTTCGGTGGGCCCACCACCAGCCCTTGCCCACAGCGAAAGGTGAGAGAAAACTTCCCCGCTTTCCGGAGCGAACTGGCAAACGGCCCACAACGCCGACATGAGTGAGCGTTCAGTGTCGAAGTGGTTGCCTCGGCATGGACGTCCCGGTCGTGGGCCGTCGCATTCAGCTAGCGCTCCGTCTCGATCTGGCCGATAAGTGCATCAAGGTCGCGGCGAAAGTTGGGCCCGGTGCGCATACGCATGTAGACGTCGCGGTCGATGGCATAGACCCCAGGAATCGGATCCGCCAGGTGGTGTGCCAGCAGCGACTCGTTGGGCTCGGTGTCCAGCTCACCGGCATTGAGCCGACGCTCGAATTCATCGCGAAGTTTCAGCCTGGCGCCATCTTCAGTGTCGGCTATCACGTGCCAATCCGACTTCGGATACCAGGCCTTCCACGACTGATCGTTTTGCCGCTCAACTCGCGGCCGAACGACCACTACATACTCTGGCGTGCCGCTATCCATGGGGTTTCTCCAATCAGTCTGGCCAGTGGCCGCTGATATCGGTCGGGGACGAGAAGATGGCAATGGTTCCATCGGGGAGCAGTTCGCGGCAGGTGAAGCCGCCGCTCGGCCGAGGTAGGCACCACACGATGCCGGTTGGTGGTGTTGGGCCGGTACCGTCGTCGCCACTCGCGTCATCATGTGACTTCGGTGCATCGCTCGATAGGGTCTGATACCCAGCGGCGAGCTGACGCAGCGTCGCCGACACCCCCTGATATTGGGTTTTCGTCGCCTGCAGTTGGCCCTGCATCGCCGACAGATGCTGGTTCATCGCCGCCATGATCAGCTGGGCCCCCGCCGGCGACCGACCTAACGTAGCGGCCTGAGCCCCTACCGCGCGGGCCTGATCACGAATCAACCCCGAGGCCACTCGGCCCTGCTCGCCGATCACACCACCCTGCGCAGCGGTCTGCGTCAACTCCTCATCCAAGCCTGCAGCAGCGGTTCGGGCTCGCTGATATGCGCCAGCCACCCGGGTCACACCACCGCGCAGCCCGCTCACACCCTTCGGCGATGCAGGCACCGACCCGCCATCAGCAGAAGCAGGCAACTTGCCGCCCTCACCGCCGGCCGGATACAAGTCATGCGCACGGGTCAGCAGCCGGTCCACACCAGCCACAAACGCCGCAACACTCACCCCTCAAAATTAGCCGGAGCTCTGTCGACAATGCCACGCCCAAACCCACCAAGCTCCGTGCCAGCTCGACGCAGATGTCGTGCATCATGTGCTGGGCAGACGCGGCCCTCCTCCCGGCGCACCGACCTGACATAACCATCCAGGCGGGAGGAAGGGTGCGAGCCGGGCTAAGCACTGAGATTCCCTTCAGTTACTGCCTTAGCGGCGAGTCAACAAAGCCGCCGTCGGGCGGTGGAAGTGGAAGCGGTACAACCACTCCCCCGACGTCGGCCGCATAGTGAGCGGCTTCATCGGACTCGGCGTCGGTGTAAGCGCGCACGGCGGCGGGCTGGCTGGGTACCCGTACCAGCAGAGTGAAGTCAGCGATCTGCACGTCGCCAGTCCGCTTGCTTGGGTTCTGTCGAACGTGCAGATCGGCGCCATCATCGCTCATTGCGTCATTATCGGCCCTGTGCGCACTCTTCGACCGCTTCGCCCCTCACCTCGATCGGGCACGCTAACATCAGTCATGCCCAGCGATCCGGGCCGAAAGGGTCGACGGGTCATTCCAAGGGGTGGACTAATGACCTGTCCCGGGACAGACGCGCGTTCCCAGACAATCCGGCCCGAAGGCTCCGCGCGCTGTTGTCGTTGGTTTCAGTCGGGCGGTTCCCGAGCTGATCTGAAGAGAGCGTGTCGGTGTGGTCGTGCCGGTAGGCGCTGTCCGCGCGGCCACGATGAGTGCGCGCATCTGCAATGCGATACAGTGCACGGTTACAACGTGTTTCATGCGCGGATAGCGTGTGGGTGTCAAGCGACTTCGCCAACGGGCGATCCAGTCGAATCGAATTCGTTGGTGAGTGTCTGCCAACCGGAGAAGGAATCGATCCTTTTGGCCCGGATCGCTGGGCATGACTGATGTTAGCGTGCCCGCTCGAGCATTAATACCGTCGCAGACAAATCCGGGTCATAGGTGCGCCCGCAGGCGCGGCAGGTGAGAACACCGTTGCGTTTTTGCGTCTCGGCGGGGTTCTCGTGTCCGCAGCCGGCGTGAATACGGCTTAGCCCGGCGGCGGGCACCACCGTGATGGGGACCGCGTCGCGCGTCGCAGCGGCGATGATGGCCTGGCGCAACAGGCCGGGGGCGGCGTGCTCGCGACGACGGTCGATCTCACGCTGCCGGTCGGTAGGTAATGCGCTGCGCTCCAATGCCCCTCTGGTCACGTCGGCGACGTTCGTGTCGTCGACGACGACTCGTCCACACTGGCTGACGAGGGTGTGGGCGACTTGGCGCCATAGATCATCGCGGTAGCCGCGGGCTCGCGAGCGCCCGTGGCCCTGCTGTTGCCACCGCAGTCGATCGCTGCGCCGCCAGGCTTCTAACTGGGTGGCCATCTCGGTTCCGCTGTCACGCCAGTGCAGGGCGAGCGCGGCGAATCGCGCCGGTGAGCGCCACTGTGCCACCGCGGCGGCGGTGAGCTGTTCATCCGGGCGGCCGGGATGGGGTATGGGCCCATGCTCATCAAGCCAGTCGGTGAGCTTGCTGCGGATGCTGTCTAGGGCCAGGTCTCGCGTCGATGCCGTATGGCTGTGGCGCTGCAGTCTGGCTGCGATCACCGCCGGCGCGATGATGCGACCCGAGACGCCCTCGGTGACGGGCACAATGACGTGTGCAAGTCGGCGCGGAATCGTTATCGGTTCGGTGGCACGCCAATGGGCGACCACGGTGCCGCCCTCGCTGGCTTGCCAACCCAAATGTATTGCCACGACGGGACGCTCGCTCCGTTCGGTGGCAACCGCATGGGGTATGCGCGCGGTGATAGATAACCGTGCCCGTAGGTCGGCCCCGACTCGAGTGACTGTCAGTTGCGCGCCGACGATGTCGGCTTCGGCAGGAAGCCATCGATGAGCCTGAACGGGCACATCGATCCATTGTGGTTGGCGGCCAATGGATCCGCAGCGCAGTCGGACGGTGACTCGTCCGGCGCGCCGCTTCTCGGCGCGCGTCATTTCTGCCCACTGTTGCGGTCTGATCCATGGCATGTGCAGGACGTTGTGGTAGCGGCCGGCGGGATCGGCAACCACCAGCGGAGTGCGAGGCGGTCGGCCGGCGGTCCGCTGTAATTGCACCGCGATGGTGCCGGTGCCGTCGAAGCGGTGGTGGCGTAGCGTCGCGGGCTTGTGTTGTGCGCGCTGCTGTTGGATGCGTCGCACCGCGACTTTATGTTGGTCCACGATGTAATTGAATGTCGCCCAAAACAACTGGTCGCCCGTCGGTGACTGACAGTAGCGGCGATAGAGACTTTTCTGGTCGGCGGCAAGCTGCGCCCCTCGGTCCCGACGCCGTTGTGCGGCAGCGTCTTTGACTTCAGCGATGGCGTCGCGTCGGAGCTGGCGCGCAGACCTGAGCGCGGCTCTAGCATCACACAACTGCTGCGCGAGGGGCGAATCAACAAGCTTGTCTCGCGCGGCGATCCGAGCTGCTTTCAGTGCCGCCGCGGCAGATTCAACGCGTTCCTCGGCGGCGGCCACCTGCACTTCAGCGGCGGCTACTGAGGGATACGACGACCAAATCTCCTTTATGTCTTCGTCGTAGGCGAGCTGCAGGCTGACGAGGTCCTCACGCAGATCGTGTGCTAGCCGCAGTTGTTGGCGCAGGATGTCGGGCAGCTGCCACCGGTAATGCACACCCATGGTGTGAACTGTGATCCGCGTCGAGTCTCCAACCTCGACATTGGCGGCCCGCTCTGCCGCCTCTAACTCTCCGTCGGAGGCCACCCACATATCGTTGCACAATGAGCGTCGCGCGCTGAGGCACGGCTGATGCCGCCACGTAGTCGCACACGAAGGCGCCGCGGCCCGACCGCCACGCACGACCGCATCTGATGGTCGTCTCGCGCTGCTTGGCTTTCTTAGACGCGTGGCGAATTCGGGCGGCCGCGACTAGAGGTTGCTGAGAATCGCCGATTTGATGCTGTCACGGGATATTTCGAAGTTGGGAAGGCGTAGCTGTGGCATTGGCCCATTAAGTCAGGCTAACTTTGGTGGGTGAGTATCGCGGCATTTCTGGCGGGGGTCGACCGTATCCTGACGCGCGCGCATAACCTGTATCCCGCTGGTGGGCAGGGCGGCCCGTTTCCGGCCTCGGGTGGTGGCTCGGCTCCTGCGTCACCGGCCGGTGTTGGCGGGTTGCGAACCGGTGTGACGCGGGCCGCCGGCTCCTATCAGCAGGCGCGGACCAGCGCTGCGGGCCTCGACCAGGAGGTGCAGCAGGCGGCCGAGCAGGGCGGCACGATCGGCGCGCAGGGCCGACTCGGGTCCGGGGTGATTCGCGACCAGGCCCGCGCTGTGGCCGCGGCCGCCGGTCCGATGGCCCAGTCACCGGCCGGTGCCCGCCTGGTGATGGCCGCGATGGACCAGCACCTCACCGCGATGCAGGGCCAGCTGCAAACGACGAAGACCCAAAACCAGGCAGTATCGGCGACCTTGCGGCAGACCGCGGCGGGATACCAAACGCTGTCCGATGGCGCCAAGGACTCCCCCGCTGACCCGACGATTCGCGCCGCGGGCTGGAAGCCGGGGGACCCGTTGCCGGCCGAGCCGGCCCCGCCGGGGTTGCCGCCGGTGGCAACGGACCCGCGTAACCCGTTCGTGGGCGATCCTCGTTTCGGATACTGGACCGACTATGTGCCACCGCCGTACACGGGTTCGACGCCGCCTCCGCCGGCCAAGCAGCACGTGCCCTGGGTGGACGGTCCCGAGGGCGGCCCGACCGGCTTTTACACACCTGGTAGGACCTGGATCGGCGACAATGATGCGCCGTTCGCCGCCTATGAGCAGCAGTACAAGTTCCGCATCGCTGGTGAGGACCTGACGTCCTACACCCAGGTGGGTCCGGGTGGTCAGATGCAGCGCTGGGTGGCCTACACCTATGAGGCGCAGGAGTTCCAGAACGTGAAGCTCAACGGGGACATCTGGGTCAAGACGCCGCCAGACGCGAGCACGGGAGGGTTGGGCGGCGTCAGCACCGGCGGCATCGGAGGGATCTCCATCCCGCCCAAGATTGGGCCGTGGCAGCCCATTACCCCGGCGCAGATCGCGACCCTGTCGGCGGCTAACCCGACGGTTAAGTACTACATGCCCGATCCGTGCGGGCAACAATTCACATTCGTCAACGGGACAGCTACCGGGGGAAACGCGCCGGGTCCGATCACCCCGAGCATCATCGCTGGTCCGCCCGGCTGATGCCCGAGCTGACTCGGCCGGCGGCCCGGGATCTCGAGGCTCTGCCCTAGCCTGTCACACCGGATGTCAGGAAACGAGTTCTCGAGTGCCGAGGTCTTCGCGCAACCGGAACATCACCAACGCTTTGGCGTCCTTGAAGCCCTGGCTGCGGGCCGCCTCGTCCAGCTTGGCTCGCGCCTGTGCAGTCATTCGCATTGTGAATTGGGCAGACATCCTGCGGTTTTCTGAGCCCCTGCGGCTCTTGCGCCGTGGCGTCAAATCGCTTGCGCTTGCCTGCTCTGCCACCTGACCCGCCCTCCTGAGGCTGTGACGTGCTCTTTTGCATCTATTAAGTGCATTAGTGCCATTGTATGCCCTCATGCGCCGTTGCGCGGTATTCCGCGCAACGAGTGTCGGGCTATCGGCATGTACTTGATAAGGGCATTCCAGCAGATTAACGGCAATGTGTGGCGACGTGCACGGGAGTACACTAAGGCCGTTGCAGGTGCGTCGCTGGAAGGACTCGCTTCATGGTGATGGGAGGTCATCCGCAGCGCGGCAGGCCCATCACCGGCGTCCCGCAAGCGGCCCGGATGCTGGGCCGCGATGTTCGCACCGTGCGGCGGATGATTGAGTCGGGCGAGCTTGAGGGCGGCGCCTCGCTCGCTCATAAGCGCCGCCAGTGGTTCGTCTACACAGACCAACCTCTACTCCAGACGCAGGGGCGAGCGCCGGCCGCAAGACCAGAGCACGGCGAAATTGCGGCCCTGCGAGCCGAAAACGCCGACCTACGTGCCCGGGCGATGGCAGCCGAAGAGGGCGAGCGACTTCTGCTTGCTGGGCAAGCGACTTTGCGGGATGCGTTGAGGCAAAGTCAGTCCACGCTGGCTGCTGTGATGGCCGCTAATGAGAACATGCTTCGCGGGGCCGACGGTTATCGGATGGCAGCGGATGGTTACCGCGGTGCGGCCGATGAATTCCGCCAGGGCGCTGCCGGGTACGTCGAGGTGGTCAAGCAGGCACAGGCCACAATCGGGATGTTGGAAAACGTTCTTGAGAGCTATAGCGACACAATCTCTCAGCACATCACCCCCGGCCATGCAGGCGCTTTGAACACCTAAGCCACGTTGTGCCGCGCTGACAAGAATGCAGGGCCCCTCCCCCATTGGCGATCGTTGTTGGCGTCCCGTGGCCGATTAGCGCCTCGTTCCTGCGTCCAACGGCAAAACGGGCGCTCGTCATTTCGTCACTGTGACGCGTTCGGGTGGGCGTCCTGCGACGCCCATCTCCGTACTGCTTTCAATATCGTGTCGGGCTGTCTTCTCGGTATCCTTCCGCAGGTGGCGACACTCGTGGCCCGGCGCAGCGTTCGCGCCAGAGCACGCCACCCGCTGCGCAGTACCGGAGCTGGTCTGCTCAGCCGCTGGGATCAGGCCGCGGCGCCACGTCGCGTCGACTGTCTGCGTTCGCATCTCAGTCCCAGTATGGCGAGGCACCCGCGTTCAGGTGACGAGCACCGTTCGTTTCTTCACTGAGTGTTCTGCCTCGCCCTCCGTGGGAATGAGTGCCTGCGCGACCACTTCGGCGCGGGTGTGCTAAACAATTGCCCGTATTCGGCGTCCAGGGTTGAGCTGACGCTGGTGGCCGCAATTGCGGTCTGGATCGTCTAGGCAGTTCGTGCTCAGGTAAGCATAGGCGCCGCCTTCCTGGCGTTGTGGGATACCTTCGGCACCGCTTCGGCACCCATGTGTAGCGCAATGTACGTACGAGCGGTGGCCTTATGCATAGGCCTCAGCGGATGCAACCAAGCTGCAAGGCGCGGGTAGGAATCCTGGGCCCGACAGCGGCCACAGCGGTCGCGCGTGTATGGCGAGACGCGTAGGTGCACAGTCATTGCGCCATCTGCCCGTGGGCGGTGGGCATGGTATTGCCCTAGGTATGCGTCTAGGTATTGGTGACAACCTTCTTCTAGGTATGCGGCGCAGGTCCGATACGCCCTGTGTGATGGGTCTTTACGGACGTTTGAAAGGGCAGGCCTAGCGCCAATGGGGGCGGTGGTGCACTGGGTGCGGAGGCGGGGGTGAGCTGAACCGACACTCTTTCTGTATGCAGGACTACTGCCATGCGACTGGTGCTCGCCCTGTCGCTCGACGCGAAGTGCCCCAGGGTGGCCGTGACGTGATGTGCGCCTGCATGCGGCGTCGGGCGTGTTGTGGCGACGTCGGCATACCGGCAGGTGCAAGGCCTTGCGGCGAGCCTTCTTTGTGGCTGGGCGCGTCGCGCATCGGCGCGCCGGGTTGTTGCCACTACACTTCGTGAACCATGACCAGTCACACGTTGCGGCGGTCGGCGCCAGGTGTCGCCGCGGGCGCCGGTGCGCCGCGAATTCAGCTGCAAGCTGCGCTGTCATGACCGACAGCATACTGACCGTGGACGAGCCGAAGGTGACGATCAACTGGGCGCGTCTCGGGCATGTTTACGTCGTGGGGAACGGTAAAGGCGGGGTGGGTAAGACGACGACGGCCGCGCATTTGGCTGCGTTGGTTGCCTCAGATGGTGCTCGTGTGTTGCTCGTCGACCTCAATGGGCAGGGCAACATCGCTCAGGTATTGGGGTTTGCGAACACGAGCGTCGACGATAAGGGACGGAACCTTTTTTCGGCGGTGACCGCAGGTGTGCGGCTGGCGCCGATACCGGATGTCAGGCCGAACCTGGACGTGGTTCCCGGGGGGAGTTTCGTCCGGCGTATCTCGACGACGTTGGCTGCCGAGATGGGTACTTCGCGCGATAACGGGGTGCTGTTGGCGTTGGCCGATGCGTTGCAGAGCGTGGCTTCCCAGTACCAACTCATCATCATTGACTCGCCACCGGAAAACCCGCTTCTTCTTCAGCTTGCGTTGTGTGCGGCTCGCTGGGTCATCGTGCCGATGAAGACTGATGGCACCTCGCGAGCGGGGTTGCGTGAATTGGCCAGCGACATTCGTGCGATACGTGACCACAATCCCTTCCTCGTCCTGCTTGCCGTGTTCGTGTTCGCTTCGGGCACCAAGGCGACCAATATTCGGCGTGAGCTCACCGAGCAGGTCGCCCAGGATCTGGGCGCCAATAGCGATTTGATGTTGAAAAGCTTTGTCCGCCAGGCCGAGGCCGTCGCTCGCGACATCATCAAGTTCGGCCGCCTTGCCCACGAGCTCGAGCAGGAGATACCCAACAATCCCAAGCATTGGGAGTTACGTCGAGGGACAGCCAGGGGGGCTACCGTCGTTAGTAGTACCGCTCGGCCGGTGGCTGAAGATTTCGCCAAACTTGCGGCCGAGATACTCAGCCGTGCTGCCCGTAAGCGGGAACAGATGATCGAAGAAGGAGTGTGGCCGTGAGCAACCTAAGACAGCAGGATCTTCCGGCAGAGGACCTTTCTGACCTCGGTGCGCCGGCGGCTCGGGGATCGGGGTTGTCTGGGCTGCTCTCGCAGAGCGCGGGCGAGGCGCCCGCCGCAGCCCCTCAGCCACGACGCGCGTGGGAGCCCGATGCCGAACACGATGCGGTGGATGCCGGTGCGACTGCGGTGGCCGCCCCCCGCCGGCCCCGCCGGCCCGGGCGGCCGCGTACGCGCACCAAGCCTGTTACTGCGGTGTATGTCAGTCCGGGTGTCAAACAGCGCTTTGAGGCCTATCGGCACAAGCAGAAGGCGACGAATCTTCAGGTGGTTTTGGAAGCCATCAGTAGCAAGCACCATGAGCTGGCCGACATCATCAAGCAGTCGGCGTTCAGTACTGCACCGGTGAATCCTTTGTTTCCGGCCGATCCGTCGGCGGTGCGCTATGTCGGGGGAGGCAGCGTGCAGATTGGTTTCAGCGCTACACCTGAGCAAGAACAGGTACTTGACCGTATCGGCGCGGAGTTGGGTTTCGAGACCCGAAGCACCTGGATTGCTCCGGTGCTCAACGCGTTTTTGCCGGGTCGCAAAGACGGTGCGCCCGACCGCGGCTGATGGGACTCTAACCACCGCAGGCGGTCAGTACCCGGGCGCCGACCAAATCGACGAGCAATTCGATTGCCCGAGTTTCCTCGTCGATCGGGGGCGGTCCTGTGGCCAGCACGGCGCTGAGGTATTCCTCGTGGTGCCTATCGAACGCCTGGGCCAGCGTGAGGTCGGGGCCAGCCAGGCGATGTTGGGTGCTGGACTGGTCGTGTAGCTGCTCGCGGCTGAGTAACCAGGTGTGCCAGCTGGCGCGTTCTTGCTGGTGTCGGCGGGCGCGCTGGTTTTGTTGGTCCTCGAGGTGGTGGGCGGCGGCGACGTCGTCCAACGTTGTCGGGCCGGCGCTAAGGCGGCCACGATGCTGGGTAATCAGACCGGCGATTCGTAGGGCTGCGAGAGTCTCATAGCCCGTGGTGATGGCCGTGTGTGCCGCGGCGAACACGTCGCGGGGGCGTTGGATGTGCTGGTGCACGATCAGCTCGTAGATGCGCCGGTGACGGTGCCCGATGACCTTCCAGGCCAGGTGGACACCTTCGACTCGGATCGCCGCGACCGTCTCGCGGGCGACGCCCATCTGGTTCTGCTGGGTCAGCGCGTAGTAGTCGGGTTCATGTCCTTGTGCGATGCGCGTGCGCACCAGCGGTGAGCCCGGCAAGTCACGGGTTTTTCGGAGGAACTCCCAAACCGTCGTCTCACTGAGCAGTCCTGTGGCTAGCGATAGCGCTCGTCCGCCCACGCCTACCACGGGGACTCCGTTGATCACCTCTCCGGCCCGCACAGCATGTATCGCCAGGGCTTGGTAGACGGCCGCACCGATCCACCGGTAGCGGTGGCCGGGGAATTGCGCTTCCACCCAAGCCACTGCGTTGGCCAGCCACTCGCGATGCAGCTGTGGTCCCGCTGTGGTCCCCCCTGTGTGTACTTGTTCTTGTGCGCGGACTGGTCGGAAAAAGCTGCTGTTGGTGGCGGCCCAGGTCAGGGCTTTGCGCCAGTCGCGTTGCAGGGCTTTCTCGGCTCCGGCGCCATAGCGGGTGTAGGCGGTGGCCAGTCCGGTGTGCCAGGGGCGTCCTGGGGCCATGAGGGCCTGTACAGCGGCCAGGGTGTGGCCGTGTAATGCGGCGTGGGCCAGGACGGATTGGCGCGCTTCGGAGTGGCTTCGCCACGTCCGGTCGGCGGGTAGTTGGCCGGTGGTGGCGTAGGTGGTGATGCGGGTGGGCAGTGCGGTGTCGCGGGTGTATTCGGGGCGTAGTCGTTCGCGGGCGCCGCTGCCGGTGGTGGCGTCGCTGGGTGTCGAGATCGGTTTGGTGGTGGGCGATGGGCTAAGGGCGCCGAGCAGAACGTTGAGACGGGGGAGCAGGGCGGGGTCAGAGCGTGTGGTGAATGCGTCGATCGCGGTGGCTAAGGGGCCGTCGAGGATGCGGTGGCCGCCTTCGCGGCAGGGGGAGCCGGGGACGGTGATGCACCCGGTGCGGGTGTTGGCCATCGGGGTTTTGTCCAGGCTGGGTAGTCGGGCTTGCAGGAGCCGCATGAGGGGGTTGACTTCGGCGGTGGTGGCGGCGGTGCCGATGGCCAGCGGCACGATGATGTGGCGGCCGCCGCTAGTTGAGCGGTCGGTGATAGCGACCCCGCCGGCATCGGTGATCCAGCTCAGGGCGCGAGCGAAGTCTGCGTCGACGACCTGTTGGCTGTGGTGTTTGGTGTCGAAGTCCAGTGCGAGGACCTGGGTGCGGTGGTGTGAGTAGAGCAGGACCGCGGCCGGCACGGTGGGCAGGCGGCTGGTGAGGTTTTTGGTGCGGTCGAATTTGTTGGTGGTGGGGTCCCAGACGCGGATTGTGGGTCGGGCGGCGATGAGGGGGGCCAGTGCTTTCCAGGTGGCGGCGGGGCTGGCGGGAAGCGACGTGGCCGGGTTGGGGGACATGGCGTTAGGAGGCGTGGTGGGTCACGGTGAGGTCAGTGGTGTCGTGCAGGTGGCCGTGGGTGTCGAGGAAGACCCACCGGTGCTGGCGCCACAACATGGGTGTCGTGCTGGTGGTGCTGCGTGGGTCGACGAGGTATCCCAGGTCGAGCGCGGTGGGTATGTCGGTGTGTTCGATGAGGTCGATGCAGTTGCGGCAGGCTGCGATCGCGTCGGCGGGACTTCCTAGGGTGTGTGGGTGTGCGCGGCGGCGCCGGGAGAAGATCGCGGCCTGTTCGTATGTGCATGCGGGAGCCATAATTTCGCAGTGGCCGCTGGCGCGGGCGGTGATTTGTTGGGCGATGGCCGGCGCCGGTGCGGCGATGAGCAGTTTTCTGACTCGGACACGTCGGCCCGGGCGCGCTGCGCGGGTGGCGGCCGGCACGGCGGCCGGTGGTGTGACCGGTTGGAGGTCAAGCGATTTCGTGTCGGGCGGGGGCTGGGCGGGCAGGCCCAGCAGGTGCCTTTTGGCGGGAAAGTCGCCGTCAATCCAGACTCCGGCCCACATGCCGTAGGAGGGTTGACGGTGCAGTGCAGATTCGGTGCAGGGCTGCAGGGTTGGGCAGTTGAGGCATTGCTGGCGGGTATAGGTGCGCCGCTTGGCGTCAAACCAGTCGCCAGGGTGTTGCAGGCAGGACGCGACTCGTCCGGTGCTGGCGGTGTCGTCATGCTTGTGGTTCACGAGGGTGTCCTCTATCGTGAAACCAGCCCGGTGAAGGCTTGGTTTCTGGTTTCAGAGGCCATTGACCGGAGTTGGTGTCTCCGGTCGCAGTTGTCCCCGCTTCGGCGGGGACTTCTGCGTTAAGGGCCGTATCAAGTTGTGTGTTGACCTGTGGTGTCCGTCAACGCGTTTGGGTGAAGGTGTGGGGCGCGGTCTCCTCGTTCATCTGGGTGGTTGGGGCTTCTGGTGGGACCAGAGTGACACGAGTCGGCATCGATGTTCGGCCGACACGCCGCGCGGTTTTCCGCGCAGGCACCACAGTAAGCAGCTTCAGCACCCTTACGCCGCACCCGCGGGAAGTTTTTTTGCCAATCTCCACGCCGGGGCTTTTGGCGCTCGCAAATCGGTGACCGCCGACCGACGCGTAAGGGCGAGCGGGGTTGTAAGTTCGGCTTGAGCCCACCTGGTCGGGGTCTCAACGGGACTGCAGCGCTGCTGTTCTGGCGTGCGGCACAGCCCAGTTGTGTGCCGTTATTCTTTGCCTGCGAAGGGATTCCGCGAGTGACGACACTGAACACGCGCCGCAATGGCGCAGGGCTTGCGCAGCGATCCGACGTCAAGGTTCATCCCGTCGACGAGCACTTCGGCGGCCAGGGCGCGCTGTCGATGCCCGCTGTCGAGTCAGACTCACTCGGGTCCGAAACACTGAACGCACCACCTGCGCAGTGGGATGCGGCCGGTGAAGACGAGATGCGCACGTTGCGGTTGGTTCGCCGTAGCCGCACCGCAGCGGTGTGGCTGACGGTGGGTATCGCGACCATCAGCTTCGTCTTGTCGTTCACCTCGTTGCGGAATTTAGCGGCGATGTCGGCGTGGCCCGGGTGGCCGTCGTGGCTGTGGCCGTTGATCCTTGATGGCCTGATCATCCTTGCGACGCTGGGGATTGTGTCGTTTGCGCCCTACCGTGAGCAGTTTTGGAACCGTGTTTTTCTGTGGGCGGTGCTCGGGGTAGCGGCTTTGGTGAGTGTGGGCGGCAATGCTTTGCACGCGTGGTTATTCACCGGGCAGCTGGCGCCGTGGATGCGTTGGGGTGCCGCGGGTTTGGCGTGTGTGCCACCGGTAGCGCTGATGGTCACGACGCATATCTTGGGGACCTTGTGGCGATTTCATCCCGCACCGCCGCCCGATGCGCGCTCGCAGTTGCGCGAGCGCGCGCTGGCGCTGGCGGTGGAGCGAATGGACCGCTGGGAAGCTGCTGCGGGCAAGCTGCATGAAGAAGGTTATTGCCCGAGCGTGCCTACCGACAAGTTGGCGCAGGTGCTGCGGTACTTGTACGAATCTCGGCCTGCGTTATCGCTGCGCGCGATCGGGGCCAAGCCGGAGGTGGGTTTACATCACGACACGGTCAGCAAGATTCGCGATGCCGCTGCAAGCGCGCTGGGCATGACGGTCGGCGACCAGTAAGACCGCAACGAACACCGCCGACATGCTGATGCTCGTCGGGCCAGGGAAATCGGTGAGGCGCGACCGTCGCATAGTGCCAGCACACGGCGGTAGCGTTTTTCCAACAACCTGCGGTTAGAGGGGATTTGGGCAAGCCATGGGCTTTCTTGATGACGTCTTGGATGACCTGTTTGATGACCTTTCGGGGATCTTCGGCGGCGATGACGACGGTGGTGGCGACGGTGAGAGCGACTGGCCCGCCCAGCAGCCGGTACCCGCGACGTTTCCGCCGGGCGCGCCAGGGTGGGGGCCTGCTCCTCAGGCGCCGGGCGCGCCGGGGTGGGGGCCTGCTCCTCAACCCCCGGGTGGGCCCAGCGGGCTGCAGCAGGGTGCCGGGCAAGCGGGAACGACCTACCAGCAGGCCAGCGGCGCGGTCAACCAGACCGATGAGAAGCTAGCCGATTTGCTCAAGCAGATATTCGCGGCCAACGACGACAATCGCTCACGGATTAGCGGCATCATCGCCAGCATCGAGACAGCGCGCAAGGCGCTGACGTCCAACCCGCAAACCGCCGGTGACCCACATGCGATGGCCTTGTTTAACCAGTTCTTGGACGGCCAGCTCGCCCAGATTCAACAGATTCTTGACAGTTCGAAGGTGGACAGCAAAAAGCAAGCCGAGTTGCTTGCCGCCCTGGGTGAGGAGTACCGCGGTACCGCTGGGGGCGACCCGAAGAAGAAGGGCAAGGGCGACAGTAACGGCGCCGGCGGCGGTGATGGTGGAGGCGATACCAGCGGCGGTAGTGACGGCGGCGACGGTGACGGCGGCGGCGGCGGTGGCGGTGACGGCGATGGGGGAGCCGGGGCTGGCGGAACCACTACAGGTGGCGGTGCTGGTGGGGGGTTGACTGATCCGCTGGCTGGACTCGGTGGCGCGGGGATGGGTGATCCGCTGTCGATGCTGGGCCCGGCGATGGCGGGGCTGGGGGGTATTCCTGGCGCGCTGGGCGGGGCCGCGGGGTCGTTGCCGATGGATGCGCTGGGCGCGATGGGCCCGCTGGCAAGTCAGTTGGCCGGCCAGGGCGGCGGTGACGGGTTCAAAGACACTGACGCCCACGACCACGGCAAGTCAGACGACTTCCAAGACGCCTCGCATGGCAAAGGGGACGGCGACGGCGGCAAGAACTCTGACGCGACGTCGGGCAAGGACGACACCAGCGACAAGGGCGAGAAGAACGGCACGACCCAGCCAGCGGGCACGACTGCGCCGCAGCCCAGCGGCCAGCCCGCCCCGCCCGCGGCGGTGCCCGCCAGCGTCGGTGGCGAGCCGAGCCGGGTAGTCCAGATGCCCGACGGTTCCCCGGTGACGGCTTCCACTGTCCAGCACGCCGCCGCAGTGCGGGCGGTGTTGAACGGGGCGACGGTCGCCGATGGGTGGAAGCAGGCCCATGTGGAGTTGCCTCCGCCGGGGACCCCGGTGACCGCGCCGGCAGATCCGAGCCATTTGGTACCCGGTCAAATCGCCCAATTCACGAGTCGCGACCCGGTGATGTACATGGGTAATGGCAAAATCTGGCTTGATGGGCAGCTGCAACCGCAAAGCGCACTGCCTACGGGAGATTTTCTGGGCTGGGTCGATCCGCCTCAGCTCACCGGGACGACACCGGTCCCGACCGTGCCGGGTGCGCCAGCACCGGCCGGTCAGCCGGGGATCACGAACACCAGCGGTAGCTAGATGTGGGCCAACGATGCGGGAGTCGCGGTGACCGACGAGCAGCAGGAAGTACTTCCCACTGTCGCTGAATGGTCCGCCGATGGCGCGTTGATGGTCGAGCTGGATTGGCAGGGTCAGGGGTTGCGGGTCCAGCTCGAGCCCGAGGTGATGCGATCGTGGACCGCTGACATGCTGGCGGATCGGATTGTGCGGCTGCACCGGCTGGCGTTGATGCGAGCACGCGCCGAACAGCGCATGCGCATCATTGAGGACAGCGGTGCTGCCCTGCCGACCACGCCGGGCTGGCCGAGTTTGACCGACGTCGAAGAATATCGGCGAACCATCGATTTTTAATTCGTGACCGATGCGCAGGCCGTTGAGCCGTTGTTAGGCTTAGCAAATAGCCAAGTTCTATGGGAGGTGTGCGGTGGCCGGCGACGACGTGAAGCTGGATTTCGATGAGTGGGACCAGCACGCGCAGTGGTGGGATCAAGAGGCGCCGCGGGTGCGCGAGCGCCTGACCGTCGATCCCGGCACCGCCGAAAGCATGGGTCAACGCTTCGGCGACATTGGGTGGGAAGTTCGTGAGGCGTTGAACGAGACGCTGCAGGCGCGGTCAGCGGCGGGCCGGTCGCTGGGGCAGTATTGCGAGGGTGTGGCTGGCCATATTCGGTCGAGCATTTCTTCTTACCAGCAGACCGAAGAGGCCAGCCAGCAAATTTTGAAGACGTAACTCGAAGGCTACTTGGTGGCGGATTCAGTACGCGTCGATACCGAGGTCGTGCGGGCGGCAGGCCGGCAGGCCGAGGCCGCTGGTGGCGCCGCAACGCCGGGCTCGAATCATGTACAGCCCAGCGCTGCCGACATGGTGTCGGTGGGCGCGAGCACGCGTTTCACCGCCCAGGTGAGTTTGGCGCGCAAATACACGGCAATGGCCAATGTGTTGGCGCGCCAGTTCGGGGTGAAGCTGGATGCCAGCGCCTCGGCCTACGACGAGCAGGAAGTGCGCTCGGCCGCGACGCTGGGACGCGGCGGTGGTGCGGCCGCGGCCGTGCCGGCCGGGTACACCGGCGCGCCGGGTCATGTGGTGCCGGCGGATCTCGTGACGGGCGGGCTGGGCACGGATCTGCCCGCCGGTGAGGTGCCGGCGAGCCCGCGTGACGTCGCTCGTTTGATCGAGACCGGTCGCGCCGGCACGGGCAAAAAGACGTGGGAGGCCGTGGAGACCAGCCTGCGCTCGGAGGCTAAGCAGCTCGACGACGCCGCCGATAAACTCGGCCAAGCGATCGGCACCACCGGTAACGGCTGGCAGGCCCAGTCCGCCGATGCGGCCACGACCCGGATGCGCGCGTTGCAAACCTGGTATCAGGGTCACGCCAAGTATGTGCAGGGCCTGGCTGATCAGGCCAAGGCTCATGTGCAGAACTTCTCCAAAGCGCTCACCGATGTCCCGCCGTATCGCCACGTGCTTGACGCGGAGCGCGAGCTCAAGGCGGCGCTGCAGTCCAATGCGCGCACCGGTGGCGCCCAACGGGTGGCCGTCGTCAAGGCGCAGGTCAAGGTCAGCAAGCTCTATCAGGCTTCGACGACGGGGTTTAGCACCTATACCTTTGCCGAAGCGGCACCGAGTAACCCGAAGATGCCTGTGCCGCCGCCGGATGCTCCCACTTCGACTGTGCCCCCTGCTGTTCCACCTGCTGGTCCCGGCGATGGCCCGGTGGGGCCGCCGCAGCCGCAGCACTCGCCCAAAGGCGCGCCCTTGCAGCCGGTGCAGGGCGGTCCAGGTGTCGGTGAGAATCTGACTGCCGGGCCGACGTGGCCGCCTGGGGCCGTTGATCCCAGCGGCCCGGCTAATCCGCTGGCGGATGCGCTGCCGCAGACGGCCGGGGGCCTGCCCTCGGAAGTCGTTCCCGGCATCATCGGTGGCGTGGTCGGCGGCTTGGGTGGCTTGCTCGGTGGCCTGGCCGCAGCGCCGCAAAAGGCGCTGCAGGGTTTGGAGCAGGCGGCCGGGCCGATGATGAGTGGCTTGGGTCAGCATCCGCAAGGCGGTGAGCCGCAGCACGGCGGGGAGCAGTCGCCGCAATCCCCAGAGCCTCCGGCAGGTGATCTACCTTCTCCCGGGGATCTCGGCGCCGGTGGCGGCGGAGGCGACACAGAGCCGGCGGGTGGGGGAGACATGCCACTGGCCGCGCCTACCGAGGTGGCGTCCGCACCGCCGGCGGCCGCACCCGCCTCTGCGCCCTCGGCGCCGACACCGGCGGAGGCGCCTGCACCGGCGATGGGCGCAGTGGGTCCGATGATGCCGCCCATGCGGGGAACCGGGGAGGGCGCCGGCCCGAACAACAAGCAGCTCTACCAGGAACGCAAGTTGAAAGTGGTGGCGCCGGCCAACAGTGAGCCGGTGAAGAACCGTCGAGAAGGCCGCGCTAAACCCACTGATCGGAAGAACCCGTGAGCACACCGCAGGAACGAATCGCCGCCGTCGACCAGGGGCTGCGCGTAACGCGGGCGCTGGTGGCCGAACTCAACGCCGCCGCGCACAACATGCGAGAACAGGACCCGATCAGCGACGTAGTGATGCCGACGTTCGACGGGGACGGGTATCTGTGCGATCTGTTCATCGCGCCGACCGCGCTGGCCGATTACACCTACACGGGCCTGGAAGATTTGATCACCGAAGTGCTCAGCGAGGGCACGCAAAGACTGCGTGAGGTGGCTCAGGCCGCGATTGACCGGTACTGGGGGCCGGAATCGTCCTGGCATGAACTCAAGGTGCTGCGCGACGAATGGTGATTCCGGTTGGAAAAACCATGGCGCGCAGAAGAATTGGTGAATGAGGGCGCCGAGCAGGCGATACCGGCAATGCGAAAAAGCCGATGTATCAACGCCACAACGTCTTCAGGCTTAGGTGACGGGCAGCCGTCTGAGAAAACAGCTTGGAATCATGGGGGCACTGCCGAGGCAATCGAATGTGTTCTCAGGTGGTCTGTCGACGCGCCCGGATAGCGGTGTGCCGTCGGCGTCGAACACATCTGTCTCGCAGGCAATTTCGCGAATAGTCATAGTTAGTAGTCCTTAGGGCAAGGGCAGCGGCGGGCCGCGGGCGCGGTCGCTACGGGGTTTATCTGTCGACCGCGGCGGGGTGGGTGTAGAGGTGGGCGATCAGTTCGACCCATCGACAGGCGTCCTCGCGACGTGCTGCCAGTACATGCGCGGGCGGCAGTTGGGTGGCGGTGCACCCGGAGCTGGCCACCGCCGTGGTCAGGTACAGCCGCCAATAGAGATGGCCGGCGGGTTTGAAGGCTCCGCAAATCACCGACGTGTCGTGGTCCAACACTGTGATGCGTTCGGTGCCGTTGTCATCGACGCTGGTGACTACGGGGTGCTCTGCAACGACGGAGCTCATGACATGCCTCCTATGCCGCGCCGGCGTGAAAGATCAGCGGTTCGTCGTCGACATCGTCGGTGTCGTCGGTGTCGTCGAGGTCTGGCAGCGGGGCGACTCGCAGGTCACCGAGTTCGGCTTGGCGGCGCTGCTCGAACTGGGCGGCCAGCCGCGCATAGACCGGCTTGAGTTCCTTGGGTTGGGCGCCGGGCAGCATGATGCCGCCCCAGATTCCGTGAGTGGCTCCGGTGGCCACGGCGTTGTAGCCGCAACGGCCGCGGAAGGGGCATTCGGCGCAGCGCTTGATGGCGCGGTGTTTGGCGCGCGGGTCAAAGAAGAGCTCGGGGTCTTCTTGGCAGGCCACGTGCTGGCTGGTCTGGAAGAGGCGCACATCAGCGCGCATCTGGAAGGACGCAAACGGTCTGGCGTTGGCGCGGGTGTCGGCGGCGGGGGCGAGGTTGATCGTCATTGGAGGCGTCCTTCCCTTGGTAGGTGCTGGGCTTCTTCACTGAGGCGGTACGCCCGTGAATTACCGATAATCTAACAGAGTTTTTAGCGGTTTTAGCGGTTTAACCGCTAAAATTCTGGGATGGGTACCCGCACGTGCGCTCGCAGCGAGCACCAGCACACGGTGTCACCGCATGTCAGACCGTGTTTCATGGTTGAGCCGGCGCTGCTCAACGCATCGGCGACCCAAACCGCTGAATCACCTGTTTTAGCGGCGCGGATGGGGAAATCTGGCGGTTTGTCGGGCAAGATACGGGTCATGTCCTGGGAGCAGCTCGCCGACGAAGTTCGACTTCGCCGCAAACAACTGAAGCTGACCCAGCCCGACGTCGCCGAACGCGCCGGCATGTCGGTAGCCACCGTGCGTGCGGTGGAAACCAACCGCTCAGGCCGACTCACCCGCCGGCTACGCCGAGCCCTAGAGCGTGCGCTGGAATGGCAGGACGGCAGCGTCGACGCCGTCTTAGGCGGCAACGCGCCTCGAGCGGTCACTACCGCCGGCACCATCGCCGTGCCACCGGCCGTCAGCGCGGACACCGCGAGGGCCGCCGCCGAACGATTCGCTGTCGCTCATCGACTGGTCAAAATGCGCCATGCGTTCCTCGAGCATCGCGACCACATGTCCGAGGCCGCCCGCGCCGCGATGGATGACGAATTCAGCACGGCCTCACGCGAAACCGAGGAGGCGCTGATCTGGATGCTGCCCTGGCTCGCCGATGCCGAGCGCACCGAAGCGATCCGACTTTTAGCCGAACTCAGAGAGATCCGCCCGTGAGTCGTCGACGCGGAGCGGCACCATGGGCGGCCACCAGCATGCCTATCATCCGGCGGCAGTGGTGCTATGCCATGGAGGCCGCCGCGGATCTGACATTTGAGGAGTACCGCAACGCATTGCCGCCCGGCGCTCCACCTGAGCGCGTCGCGCAAATGAGGAAGATCGAGCGGCTTATAGATAAGTTCGCCGCCACTGCCGACACGATACGAACCGAAGCGGCGGCGCTACGTACCGCCGAGCTGTACTGGGTCTCACGCGACATGGTCGACGTGGTGCTCGAAGCGTCAAAGTCGTTGCCGGAGTGGACACCTGAGGCGGCAATGCCAGCCGCGACCGGCCTTTTATGTTGGGCGAAATCCGCCGACACCGTCTCTAGTGGTGTGCCCACCCAAGAGGCGGTCGAAATGGACCTCAACAGGCCTGGAGTCACCGCGCGCCCCCTTGACCGCGAGGTCGCGACGATCATCGACATTCCCTGGGACGCGGTCTGGTGGTGGCGAAGGCCAGATGGGCTGTTGCAGCTCACGCCAGCCTCACGCGCTGAGCAGAACGCCGCCGTGCTGCGCATGGCCAACACGAGCTCGCCGCTATGGGGCGCTCACACCATCATGATTCGGCCCGATGTGCCGCGCACCGGGGAAGCCAACGGTGGAGAAAGCGCGTACCCGTTCATCAGCGCCCTGGGCGCGGCCTGGCTGCTCATGGGCCAAACCAACATCGCCGAGACACGAACAATCGGCCCGACTCCCGAGCCGCGCCCGCGGCCCGACCCAACTGCAGGCACCGATACGGCGGCCCCGGTGCCGCCGCGGCCTTCCCTGGTAACCATCGTCGACATACTGCGCGCCCAAAGACAGTCGCGGGCGGCGGACTCGGGCCGAACCTATAGCCATCGGTTCCCGGTGTCTGGACACTGGCGCCAGCAGGCTTGCGGGCCGGGGCTCTCGCAACGAAAACCACGCTATATAGGCGACTACCTGAAGGGCCCGGCCGACGCCCCGCTGATCGCCCCGAAAACCCGAGTACATGTGCTTCGCGGAAAACGAGGAGCCCGCTAGTCGGCGGGCTATGTCACATCGAAAAGGTACGGTGCGGTCAGTGTCAGGGTGAGGTCGCCGCTTGTTGCGGTGGTTGGATCCTGATCATCTGGTGTCTGGCTCTTACGGTGAGTGCCGTCTTTGGATTGGCGTCCATGCGTTTTGTCGGCACCAGGTGTGAAGGACCGGCCGGCGTGACTTGATAGGAGCGTGGCATCGCCCCCACTGAGATGTGTCCGCCGACCGGCCCAACCGTCACCTCACAGTGAATGGAGGCAACCACCATGGTTGTTGTTGGAGCCGATGTACACAAGCGCACGCACACCTTTGTCGCGGTCGACGAGGTGGGCCGCAAGCTCGGGGAGAAGATCGTCAAGGCGACCACGCCGGGGCATGCTGAGGCGGTGATGTGGGCCAGGGAACGCTTCGGCGCACAGCTGGTGTGGGCGATCGAGGATTGCCGGCACCTATCAGCCCGGTTAGAACGCGACCTTCTCTCCGCCGGGCAGCAGGTCGTGCGCATCCCACCGAAACTGATGGCTCAGACCCGTGCCTCAGCACGCACGCGCGGTAAGTCTGACCCCATCGATGCACTGGCGGTCGCGCGCGGGTTTCTGCGTGAACCTGACCTGCCGATTGCCTCTCATGATGAGATATCGCGCGAGCTGAAGTTGTTAGTTGACCGCCGCGAAGTCCTTGTGGCACAACGCACCGCGACGATTAACCGGCTGCGTTGGCGAGTCCATGAACTCGATCCCGAACGGGCCCCCAAGGCCGCATCGCTGGACCGAACCAAACACCGCCAGATCCTGGGCGCGTGGCTGATCACAGTCCCGGGTCTAGTTGCCGAACTGGCTTGTGAGGAGTTGGCCGACATCACCCGGCTCACCGAACAGATCGATGCGTTGGCCAAGCGCATCGGCGAACGCGTTCGCGCCGTGGCGCCCGCCCTGCTGGCGATGCCAGGCTGTGGGGACTTGACCGCGGCCAAACTCGTTGGGGAAACCGCCGGAGTGACTCGTTTCAAGAGCGAGGCCGCCTTCGCTCGCCATGCCGGGGTGGCGCCGATCCCAGTGTGGTCAGGTCACACCGCGGGCAGGGTCCGCATGACTCGCTCGGGTAACCGCCAACTCAACGCCGCCCTACACCGCATCGCGATCACCCAGATCCGCCTCAACGGTGTGGGCCAGACCTACTACCGCAAACGGCTGACTGCCGGCGACTCCAGTCCCGAAGCCCTACGCTGCCTCAAACGCCGCCTGGCCCGCATCGTCTTTCACCACCTTCACACCGACCACCAAAACCGAATCCAGCCTTGCCAATCGGCAGCGGCTTGACATAGGAGAATCTCAATGACGTTGTCAAGCCGCCGCAGTAGTGGTTGCGGGTTGGTAGACAGCGTGGTCGCGCAGCATGGCCCACAGGACGTTGAGGCGCCGGCGGGCCAGGGCGAGGATGGATTGGGTGTGGGTTTTGCCTTCGGCTCTTTTGCGGTTGTAGTAGGTCCGGGATGCGGGGTCGGTACGGATGGCGATTTGGGCGGACAGGTAACAGGCTCGCAGCAGTCGTCGGTCGTAGCGGCGGGGGCGTTTGAGATTGCCGCTGATGCGCCCGGAATCCCGCGGTACCGGGGCCAGCCCGGACACGCCGGCAAGACGATCGACGGAGTCGAAAGCGCTCATGTCGCCGCCGGTGGCGGCGAGGAACTCGGCGCCGAGTATGACGCCGAAGCCGGGCATGCTCAGGAGGATCTCGGCGTGGCGGTGGCGGCGAAATCGGTCCTCGATCATCGTGTCGGTTTCTGCGATTTCGGTGTCGAGGGTCATCACCTCCTTAGCCAGGCGGGCGACCATGGCGGCGGCGAGGTTTTGGCCGGGCACGGTGGTGTGTTGGGCGCTGGCGGCCTCGATAGCCGTGGCCGCGACAGCAGAGGCGTTGCGGGCCTTGCGTTTATGCAGCCAAGCTGTCAGGCGGGCAGCGCCGGCGCGGCGCAGCCCGTCGGGGGTTTGGTAGCCGGTCAACAGGATCAGCGCGGCCTTGCTGGCGCTGTAATCGAAGCCGCGTTCCAGGGCGGGGAAGTACTCAAGCAGCTGGGCACGCAGCCGGTTGATCACCCGGGTGCGATCGGCGACCAGGTCGGTGCGCCGAGCGGTCAGGATGCGCAGCTCGACCGCGATGTCATCACCGGGTCGCAGCGGCTGCAGGTCGCGGCGCATCCGAGCTTGGTCGGCGATGACGGCGGCGTCCTTGGCGTCGCTTTTGCCGTCGCCACGGTAGCCGGCCGAGGCGTGGTAGATGGTGCGGCCGGGGATGTAGAGCAGCCGCTGCTCGGCGGCGATGAGCAAGGTGATCAGCAGCGCGGCACCACCGGCGTTCAGGTCGATCGCCCAGGTAACTTCACCGCCGTCGGATTGCGCCGCTACTGCGTCGATCAGCTCCAGCAGTGCGGTTTCGTCGTTGGCTACCCGTTGCGACAGCAGTCGCTGACCCTCCGCATCGATAGCCACGCAATGGTGGTCGGACTTCCCGGCATCGACACCGGCCCAGACCTGTTGGCTCACAGCCACCTCCGTGATCATTGGCATCCCTATCAACCCAGCAGACGACCACGCCGGCGTGTCCTTACACAGCGATCAAATCGCATCTCTCAATTAGCGGTCGAGTCGTCGCGGGACGTCGGGCGGCCAATCTCCTTCGGCCATGAAACACCGCAAACGCATGAAAGCCATACCCGACGTCCCTGGGCAGTTCGAAGCCTACGGCCGAGGGCAACAACCACCCTGCAAGAAAGGTAAGGAAACGCATGTTCGACATTCCAGGAATGCCACCGCTACAGCGGCATAACCTTCCGGTTCGCCGGGCTTCGTCGACACCAGCCCGCGTCGTCGACGACGGACACCCGGGCGGCGCTCAACGCACGTGCCGGCCGCAGGCGGCATCACAGCCGCGCACGCCCGCCGAGCAGTGGTGGCACTACAGCCGTGGGTGCGCGGCCGCGCTGCGTGCAGGGCGTGTACCGACCCCGGTCGCGGTGTATGGGCCGGTCCTCGAACCCGGCGAACACGCACTGCTCAGTGCACAGATCGACTACAGCCGCTTCTGCGGGGGAGATGGCTCGTATTCGCCGCTGCCGTTGATTGTTGCCGGCCGCCCAGCGGTGATGTTCGGCGCACTGGCGGTCCAAGGCGTGGTCAATCATCGTCGCAAAACGGTCGCGGCCCAACGCGCCGCCGCCCAATGGCGGTTTCACCAAACATGCCCGGTCATCGTGACGACCGACCGGCTGATCTGTACGACCGCCGCGCACGGCCTGGTCAGTTTCTGGTTCGGGGCTTGCACAGAGTTCTACCCGGATTTGCAGCAATGGACATTGACGCTCGGGTTCGACTCAACCTATCCCGTGCGGCTCAGCGGCCCGGCCGCGCCCGCACTGAGCTTGTGGAGCGCCTACGGGATCCTGGGTGACGCGTGGGCCGATGACCCCCGCCTGGCCCTACTGAGCTAAGTCGAGTCCTTATTGTGACGACGTTTCAGGCACTGCTTGTCGCGGTCATCGCTGTCCTTCCCGGCGCGGTGTACACGATCGCGCGGGAAAGCCACGGTGCCAGCTGGGCATGGCGAAAAACAGACGCGGCGACGCTGATCTTCCGTTTCTTGGCGACCTCGGCGGCATTTCACGTGCTGCTGGCTCCAGCGACCTACTATGGCTACCGCCACGTCGTCGTGACCGGCGCGACCGCGCCCAATGTGCTGCCGTGGTCGTGGTGGGCCGCGATCGCTGCCTACGTCATCGTCCCCTACCTGGTGGGCGTGTGGATGGAGGATTCCCGCGAATGGAAGCCCAGTTCTCGACGGGTCCTTGGTTGGCCGAAGAACACGCTTAAACACCTGCTGGCCTTCATTTCCGGGACTGATCCTGAGCCGCGGGCCTGGGATCGACTGTTCTCCAAGAACCGCACGGGATACGTCACGCTCAAGCTCAAGGACAGCCAGGAGTGGAAGGCTGGAATCTGGTACCGGCCGGCGTATGCGAGCGCCTACGGTGAAGACCAGGAGCTTTACATCGCCGAGCAGGTCGCAGTATCCGCGGATGGCGCGGTTTCATCCGACGCCAACGGCGACCCGATCTATCTCGGAGTTGGGCTGTTAATCCGCTGGTCAGAGATTGAATACATAGAATTTGTTGATCTGAGCGGTATGGGAGGTTGAGCGCGATGGCAAAGCAAGAACGCATCGAACGGGCGGTCCCTCGAGACGATGGGATCGAAAAGAAGGGCGGCTATCCAGCAGGGCCCAAGCCGGCGAAGGGCGTGCCGCCCGTCCCTCAAGGACTGCGCAAACCGCGCAAGCAGACGTAGCGGACGGAAAACGGACTTCCCAGCGCCCGCAATCGGCGCTGGTTAGCCGATGTGCAGCCCCAACACCGGCGGTAAGATGCGGAGCATGAGTGCAGGCAGGTTCACCATGGATGTGGCGGAGACCGAGGCCGGCTTGTCCGCCGCGGATGCCGCGACCGCTCAGCAGGCGGGTTCGAGTGTTCAGAGCCTCACGATTGGTGGCTATACAACGTCACTAGTAGGAGCTGCTATCGGGGCGCTCGCGGTGGCGGAGGCCCATGCAGCCGGGCGCGCGGCTACGAACACAGGAAGCAGAGAGTTCAGCATTGCAACAGTTCAAAGCGCTGAAGCCGGTAACTCCAGCGTGCTGACGACGTAACGACGGAGGGCGGCAGAATGTCATCACCATGGTCGAGAACCGGGTCCCCGTCGGTAACCTTGCCTCCTCCTCCCGCGTCTTCTCCTACGCCGGGAGCGACACCGCCGCCAGCAGCCCCGTTCCCAAGCGCTTTTCTGCAAGGCAGCGGGCCTCGACGTCGCGTTTCGGCGCGAATAGCCCTGGGGTTATTGCTTGCGATCGTCCTCTCAGCCGTCGTCACAGCGACAATCACCGTTGTAGCGATGCGAAGCGATTCGCGTGTACAGCCAGGCGGGCAGCCCTCCGTCGCGCTGGCAGCACCTAACTCCGCTTCGCCAACGCCGCAGTTCAGCCCCGCCGAATCCGCCGCAGCAAAGCAAAATCTATGCCACGTGTTCGATGTTTCTGCGGGCCAAAAAGGGCAGGGCGGGTACCGGGTCGAAGGTAACTTGAATATGCCCGTGACTCTTCAAGCCGTAACTAGCGCGGTGGCGGTACAGAATGCGCTTGTTCCCGCTGTGCCTGCTGACGTCGCATCGGCGGCACGGAGATACATCACCACGACACTTGACGTCGCTACCGCGGCTATGGGCAATACCTCAATAAATGAAATCAACCGTTTGACAGCCGTATCGAACGGCGCGGTTGACGCGCTCGTGGATGTTTGCGGGCTACCTCGGTAGGTTATGAATGGCTGCGATACCAGGCCCAAGTGCGGCCGAGGTCCCTACTTGGTGGGCCGAGCGTAATAACAAGCAGGCAGAGCGGCTGCTGAATCTGTTCACTCCGGCGAAGGCGCTCTCCAACCTGCCGTCAGGCGTCCCGCATATTGGCGGGGGCGGTGATCACCCGAAGCCGCAGGGCCCGTTCGTGCATATCCTGTTTCAACCTTTCGTGTGGCCCGCAGACTCGGAAACCCTTCTGACCGGCGACGCGGACATGCTGAAGGATGCGTCGAAATCGTTCGATAACGCCGCAATGGACGTCCAACAGGCTGCCAACGGCGTGCTGAACGGAGGATCATGGGTGGGTAAGAGCGCAGACGCAGCTTATGAGGCCTACAAACAAGCGGCCGCGATTAAATTCCACCAGGCCGACATCAGCGGTGCTGCATCGGATTTCATCAAGCGTGCCGCCGCCGACGTCGCGAGCGCCAAAAAGCACATGTTCAACGAGAGCAAGCAGGCGCATCAAGAGGCCGAGGCTTTTCTGCGGAGCGGCTCGGGTCACTCACTCGCGCAGGTGGCGGTGATCCTCGGAGTTCATCGAACGGCAATTCAAGGTTATTCATCTGAACTGCAAGGCTTCGTCACTCAATACACGACCCAGTTCACCAACCACTTCAAGGAGGGTGGCCCCGGAGCCGGTCCCAAGTTCAAACAAGCCGGACACGGGACGGATAGCTCAACGGATCCATCTTCAACTGACCCTTCAGTTGCAACCCCGCCTGGGACTAATCCGATCCCCGATCAACCTGTACCGAAAGACGCTGGTAACGGACTGGGATTAGGGCGCGGGCACCATGGGCTGTCATCTGGGCCTCCCGGAACTCCCCCCGAGACGATAACGCCCCCGACGCATAACCCATTGACGTCATTGCTAAATGGCGGTCTGCCGAGTATGCCCAGTCTGCCTGGCGGCGGGTCGGGCGGCGGCCTTCCAATGGGCCCTCTGCAAGGATTGATGGGTGGTTTCGGCGGGTTGCCGGGAGGTATGTCACCGCCTACGGGCCTGAGCGCGCCCGGTTTGCAGGGTTCCCCGATGCCGTCGTTGGGAATGGATTTCGGCCGTGGTTTGGCCGCTGGTGCTTCGGCAGCGGGTGGTCTGCCGCCGGTGACGCAGGCTCCGATGACACCGTTGGCGGCGCCGATCGAGTCTGCTCCGACGTCGGCGGCGCCGGCGGCGGCTCCTGTGGCTGCTACACCGCCGGCTGCTGCTTCGGCTCCAGCTCCGGCGCCGGCGACCGGTATGCCGGCAGGTGGTATGACGTCGTATGGTTCGGTGCTTCCTCCGCAGGCCACGTCGGCGGCTCCGCCGGTGGGTTCTGCGCCGGCTACACCGTCGATTCCAGCTGAGGCTGGTGGTGCCGGGGCGGGTGCGGGGGCGGGGACCGGGCTGATGCCCGTCGCCGGTCGGCGTGAGAGCGCAGCGGTTCGCCGCGATATGGCTGAATCTGATCTGGATCAGGCCAAGGCGTTGGTCGCCGAGCTGGCTGGGGCCGCCAGCGTGACTGACCCGGGTTTGGATTGGGCTGTGGCGGTGGGCCGCAACGCGTCTGGCATGCCGACGTACTGGGTGGCCACCAATGATGGTGCCGCCTATATTCCGCCTGGGGTGTTTCTGCGCAAGACAATGCCGATCGCTGGCGGGCACGATGGAGATTTTGACGCGCGCTGGTTCGGCTGGGTCAACCCTGCCGATAAGGCGGTGCGGGCGGCGCGGGAGCTTGGCGATACCGTGAGCGCGGTGGCGACGTCGTGGGCGATGCCGTCTGAGTATCTTGCCGAGCACCCGTCGCCGGAGGTTGCGACGGGCGTGAAACCGAATCTCGGGCCGGACAATATGTCGGCGGAGTTGTCTCCGTCGCGGGCGCACCGTCTGCAGACGGTGGATGCGGCGCTGTACACCGATCTGGTTGCGGCTGATGAGTCGACGGTCCGGCACTACTGCCGAACTCTGATTCGCCAGTTGGCGTTTGGTATTCCGGGCGAGGATTTGTCGCCACTTGCTCAGTCGGTGGCGAACGCGTTGGTGGCCGAACGGTGGCCGACGGCCCAGGAGTGGGCGTTACTCGGCGAGGAACATGAGGACGCGCTGGTGCAGATGGCTTGCCAGCGGCCGGGGTTGAACGGGGTGGAAAGCCCTGACCAAACGGTCAGCTACACAAGGGAGTTCGTCCGTTGCCGGCAGCTGGAGGCCTTGCTGTGCTGGGAGCAGCACGGCGGGGATCTGCTCAACGTCGTGTATGCGGCTTGGGTCGCCGGGATTCGGGCGCCCTTGAAGGACCTAGTTCTGCGTTGATCGACGATCTGACCGCCAAGGTGGCTCAGCTGCTCGCAGAGCCGCCGCCACGACCCGTGCGGGGGGTGCAAAAGGAAACCGCCACTCGTGGGCCAATCGGCCTCGCGATAACGGTGTTCCGGGCGGCAAGGGACTTGGTGGCAGAGATAAATTATGTTGAGGCTGTTAATGATTGGGAGCAGCGACAAGCTCGTTTGAGAGAGTTAGACGTTCTCTTAAGTTCGGGTGTGGTAAACGCTGCGGGCCGGGAAGTACTGCGCGACGAAGTGGAATCGTTGCGCCTCAGTGGTTTTGCTCGCGTGCAGCGCATGGCGGCCGTGTGTTCTGCGCTTGGTGTCGTGACCAAGGCCGTTGGAACAATCGTACGTGGTTGTGGAGAGCGCGGGGCTGCGGAAAGTCAAGCTAGCGCTGTGGCCAGAGTGAACAGATCAACGCCGAGACGCTGCGGGTCTTGGGGTTACACGAGCACACTGCTGCGATGTCGCTAACTGATGCATATTGCCTTGTGGTGCAACGAAATTAGTGTGTCGGCCAGTAGCCGATGACGCCGTCGAATTCAAGGTCTGTTTGGGCGAAGTCATTGCCGATCGCAATGAGTGGTTCCTGCGCGAGTTTGGCGGTGGCGTATGCCATGGTGTCTCCGTAGTTGAGGGCGGCGGGGTGGCGACCCTTTCCGTACTGGAGGTAGGCCCGATGTGCGATCCACGCGTGCTCGAGTGTGAATGGTTGGAATTCGAGGTTGATTTCGGACCGGAGGCGGTCGAAGACGGTGCGGGCTGTGGCGCCGTGGCGGCTGGTGAGCACGATGAGGCATTCGGCGGCGTTCGCCGTGGACATGACCGGGCTACGGTCGCCGGCGAGGGCGGCCGCGATCTGTTCGGTGTAGGGGGCTTCGCCTTGGATCAAGGCAATAAGGGCTGACGAGTCGATGATCACGGCGCTCACACGCCCGTGGCGTCGTTGTATCCGAGCGCTTGTTCGCGTTCGGTCTTGCTGATAGGGGATCGGTCGTGCAGCAGTGGCCAGATCTCGGTTCTGAGGACGTCGAGCAGTTCGTCGGCGCGGTTTCCCGTGCGGGATTGGGTGATCTCGATCTGGGCGCGCAGTGCGTAGCGGATTGCGTCGATGCGGCTGGGGAGGTGCAGGCGGGCGGCGAGCTCGTCGGCGAATTGGATCACCTCTTCGTCTTTCACATTGAAAGCCATAGGTATATGGTACCGAACGCGAGGTATGTAGTACTTCGCTTTGTGATGGTTTCGCCTGCGCTGGATGTGGCCTGGGCCGATGGCGTCGGGTTAATTTTGTTGGGTGAGTATTGCGGCGTTTGTAGCGGGTGTCGACCGCATTTTGACGCGTGCGCATGACTTGTATCCGGCTGGCGGTGGGGGCGGGGAGTTACCGGCCGCTGGTGAGGGCGGTGCGGTGCCGGCGTCGCCTGATGGCGGGAGTGGGTTGCGTGCCGGGGTGTTTCGGGCCGCTGGCTCTTATCAGCAGTCGCGCGCCGGTGCGGCGGGCCTTGATCAGGAGTTGCAGGAGTCGGCCGAACAGGGCACGGCGATTGGTCAGCAGGGCCGGCTGGCCTCGGGGGTGATTCGTGATCAGGCCCGTGCGATCGGGGCGTCGAGTGCGACGTTGGGTCGGACGCCGGCGGGGGCGCATCTGATTATGGCCGCGATGGATCAGCAGCTTTCGGCGATGCAGGGCCAGTTGCAGGCGACGAAGACCCAGTACCAGGGCGTGTCGGCGACGTTGCGGCAAACAGCCGCGGGGTATCAGACGCTTTCTGATGGGGCGAAGGATTCGCCGCCGGCGGTGCCGTTGGATTCCTCGGATAGGTGGAAGCCTGGGGATCAGCGGCATATGCCCTATGGTGCCGGGGTGGGCGGGCTGGGTCCGCCGAACTATCCAGATTCGCCGCCGTGGGTGGATGTTTATGACAGGACGAAAGATCCGGCTCAGGTTCCGCATTATTTCGTCAGGTCCGATGAGATCCCGGGTTATAAGACGCTTCCGCCGGGGGCGTTGGGGCCACCAACGTTGTCGGACTCGCACGGCAATCCAGATCGTTATATCGAGTTGAGTCCCAATTCCGGTGTGTGGGTGCCGCAGTCGGCGTTCCCCGGCGCGAAGATTTACCCGCCGGGCAGTGGTGAGCTGCCGCCGTATGGGTGGAATGAGTATGTGCCGGGCTCGGGGATTTTCCTGTGGCACGGCGATTTGATTCCTGAACCGTATAAGCCTTATGGGCCGTTGGGGCCGCCGACGTATCCGCAGGGCGGTCGCTGACAGCGCATGCCCTGAACTGGGTGTGTTTGGCTGTGGCCGGGGGGATTTGGCCGGGTTAATTTTGGTGGGTGAGTGTTGCGGCGTTTGTGGCTGGGGTGGACCGGCTGCTGACTCGTGGTCACGGGTTGTTTCCTGCCGGGCATGGCGCTGCGGGGGGCCAGGTGTTCGCCGCCGGTGGTGACCGGGGTCCGGTGCCGACCGCTCCGGCTGGCGGAGATAGCAGCTTGACTGGTGGCGCGACAGCGGCCGGGGGCACCTACCAGCGCGCGCACGTGACCGCGGCCGGGTTTGATACGAACTCGGGGGAGACCGTCGATGCAGGGGGTGCGGTCGGTGTGCAGGGGCGGGCCGCCTCGGGGGTGATTCGCGATCAGGCCCGCGCGGTGGGGGCGGCCACGGCAGGGTTGGGTGGTTCTCCGGCGGGTGCGCGGCTGATCATGGCCACGATGGATCAGCATTTGGAGGCGATGCAGCGCCAGTTGGATCAGACCACGGCGCAAAACCGGTTGTTGGCGCTGCGGCTGCGGCAGCTGGCCGCGGGCTATCGCGGGATGGGTTCACCGGGCGTGGGCGGCATGCCGCTTTCGGGGCTGGGTGGCTTGATGGGCGGCGCCGGCGGCGGCGGGGGCGGGCTGAGCGGCTTGAGCGGGCTGGCGTCACTTCCGGCCTCGCTGGTGGGGCACGGGATGGGTGGGCGCCGGTCGGCGCAATGGAGCGCGGCTGAACCCAGCGGACGTGAAGCGCTGGGCGCTGCCGGCGTGGATCGCGGCGCTATCCCGTTGTCGGAGGTCTCTTTTGAAGGCAAAGGCGTGTGGGCTAGTGGGCGCGGCGCGATGCGCCGCTACTTGGAAGAAGCGCTGGATCGCATGGGGATCACTGACCCGCGGGCTCGGGCGAACTGGATGGAAGGTATGACCACCATCGCCGACCATGAATCCAGTTATCGGGCCAACGCGATCAATTTGTCTGATACCAACGCGCATGGGGCCCGCCAGGTCGACGGGGGTCCTTTGCATGCGACACGGGGTCCGTGGCAGGTGATGCCGGATACGTTCGCCCGGTACCACCAGCGGGGTACCTCGAACCACATTTGGGATCCGGTGGCCAATGCGTGCGCGTCGATGAACTATCAGATGGCTCGCTATGGGGTCGCCCATGACGGGCATAACCAGAAGGCCAAAGTGGGGCAGGCCAACTGGAATATCCACCACGGCTACTAACTGGGCGCGCTTGGCTGTGGCCGGGGGGATTTGGCCGGGTTAATTTTGGTGGGTGAGTGTTGCGGCGTTTGTGGCTGGGGTGGACCGGCTGCTGACTCGTGGTCACGGGTTGTTTCCTGCCGGGCATGGCGCTGCGGGGGGCCAGGTGTTCGCCGCCGGTGGTGACCGGGGTCCGGTGCCGGCCGCTCCGGCTGGCGGAGATAGCAGCTTGACTGGTGGCGCGACAGCGGCCGGGGGCACCTACCAGCGCGCGCACGTGACCGCGGCCGGGTTTGATACGAACTCGGGGGAGACCGTCGATGCAGGGGGTGCGGTCGGTGTGCAGGGGCGGGCCGCCTCGGGGGTGATTCGCGATCAGGCCCGCGCGGTGGGGGCGGCCACGGCAGGGTTGGGTGGTTCTCCGGCGGGTGCGCGGCTGATCATGGCCACGATGGATCAGCATTTGGAGGCGATGCAGCGCCAGTTGGATCAGACCACGGCGCAAAACCGGTTGTTGGCGCTGCGGCTGCGGCAGCTGGCCGCGGGCTATCGCGGGATGGGTTCACCGGGCGTGGGCGGCATGCCGCTTTCGGGGCTGGGTGGCTTGATGGGCGGCGCCGGCGGCGGCGGGGGCGGGCTGAGCGGCTTGAGCGGGCTCGGTGGGGTTGCCTCGGGGATACCTGCGACGTTGATGAGCAGCCTGACCCGCGGCGGCGCCGGGGGTCAGCAGGGCGGCAGTGAGCGCGAATCCGTGCTGGCCGGTGACGGTCGCGGTAGCGGGACGGCGCTGCGCGCGGTGCAGTACGCCGAGACGAAATTGGGGGACCCCTACGTGTGGGGTGCGGTCGGGCCCCGCACCTATGACTGCTCGGGCCTGGTCATGGACTCCTACGCTCACGCCGGGGTGCACTTGCCGCGCATGACTTACGACATGATTCACCACGGCACGCTGGTAGATCGCGCTGATGTGCGCGCCGGTGACTTGGTGTTTTCCAACTTCTCGAGCAGGGGGCCTGAGCATGTGCAGCTCGCCGTGTCCTCGACGAAAGTGATCGAGGCGCCCACCCCGGGTGGACATGTCCAATATTCGAACTTTCCACATGGCCGTGTGGTGGTGAAACGCATTGTCGGGTAACGATTTCTGGGCGCTCTGTGCGGTCGCGAGCTGGTGGCGTAATCGACGACAGGTAGGTATGTGACGGTGGTTGAACCGGGAGCGGGCAAGGGCGACGAGTCGCGGTGGCGCGGGCGCGGCCTGGGGTTGTCGACACGGGTGCAGGTGTCGGGGCACATGTTTTTTGCCCGCCGGGCGGTGTTGGCGATGACGCGGCGGCGGGTTCGGATGGAAGCCGAGCCGGGCCGGCGACAGTCGATGTCGTTGTTGGCGGGCGTAACGATCACCGCGGTGCTGTGTCTGGGGGCCTTGTTCTGGTCGTTGATTCGCCCGGCCGGGTCGGCGGGGCAGGCGCGGATTGTGGCCGATCAGGACTCCGGTGCCCTGTATGTGCGCGTCGGGGACAAGCTGTATCCGGCGCTGAATTTATCCTCGGCGCGGCTGATCGTCGGGGAGGCGTCGACCCCGGTTCGGGTGCGGCGCAGTGAGATCGAGGCACACCCGCGCGGCCCCCTGGTCGGTATTGCCGGCGCTCCGCAAGATATGGCGGTGACCTCGCCGGGCCGCTCGTCGTGGCTGGTGTGCGATGAGATCACCAAGGCGTTCGGGGCGGCAGCGCCAGAACCGGTGACGGTGACCGTCATTGACGGCCAGCCGGAGTTGGGTCCGCGCCGCCACGTGTTGAGTGCTGATGATGCGCTGGTGCGCCGCTATGGGGACGCGGTGTGGTTGATCCGCGACGGCCGGCGTTCGTTGATCAACCAGGGTGCCCGCGCGGTGCTGTTGGCGTTGGGATTGGGTGAGGACGCGGTGTCGGGGTCTCGCCCGATGAGCCGGGCGCTGTTTGATGCTATTCCGGTGGGCCCGGAGTTGTCGGTGCCGGTGATCGCGGGTGCGGGGTTACCGGCGCGGTTCGCCGGGGCGCCGGGTCCGATCGGGACGGTGGTGTCGACTCCTCAGGTGGGTGGTCAGACCGCCTACTCGGTGGTGCTCGCCGACGGCGTGCAGCCGGTCTCGCCGGTGGTGGCTCAGGTGCTGCAAAACGCCGGTCCCGCGGGGGCGGCGATGCCGGTGGTGGCCGGGCCGGTGTTGGCCAAGCTGCCGGTGGTGCAGACGCTGGACTTGTCGGCGTTTCCGGCCGCGCCCCCGCACGTGGTGGACAGCCAGCTCAACGCGGCCGCCTGCTGGCATTGGGAGAAGGTGGACGGGGAGTCGATGGCGACCACGTCGGTGATCGCTGGCCCGACCATCCCGGTGGCCGAGGACCAGGCGGACAAGGTGGTCGATTTGGTGAAAACACCCGGCACCCAGATGCAGGCCGACCGCGTCTATCTGGGTCCGGAATACGCCAATTATGTGGTATCCACCGGCAATTCGCCCTCAGCGAGCACGCTGGAGTCGTTGTGGTGGATTTCCGAATCCGGTGTGCGATTCGGGGTTCCGCGCGAAGAGGACACCATGAACGCGCTGGGCCTGAAGAAACACACTCCCAACCCGGCACCGTGGCTGGCGCTGCGGCTGCTGGCCGCTGGGCCGGCACTGTCGCGCGCTGATGCGCTGGTGCGCCACAACACCTTGCCTGTCGACGCCAACCCGGCCGAACTGGAGGTCCCCAAGTCATGAAACATGGGTTTGCCCGCAAAGAGACTGCTGAGGCGCCGCCGTTTCGGCCAGAGACCATTGAGTTGCCGACGCCGCTGAAAGTGCCGCCGCCGCAGAGCAAACCGCTGTGGTCGGTGGTGTTGATCGTCGGGCTGATGGGTCTGGTGGGGGCGATGGTCTGGGTGTCGTTCGCCAGCGGGGCACGCACGTTCACCGGGGGAGGCTCATTGTTCCCGGTCGTAATGGTGGGCGGTCTGATGGCGATGCTGTTCGGTGGACGCGGTGGCTCGCAGGAGATGTCGCGCTCGAAACTGGATGCGCTGCGGGCGCGGTTTTGCATGATCATGGACGAGTTGCGGGGAACCACCTCGGAGTTGGCTGACCGGCTCGATGAGAACTACCGCTGGTATCACCCGGCACCGGACACGCTGGAAGCCAGCGTGGGCAGTGTGCGGATGTGGGAGCGCAAGCCCAACGGCGGTGATGCCTGGTTCGGGGTGGCCCGGGTGGGGCGGGGCATGACTGACTTGGTGGAGTCGCACGCCGCGGTGTTCGCCGAACCACAAGACGCGCCGACCGATATCGAGCTCGAGCCAGTGACCGGAAAAGTGCTGCAGGAGTTCATGCAGTACCAGACGGTGGCCTACGGGGTGCCCGCACTGGTGTCACTGATGGTCGAGCCTGGCTATGAGCTGCGCGGCCCACGCGAGCGGGTGCTGGGGTTGATGCGCGCGATATTGTGCCAGTTGGTGTTTTTCCACGGGCCTGATCATTTGCGGCTGGTGGTGGTCACCGCGGATGCGGCTGAGTGGGATTGGGTCAAGTGGTTGCCGCACGCCGGCGATGCCCTCCTCGAGGATGGTGCGGGGCCGGTGCGGATGGTGTATGGGTCGGTTAACGATTTCTTGGCCGCGCAGTCCGAGGCGCTGGGGTTACGGGCGCGCGGGGACTTTAGGGCTCGCCTGGGGGCGTCGAAGGAACCGATTAACCCGTTGCCGCACACCGTAATTGTGTGCGACACCGAGGTGGGCTGGGATCGTTTCGGGAGTTCCGAAGGGGTCAATGGGTTGACGTTTTTTGACGTGCGCGGCTCGAGTCGGGTTCCGGCGTGCCGTGATCCGCGCCGCGTGCTGCATATCGGGGACAACGGGGTGGTTTCGGCGGTGCCGCGAGACCCGGTGACCTGGGATGCCCAGGGCAATGAGCCGCAGTTTTTTGCCTATGCAGATCAGGTCAGCCGCGATGCGGCTGAGACGTTCGCCGAGCGCATGTCGCGCTGGCGGCTGGCTGAGGCCTATGAGGCGATCGAAATTGATACCGGGCAGCGGGTGATGGCCCGAGACATCCTGTCCTACTACGGCATTGAGGATGCCGCCCATATTGATTTTGAAAAGTTTTGGGCTTCGCGCAGTGACATCAACTCGTTGCAGCGGTTGAAAGTGCCGCTGGGTAACCGTGCCGATAACAACGAGCTGTTTTTCATCGACCTCAAAGAGGGCGCGCACGGCGGTCAGGGTCCGCACGGGGTGATGGCCGGCACTACCGGTTCGGGTAAAACGATGATGTTGCGGGCGTTGATCGAGTCGCTGTGCTTGGGGCACCCGCCGCAGAATCTGCAGTTCATGCTGGCCGACCTCAAGGGCGGCTCAGGTGTTCGACCTTTCGCCGGGGTGCCTCACGTGGCGCAGATCATCACCGACCTTGAAGAGGACCAGGGGCTGATGGGCCGCTTCGTCGACGCGCTCGACGGTGAGATCGCGCGGCGTAAGGCCTTGTGCGACATGGCCGGTGCTGATGATGCGACCGAGTACAACAAGATCCGTGCGGATCAGTTGTCGTCGGGGGCGGCGCAGGTGTTGCCGGCGTTGCCGGTGCTGATGGTGGTCATCGACGAGTTCGCCGAGTTGTTCAAGATGATGGGTCGTGAGATCGAGGAGTCGCTGGACCGGATCTGCCGGCAGGGCCGGGCGTATTGGGTGCATCTACACATGGCCAGCCAGCAGATCGACACTCGCGCTGAGCGGCTGTTGGAGAACATGGGATATCGGCTGGCGTTGATGACTAAGACCGCGCAGGCGGCTTCGGCGATCGGCGTGCCGAACGCGGTGAACCTCAAGGGCTCTGGGCAGTGCTATTTCTTGGAGGGCAGCCCGCAAAACGGTACCTTGACGAAGTTTCAGGGCGAGTTCTTGTGGCGCGAGTACCGCAAGCCGGGTACCGAGGACCTCGCTGGCGGCCCGCAGTCAGACGGGGCGGCGGTCAGTTACTTTGCGCCGCAGCTGTTTACCACCGATTTCACTCCGCTGCCGCTGCCGGATGACTCTGATACCTCTGCGACGTCCGATGAGGTGGTCGATGAGGTTGACGGGCTAAGCGAGCAGCAATCCGAGGGGGAGGATGACGAGGGCGGTGTGACGGCGCTGATGCGCCCGCAGGTGGGCCGCATCATCATCGACCAGCTGCGCCGGATCGATTTTGAGCCCTACCAGTTGTGGAAGCCGCCGCTGGATGAGCCGTGGAGCATCGAGAAGCTGGTGAACACCTATTTGGGGCGGCGCTGGGACAGTGAGTATGCCCGTACCCCGAATTTGGTGTTTCCGATCGGGCTGGTGGACCGGCCGTTCAAGCATGACCAGCATCCATTGACCGTCGATGTGTCGGGCGCGGGTGCCAACGTGGCGATCGTCGGCGCGCAGGGCGCGGGCAAGACCACCGCGCTGCAGAATCTGATTTGCGCGGCCGCCATGACCCACACCCCCGAGCAGGTGCAGTTCTATTGCTTGGCGTTTTCCTCTGCGGCGCTGGGCAGCGTGGCCGGCCTGCCGCATGTGGGTGGGGTGGCGATGTCGCTCGATGGTGACGGCGTGCGCCGCACGGTGGCCGAGATGTCGGAGCTGCTGGCCTCGCGCAAGCGCAGTTTCGAAGCGACCGGTGTGATGTCGATGGAGGTGTTTCGCCGCCGCAAGGCTGGTCGTGAATCGGGTCCGCTGCCCGATGACGGCCACGGCGATGTGTTTGTGGTGATCGATAACTATGCGGCGGTGGCCAGCGAGTATCCCGAACTGGTGGAAAACCAGGTGAACCGGCTGATCAAGGAGGGGCCGACGTTCGGCATTCACGTGGTCGTCGCGGTCACCAAGACCACCGACCTGCAGGTGATGGTGCGCGGCAACTTCGGCTCCCGGGTAGAGCTGCGCCTGGCCGATGTCAACGACGCGGCGCTGGTCGCTAAGCCGCGCTTGGCCGCGGCGGTTCCTTCGCGGCCAGGGCGCGGCATGATCGGGCAGAACTATGAGCGCGCCGGCGTGGAGCCGGTGGGGTTGCACACCCTGATGGCGCGCCCCGCGCTGGAGTCCACGGATGCTGAGGTGTTCGACTCGCGCAGCGTGGTCGCAGCGGTCAACCGTGTGGCCGGAGGGTTCACCGCGGCACCCAAGGTGCGCCGGCTGCCTCAGCGGGTGGCGGCGGGCGAGCTGGCCGCGCTGGCGGCCTCGGATCCGCGCAGCGCCTCGACGATGGTGTGGGCGCTCAATGAGACCGAACATCCGGCGTTCTTCGACGGTCAGCACCTGATGATCACCGGGCAGGCCAAGTGTGGTCGGACCACGACCTGTGCGACGTTGATGCGCGAGATTGGGCGGGTCTACGCCCCGGGTGCGGAGGGGGCGGCACAGGATGCCGGGCGCCCGGCCGCGCAGGTGTGGCTGGTGGATCCGCGCCGCCAGCTGCTCAATGTGCTCGGGCCTGAGTATGTGCACCGGTTCGCTACCACACCGCAGGCGGTCAAGCAGCGCATGGAGGAGTTGGCGCAGGTCTTGGCGCCGCGGATGCCCAGCGATGATGTGTCGGTCGCTCAGATCGGCCAGCGGCACTGGGAAGGCCCGGAGATTTTTTTGGTCATCGACGATTCGGAGCGCTTGCCCGCGGGATATGACTCGCCACTGGTCCCGATCGCGCCGTTTGTCCAGGCGGGCTCTGATGTGGGGTTGCACATCATCTATACCCGGCTGTTCGGGCCGTTCATGTCGGGGATGGGCGATCCGCTCGTCAGGCTGCTTCGTGACGCGACCGAGCCGCTGCTGGTGATGGACTCTGATCCCGACCAAGGTTTCGTCAAGGCGAAATGGAAGGGACATTCCATGCCACGGGGCCGCGGATTCTTGATGAATACCGGCGATTCGGGCGAATCGGGAATTTATGTGCAAGTAGCCGAGACTGCGGTGGGATAGATCGCTGATGGGCCGCGCGTAAGTCGGCGAGCGTCGATACACTTTTGTCATCAGGCCGGGTAAATGGTCCGGCCGGGTTGGTTGTGGGAGGGTTCCATGTTTGTCGAAGCGTTACCTGCGGGGATTGATGAGGCCGCCTCCGGGCTGTCTGGACTCGGGTCGACGGTAGCGGCGGGCAACGCCGCGGCCGCAGCTCCCATCATGGGTGTGGTGCCTCCGGCACCGGAGCCGGCCTCGGTGCTGTTGGCGGCGGCGTTCGGCGTGCACGGCGGGGTGTATCAGGTGACGCAGGCGATCGGGTCGGTGGTGCACTCGATGTTTGTCTCGACAATGGGCATCAGCTCGGCCGACTATGCCGCAACTGAGGCGCTGAACACCGTCGCGATGGTCTGACCTGCGGGTCCGTAGCACGTAGCCATGCCGGATTACGAGGTTCCTCCCGAGATCAACTCCGGTCGGATGTATGTCGGCCTGGGTTCGGCGTCTCTAATGGAGTCGGCGGCGGCCTGGCAGGCGCTAGCGGCGCAGCTCGGGTCGGCGGGAGCGGCGTTTCAGGCGGTGATCGAGGCTCTGACCAGCACCGCGTGGCTGGGTCCGTCGTCGATGACGATGGCGTTGGCCGCGGCCCCCTACGTGGTGTGGATGATCGCCACCGCCGAACAATGCCAGGCAGCGGCGCTGGCTGCCGCGGGGGCGGCCGATGCGTTCGAGGCGGCGCGGGCCGGCGTGGTGCCCCCGCCGGTGATCGCCCAGAACCGGGCCCAGCTGGTGGCGCTGCTCAACACCAACTTCATGGGCTTTAACACCCCAGCGATCATGGCCAACGAAGCCCATTACGGGCAGATGTGGGCACAAGACACCGCGACGATGTACAGCTTCGCCGGGCAAGCTGCCGGGATCACCGGCACGCTGGTGCCGTTCACCCCGCCGCTGCCGAACTCCGACCCGATCGGGCTGGCAGCCCAAGCTGCCGCGCTGGGGCAATCGGGTGGTACCGCCGCCGGGCAGCAGCCGATGAATTTCGCCAGCAGCGCGGGTAGCTTGCCTGCCGGTTTGGACGGCGAAACCATGTTGTCGATGGGCCCACAGCTGGTCAGCACCATTCCTCAAGCGCTGCAGGGGCTTGCCTCACCGCTGAGCCAAGGACTGGGGGGCGGCGGCCTGGGCCAGTTCCAGTCGCTGCTGAGCCCGTTCATGAGTTTCATGAATCCGGGCATGTTCGGAGCCGGCGGGACCTCGGCGGCCTTAACGGGTGCCGGCGGGCCGGGGCTGGCCGGGCTGGGCGGGGCGGCCGCCGAAGTCGAGGCCGTGGCCGGAGGGGCTGGCTCGTTGGGCGGATTATCGGTGCCGGCGACCTGGACTGCTGGCAGTGGGGTCGAGTCCGCGAGCGCGGCGCGCGCGGTCGCCCCGGTGGCCGCTTCGGGTGGTGGCGGGGTGGCCGCGGCAGCGCCCGCGACCACGGGAGGATCGGGCATGTATGGAGGGACCCCGATGGCGGCAGGTTTGCACGGCCGCGGTAACGATAGTGACGGCGCCCCGCGGTATGGAAAGCCGGTCAAAGTCGTGCGCCGAAGCTAGCCCATATAAGAGAGCATCAATGCCAGGAAAAATTCGCACAAATAGCTTTCGCCGACCGTTGCCGGGCGTCAGATCAGGCCAATAGACTGGCCCTACAGCAACACTGAATTAAATCACCCAGGCTTTAAGGAGAGCGTTATTATGGCCACCCGTTTTATGACCGACCCGCACGCGATGCGTGACATGGCCGGCCGGTTCGAAACGCACGCCCAGACCGTGGAAGACGAAGCCCGCAAGATGTGGGCCTCCTCGCAGAACATCGCAGGCGCCGGCTGGAGTGGGCAGGCCCAGGCGACCTCCTACGACACGATGGGGCAGATGAACCAGGCGTTCCGCAACATCGTCAACATGCTTCACGGGGTGCGCGACGGGCTGATCCGCGACGCCAACAACTACGAACAGCAAGAGCAGGCCTCCCAGCAGATCCTGAGCAGCTAACTGCCAGGCCCCTACCCACCTTTCACACAAGGAGACTTCAGCCATGTCGATCAACTACCAGTTCGGTGATGTCGATGCCCACGGCGCTTTGATCCGTGCCCAAGCCGCTTCCCTGGAATCCGAGCACCAAGCGATCGTGCGCGATGTGCTGGCTGCCGGGGATTTCTGGGGTGGCGCCGGCTCGACGGCCTGCCAGGAGTTCATCACCCAGTTGGGCCGCAACTTTCAGGTGATCTACGAGCAGGCCAACGCCCACGGACAAAAGGTCCAGACCGCCGGGTCCAACATGAACAGCACCGACAGCGCCGTCGGGTCTTCATGGGCCTAGCCCGCAGTATTCACAGGCAAGCACGTGGCGGCACCGACAACGGTGCCGCCACGTTTGCGTTAGACGACCTGGAGATCGTCGATGACCACCGCTGACACCACCGCGGCCACCTCCCGCTCCGACATCACCGTCAACCTTGAGGGGTTGTGGCTGTTGCAAGCCATGCTGGGCATCGCCCAACTTGCCCCCGAGCTGCGTGGGCGACCCTACGGCCAAGCTCAAGACACCCAATGGCTGACCGCGCACCCAGGTCTGGCGGTGTTGGTCGACCAGGGAATCGCCGATGAGGGCGCCGTGGTGCGGTCCGATATCGCCGCCCGCATGGCGGTACTTGCCAGCCCCGACGTCGAAATCGTGGTGTTGGTCTCCCACGGCCCGATGAACGTGGTCACCCCGGTGGTGATGGATGATCCGAGCACCTGGCGGGCGATACCAGATGAGCAGCTACGCATCGTGTTGGCCCGCCGCGACGGCCGCTGGGCCTCGGCGGTGCGCGCCGGGTCTTTGATCACTATCGACGACTGTCCCGGCACTGATCAAGAGTGGATAGAACGCCTGATCGTCGAAGCGCTGGACTCGGTGCACCGGGTCGAGCCGGCACGAATCAGCGCGGTCAACGTTCCCCTCGATGACATGCGTAGCGCGGTCAGCGCGCATGCGCACGCCGGCTCGGCCGCGGCCAAGATGGCCGCGCTGCGCTCACTGGGGCTGCGCGGCGGCGCGCTGGCAGAGCTGGGCGCGGCGCTAGAAGATCCACAGGCCGAGGCCCTGGCGTATGCGCGCGCACATGTGGATACCGAAACGGTATGGAGCGAAACGGTGCTGAACCTGCGCGACACCGCCTCGGGGCGGGTGGCGCTGTATCGGCTCAACCCGCCACCGGGCACCCACCAGGAGTGGCTGGCGATCGCCCCGGCCACCCCGGCCCAACTGCATCACGCACTCACGACGGTCTTCGATAGCGTCGGGGTGCGGGCCTGGGCAAGTCACGAACGAATGGCCTGACAAAAGCGGTACCGGCGTGCCAGCAAAGTGTTCTCGATAAATACCGTATGGGCGTGGTATAGCGAGAATTCCGCCCCTAGGATCAGAAGTAGTAAACGCCAGACGCGCCACAGCGATGGGGACCAAATGACTGACAATTCTGACTTCATGTCGCGTTACCTGCCGCCGGAAAACCCCGAGCAGCACCGCGAACATGCCGCACCCACCGACGAGGTCACCGAGGAGGTGTCGTTGTCGGATTTGCGGCTTCCTGAGCCGACCGCACCGCCTGCGCCTCAGGTGCCCTCACCGCAGCTGCCACCGCCGCCGGTGGGCAAATACGAGTTCGCACCGCCGTCTGCGGAGGGCGGTCCGGCCCAGGCCGGGTGGCCGCCAGCGCCGGACACGGCGCCACCAGCAGCCGGCGACACCGAAGGCGCGCACGCGGCGCCCCCGCCGCCGGGCCCGTTAGGAGCGCCAGGCCAGCCCGGATTCGCTGCGCCGCCGCCGGCAGGGCACCCGAATGCGGTGCCCTGGTCGCGGGCTCCTGGCACGGACTTCGCCCCGCCCAGCGGCCCGATCAAACACCAGCCGCCCCCGATTCCGCCGCGCCCGCAGTTCGAACAACGTCAGCCGCCCCCGCAGCGGTGGACACCCCCCAACGTCGACCCAGTCGAACGGTGGGCGCCGCGTGCGGACCTGCAAAGTGTCGGCGCGCCGCGCACCAGACACGTCCAGGTCGAAGAAGTCGTCAAACGGCGCCGCGATCCGGCTGACATGGGTTGGCGCAAAGCGGTTTACGTCTGCACAGGCGGACTGATCAATCTGGGCGCTGGCCCTCACGAGCGCCAGCTCCGTGACTGGAAGGCCCGAGTCACCTCCAACATTCCCGGCAACTACCAGATCGCGGCGGTGTCGGTGAAAGGCGGGGTCGGCAAGACGCGCGTGACCGCCGGTGTGGGCACCGTGTTCGCCGCCGAGCGCAACCAGCAGGTCCTGGCGATCGACGCCGACACCACCTACGGCGGGCTGGGCCGCTTCGTTGACCCCAAGGCACTGAGCTCACTGGGGGATCTTCTTGCCGCTCAAGACATGGTTGTCGACTATCCCAAAGCCCGTCATTTCACTGGACAGAACAAGCAGGGCCTCGAAGTGTTACCGGGCAACCAGAATGTGGCCAACCCAATGGAGTTGAACAAGAAGGTCTTTCATGACACCGTCGCGCTGACGCGCCGGTTTTACCAACTGGCACTGGTCGACTGCGGCGCCGAGGTGGAAACCGAGTTCTTCAAAACCGTGCTGTCCAACACCGACGCGCTGATGATCATCGGCTCCTGCAACGCTGAGGGCGGGCTGGCGATCGAGACGACAGTCGAATGGCTGGCCGCGCGCAACGGCCACGAGCTGCTCAAGCGGTCGGTGATCGTGCTCAACGACATCCATGACTGCGCGACGAAGGCCTTCATCTCCCATATCACCGAGACGGTGGGGCCTCGGGTGCGCTCGGTCAAGACCATCCCGTGGGACCCGCATCTGCGCGACGCCGACACCCTGGACTTTTTGGCTCTGCGTAAAGCCACCCGGTTGGCGTTTTTGGAGCTGGCCGCCGAGCTTGCCGACGGGTTCCCCACCGCTGCGGGGGCGCGAAGCGCGTGACGATCGAACGGCAACGCGACAACCCTGTAACCGCGGCATCCGGTCCGGCTCTGCCCGACCGGGTCTTGGTGGCGGTCATCGCTGGGGCCACCAAGATCGGAGTGGTGTTGGACGCCACCGCGGCGGTGTCGGTGCAATTGACGGCGTTGGTGGACTTGGTCAACACGCGCCTTGCTGAGCTGGGGGAATCACCGTTGGCGGCCACTGCGCGGGGCCGTTGGACCTTGTGCTGGGTCGATGGCAGCCCGCTCAAACCGGGGTTGTCGCTGGCCGCCCAGGGCGTCAGCGATGGCACGCGGCTGTGGCTGCGGTTCGCCCCGGACACCGAGGCACGTATCAATGTCGTCGAGCATGTCACCTCGGCGGTGGCCACCGAGCTCAGTAAGCGCTGGCCGGCAGTCACACCGGTGTGGGCGGCCCGAGTCGGGGCAGCCATGGTGGTCGCCGGTGTGTTGGCCGCAACGGTCTTGCTGGCCCGCTGGCGTTACGGGCACCTCGGCTGGCTGCCAGCCGCCTATGGTGGCGCGCTGGCCGCGGTGCTGCTCGCGGCGGCGGTGATCATCTTGACGCGCCGCGGGACCAGTGTATTGGTGCGTGGTCTTGGTGACACGCTGCTGTTGACCGGCTGCGTACCGGCGGCCGTGGCCGCCGCCGCCGCGGTGCCCGGCCCGGTGGGCGCCCCGCACGCCGCGCTGGGTTTGGCGACCGTATTGGTAGCGGCGCTGTTGGTGGTGCGGTTCACCGGCCGCCATATCGCGTTGGGCACCGCGGTGATCGTGACCGCGGCCGCGGGCGCGGTGATCGGGTTGGTGCGCATGACACTGGTGACCTCAGCTCCGATCCTGCTGACAGTGCTGCTGCTGATGGCGGTGATAGGGATGCATGTATCCCCCACGGTGGCGCGCTGGGCGGCCGGGATTCGATTGCCGGTGTTCCCCTCGGCCTCGGGCCGCTGGATCTTTGAGGCGCGCCCTGATTTGCCGGCCGATCATGCGGTGGCCAGCGGGCAAGTCGCCACGTTCGCCGGCCCAGAGTCGGTGCGTGAGGTCGCGGTGGCCACCGACCGGGCGCACTCCTACCTGAGCGGATTGCTGGTTGCGACAACGGGTTTGGCGGCGGCGTGCAGCGTCGGGTTGTGCGATCCGCACGTGCCGCGACGCTGGCTGCCGCTGGTCTTGGCGGGCCTGGTGGCGGTCGCGGTGCTGCTGCGGGGCCGCTCGTTCACCGACCGCTGGCAGGCGACGATTCTGGCGTTGGCCGCGGTCGCGCTGGTGATCGGGGTGGCCGGGCGCTATGTGCTGGGGTTGTGGACGATGCCCGCACTGCTGGTGGGGGTGTCGGTGATGGTGGCGGTGCCCGTCGCCGGGCTGGTGGCCGGGGTGGTGGTGCCCAACCGCTTCTACACGCCGACGTTCCGCAAAGTCGTGGAGTGGATCGAGTATGTGTGTTTGACCGGCATTTTCCCGTTGGCGTTTTGGCTGATGGGTGTCTTGGCCGCGATCCGGTACCGGTAGCAGGGGTGACTTCGGTGAGTCGTGCGCAACAGGCCTGCGCGGCGGTGTCCGCTGTTGCAGTGGTGGGGTTGACCGGGCTGTGGGCTGCCCCGCCGGCTACCGCAGTGGAGCCCCCACAAATTGATGTGGGCGCAACCCCGCCCGATGGGCCTCCGGGCCCGGATCAGCCGATGCGCCAGGGCGCGTTTTGCCCCAAGGTGGGCACGCTGCCGGGTACGGACTATCGGGTGCAGCCGCACTACATGGACATGCTGGATTTGGGCGAGGCGTGGCGGTTTGGCCGCGGTGCGGGTCAGAAGGTGGCCGTCATCGACACCGGGGTCAGCCCGCATCCGCGGCTGACCGACCTTGTCGGCGGCGGTGACTACGTGGTGGCCGGCGGGGACGGCCTGGCCGATTGTGACGCCCACGGCACGATCGTGGCGTCGCTGATCGCCGCCCAACCGGCCGACGGCAAAACACCGCTTCCCCCGCCGCGCCAGAGCCGTCACCCCGACACGGTGCCCACCACGGAGGCCCCACCTCCACCCCCGCCGCCGCAAACGGTAACCGTGCAGCTGCCACCGCCCCCGCCCCCGCCGCCACCGGACGGGGCCGGGTGGCATCCCCGAGCGACCCCGCAGGTGGTGATGCCCGCCGGTCACGCCAAACTTGCCCCCGAAAGCCCTGGCACAGGACCTGATGACCCGGCCCCGCCTGGACCGCCAGCGCCGCCACCCCCGCCTCCGGGAGCCCCCGCGCCGCCGCCACCGCCGGCGCCGGCAGCGGACGGGTTTTCCGGGGTGGCCCCCGATGTGCAGGTCATTGCGATCCGGCAAAGCTCCAAAGCGTTTAGCCCCAAGGATGCCTTCGCCGGTAACCAGGACCCGGCCACCCGGCGCAAGGCCGGCGATATCCGCACCATGGCGCGCGCGATCGTGCATGCGGCCAACATGGGCGCCACGGTGATCAACATTTCGGAGGTGTCGTGTATGACCGCGACCGACATGATCGATCAGCGCGATTTGGGGGCGGCGATTCATTACGCCGCGGTGGACCGCAACGTAGTGATCGTGGCCGCGGCCGGCAACGTCGGCAATGAAACCGGTGTCGGTAACGACTGCAAGCAGAACCCGATTTATAACCCGTTGACGCCCAACGATCCTCGCGACTGGGCTGGGGTGACGACGGTGGCCACCCCAGCATGGTTCTCCGATTATGTGCTCACCGTGGGCGCGGTGGATTCCAGCGGCGCTCCGCTGGGCAGCAGCATGGCCGGGCCCTGGGTGTCGATCGCCGCGCCCGGTACCGACGTCGAAGGCCTCTCGCCGCGCGATGACGGGCTGATGAATGCCGTTGAGGGCAACAAGAACACGCTAGTCGCCCAGGCGGGCACATCGTTTTCGGCCGCACTGGTGTCCGGGGTGGCCGCGCTGGTGCGCGCCAAGTACCCCCAGTTGACCGCACATCAGGTGATCAACCGGTTGCTCGCGACAGCGCGGGCGCCAGCGCGCGGGGTGGATAACCAGGTCGGGCACGGCATCGTCGACCCGGTCGCCGCCTTGACCTATGACCTACCGCCTGGTGAACCTGTGGGGCCTCAGCACTTGGCGGCGCCGCTGGTGCTGGCACCGCCGAAGGTGGGCCGCGACATGACCCCGGTGTGGGTGGCCGCCGCCGGGGTCGGCGGGCTTGCGCTGCTGTGCTCGGTGGTACTGGGTTCAGCCGCCCTGATGCGTCGACGAGAGGGCCGGTGATGAAGTCAAATTTCCCGCTGAGTGTGGCTGCGAGCTGGGCGCGGGTCGTAGCGGTGTTCGTCGTCGACGTGGCGGTGATCGCAGCGGGCGCGGCCGCGGCGGGCCGCCCCGGCTGGTGGGTCGGTGTCGGGCTGACCGTGCTGATCACGGTCCTGGTGCTGCTGTGTTGGCGCGGTGCGCCGCTGCTGAGCCTGCTGTGGCGATCGGTGACCGGGCGCCGCCCGCGCGTCGGCGCCGCCGGCGAGCTGGCTGATTACGAGCGCCGCTTCGGGTCCGGGCCGGTCGGAATCCGCGCCGTGGGGCCACATTTGGTGGCAGTGGTCGCAGTCGACGGACCGCCGCATAGTCCCTCGGTGTTGGACTACCCGCGGGTGGAGTCCTTGGCGAAGCTGCCCCTCGAGGCGGTGGCCGCTGGGCTCGATCAGTTCGATGTGCACTTAGAAGGCATCGACATTGTCAGCGTGGGGGCGCGGCGTGCACCTAAAACGCATCACCCGTATGCGCCGGTGTATTCGGCCGAGGTGGGTGATCATCCCGCGGTCGGGCAGCGCCGCACGTGGCTGGTGGTGCGGTTCAACGCCTTGCAGAGTGCTAGGGCGATCGTGTGGCGCGAGTCGGTGGCAGCCACGATGAGCGCGGCCGCCGAATGGCTAGCAGCCGAGCTGACCAGCTTGCGTATCCCGTCACGGGTGCTCAGCGCCGCCCAGATCCGCGCCGCCGATGAGGCACTGCTGGCCGGTATCGACCCGACGGGCCTAGCGTCTGGATGGGGCCGGCTGCGCCATGCAGGCGGCTACGTGCAGACGTATTGGATGTCGCCAGGTGACATATCGAGTACTGCGATCGACCGGCTGTGGGCACCGGATACCGACGCCACCGCGGTTTCGGTCCAGCTGCGTCGTGCCGATAACGGGGCCACCACGGCGGGGGTGATGGTGCGCTACCACACCGGCGGCCCGCTGCCCGAGCCGCCGCTGACGGGCCTAAATCCGCTCGTCGGCCGCCACGACGCTGGGCTGGCCGCGGGTCTGCTGACCGCGGCCACCGGCGGGCTGAACCTGCCGGCCCGCGAGTTGGCCGCCGGGGAGAAGGTGGCGGTCCCGATCGGGGCAACGGGCATCATCGTGGGAACGACCGCCAGCGGGCATCCGCTGCTGGTGGATCTGCACGACCCCACCGAACTGGCGACGGTGACGATCGCCGGGGAGTTCGCGCTGCTGGTGCAGGTGGCGTTGCGGGCAGCCGCGACCGGATACCAGGTGCTGATTTGCACCAAGCAGCCGCAACGCTGGCAACAGGTCACCGGGGTCGGGCTGCAGATGGTGGGGGCGGCAGGCCTCGCTGAGCAGCTACCTCCGTCGCAGTACCCGTACGTGGTGGTCTATGACCGTGTCGGGGGCCCAACACCGGCGGGCGCGGCGGTCACCATACGCACCGTGGGTGCGCGCTCGGCCAGTGGCGCCGATATTCACATCGAGCAGGATGGTCGCGGCGCCGCGGTG